>NZ_JAVCWL010000032.1:0-96191 GCF_030846505.1 Massilia pseudoviolaceinigra | reverse complement strand
TGTGCATGAGTTGCACAGAGTAAAAATATTAATGTTGATAGACAGTTAAATAACAACTACACTGGGCCGCCTCTACTATCAATAAAAGATGTCATGACGCAACAAGATGAATCGGACCGCCGGCCTATCACCGTCCGCGATGCCGGCTGGGCGCGGCGGATGGCACGATGGCTGGCCGGCAGAGGCATCAGCCCCAATCAGATTTCCGTTCTCAGCATCGTCTTTGCCGCCCTCGGCGCCGCTGCGCTCATACGCGGCGGTCTCTTCATGCAGCATTCCGCCCCGTACCTGGTCGCCGCCGCGCTGTGTATCCAGGGCCGCCTCTTGTGCAATCTGTTCGATGGCATGGTGGCCGTCGAGTACAACAAGGCCACGCCGCTCGGCCCCGTGTTCAACGAATTCCCCGACCGTATCGCCGATTCGCTGCTGCTGGTCGCCGCCGGCTATGCCGCCGCCGATCCCGTGCTCGGCTGGCTCGCAGCCCTGGCCGCCGCGCTGACCGCCTACGTGCGCGTGTATGGCGCTTCCTGCGGCCTCGGCCACGATTTCCGCGGCCCCATGGCCAAGCAGCACCGGATGGCCGTCCTCACCGTGGCCTGCCTGGTCGCCGCCGTCGTCCCGGTGCTTCCGCTCGGCTACCCCACCATGGGCGTGGCCACGGCCCTCATCGCCCTACTCAGCCTGGTCACCTGCGTCACACGCACGCTGGCCCTGTGCCGCCAGCTCGAACAGAAAGCCAGGCAGTGAACGCGTTCTTCCGCATCCAGCGCGACGCCTTGCTCGGCCTGCAGCGTCTGATCGTGGGCGGCGCCGCTTTTTACGACGTGCCGCCCGTCCATCCCTGCGTGTATTTCGCCAATCACACCAGCCATCTCGATACGACGGGCTTGCTGGCCGCCATTCCGCCCATCATGCGCGACCGCACGCGCCCGGTTGCCGGCGCTGACTACTGGGACAAGACGGCACTGCGCCGCTACATCGCGCACAGCTTGCTGAACGTGGTGCTGGTCGACCGCGCCAAGGGCGGCGCCGACGCTTTGGTGCCGCTGACAGAGGCGCTCGACCAGCAGGATTCGCTGATCGTGTTTCCCGAGGGAACGCGCAAGGATGCGACCTTGCCGGGCGAATTCAAATCCGGGCTGTATCACCTGAGCCGTGACCGGCCGACCCTGGCCCTGGTCCCGGTGTACCAGCAAAACCTGCACCGCGCGCTGCCCAAGGGCGCCCCGCTGCCGTTGCCGCTGCTGTGCCGCTCGCATTTCGGCGCGCCGCTGTACAACGACCGCGGCGAGGATAAGGAAACCTTCCTCGCCCGCATGCACCAGGCCGTGTGCGACCTGGCGGATACCTTCTGAGGCTGTTCCTATGACACCCCAATTCATTCTTACCGGCCAGATTCTGCTGGCGATCCTGATCGTCGCCTCGGCGGTCGGCTTCGTGCTCCGGCTCAAGCATCCGGGCAGCGCGACCATCGTCAACCTGAACGCCCGCGTCAACGCGTGGTGGGTCATGGCCGGCGTGCTGTTTTCGGCGCTGATCCTGGGCCGTTACGTGACGATCGTGGTGTTCGGCTTTGCCTCGCTGATGGCGCTGCGCGAATTCCTCACCCTCACGCCCACCCGCAAGAGCGATTACTGGCCGCTGTTCATCGCCTTCTTCATCGCCCTGCCGGCCCAGTACTGGCTGCTGTGGACCGAGTGGTACGGCCTGTTCGCGATCATGATCCCGGTATATATCTTTTTCCTCATCTCGGCCGCCAGCGCGATCAGCCAGGATACGGACGACTTCCTGTCGCGCAATGCGCGCATCCTGTTCGCGGTAATGATCTGCGTGTACGGCGTCAGCCATGCGCCGGCGCTGCTGATGCTCAATATCCCGAACTTCGAAGGCCACAACGCCCAGTTGCTGTTTTTCTTCATCTTCACCGTGCAGATCAGCGATGTGCTGCAGTATGTGTTCGGCAAGCTGCTCGGCAAGCACAAGCTGGCGCCCAAACTGAGCCCGGCCAAGACCTGGGAAGGCTTGATCGGCGGCGGCCTGGCCACCATGCTGATCGGCGCCCTGCTGTCGTTCGTCACGCCGTTCACGCCGCTGCAGGCGGCCGGCATGGCCGCGCTGATCGTCGTCGGCGGCGCCATGGGCGGCCTGGTCATGTCGGGCGTGAAGCGTTCGCTCGGCGCCAAGGATTGGGGCACGGGTATCGCCGGCCACGGCGGTTACATGGACCGCCTCGATTCGCTCGGCTTCGCCGCGCCCGTCTTCTTCCACATCGTGCGCTGGCTGTGGGCCCTGCCCTGATCCGCCCGTAGCGCAAGTACGCCCCCGCCTTTCTTTTCCTATGGCCGCCCGCGCCGGCGGCGGCTGGCGTTCGCCTTGATTTTCTTATAACTCATGAAACGATGTGTAGTAATATTACATAGGCTTTCAGCCTATCGACAATGGCGTCACAACAACGACGTATTAAAGACAAGGGCGCCGCCGCACATCACCCTCTTCAGGAGTTGCACATGCATTCTCTAGGTAGTATTACTTCATACCCTACTTTCCAGCGCCTGCTCGGCGCCAGTTTCTGCGCCAGCCTGCTGGCCGCCTGCGGCGGTGCCGACACCACCAGCGCCCCTGCAACGCCAACAATGATGTCCGAGTCGGTCCAGCGTGCCTGGGTGTCGGTGGCGGCCGTGGCGCCCGGCACCATCCGCATGCATTACCGGCGCGCCCAGCGCGACGAAGCCCAGTGGGGCGTGTATTCCTGGTCGGGTCCGGCCAAGCCCAGCGTGGAATGGATCAAGGACCGCTTCATGCTGGCCGCCAGCGATAGCTACGGCGGTTATGTCGACATTCCGGTTGACACCACCAAAACGAAAATCGATTTCCTGCTCACCGATGGCAGCGGCAACAAGAACTGCGCCAGCGACCAGACCGGCGACTTTGCGCCGGACATCGCCGCCCGCGGCCAGGAAGTCTGGCTGCTCGAAGGCGATTGCAAGGTCTACACCAGCGCTCCGGCAATCAGCTTCGGCAACCTGGCCAACGCCGCTGCGCACTGGCTCTCGCCCGATACCGTGGTGTGGCCGGGCACGCCCGCCGGTGCCAGCTACAAGCTGTTTTACGCGGCCAACGGCGGCCTCGATTCCGCACCCGGTGGCGTGACCGGCGCCGATGGCAGCATCGACCTACGCGTTTCCGGCGCATTGAGCCCGGCGCTGCAAGCGAAGTATCCACACCTGGCCGCGTCCACCGCGTTGACGGTCTCTGGCGCCGACGTGGCCGGCCTGCCCGCCAAGGTCAGCGGCCAGTTCGCCATCGCCCAATTCGACGCCGCCGGCAAGCTGGTACAGGTCACGTCCCTGCAAACGAGCGGCCTGCTCGACGCCCTGTTCGCCCCGGCCGCCGCCAACAGCGCGCTCGGCGCCACCTTCAACCGGGCCGGCGTGCCGACCTTCCGCGTGTGGGCGCCGACCGCCAAATCGGTCGCACTCAATGTGTACGCGAACGCCGGCACGGCCAGCGCAACGACCGTGCCGATGGCGCGCGACGCCTCCAGCGGCGTGTGGCACTACACCGCCCCCAACGCCGCCTGGACCAACCGCGCCTACTACACCTACACCGTCAATGTGCTGTCGCGCTGGGCCAATAACACGGTGGTGAGCAACGTGGTCACCGATCCGTACTCACTGAGCCTGAACGCCAACGGCCAGCGCAGCTTCATCGCGAACCTCGACAGCGCCGCGCTCAAACCGTCCGGCTGGGATTATCATCCGATTCCGCGCCTGGAGCATCCGACCGATATCTCCCTGTACGAACTGCAGGTGCGCGATTTCAGCGCCAGCGACACCACGGTGCCGGCACACCATCGCGGCAAATTCCTCGCCTTCACCGATGTGCATTCGAACGGCATGCGCCACCTGCGCGCATTGCAGCGCGCAGGCATGAGCCACATCCACCTGCTGCCAAGTTTCGACATCGCCAGCGTCAACGAAACCGGCTGCGCCACGCCGGCCATTCCGAACGCCGCCGCCAACGCCGAGGCGCAGCAAGCCGCGGTGGCCGCCGCCGGCGACAGCGACTGCTTCAACTGGGGCTACGATCCGGTCCATTACAGCGCGCCCGATGGCAGCTTCGCGACCGATGCCAACGATGGCGCGGTGCGCGTGCGCGAATTTCGCGCGATGGTCAAGTCGCTCCATGAACAAGGCTTGCGCGTGACGATGGACGTGGTCTACAACCACACCAGCGGCTCGCAGCAAAGCCCGCTGTCGGTGCTCGACAAGATCGTGCCGGCGTACTACTACCGCCTCAACCCGAGCGGCGGCATCATCAACGACAGCTGCTGCGCCGACACTGCCGCCGAAAACGCCATGATGGCCAAGCTGATGATCGATTCGGTCGTCACCTGGGCCACCGACTACAAGGTCGACAGCTTCCGCTTCGATATCATGGGCATGGCGCCGCTGTCGGTCCTCACCAGGCTGAAAGCGACGGTCGACCGCGCCGCCCAGCGCGACATCTACCTGTACGGCGAAGCCTGGAACTTCGGCGTGGTCGGCAACGACGCGCGCTTCGTGCAGGCGCGCCAGGCCAACATGTTCGGCAGCAGCATCGGCTCATTCAACGACCGCCTGCGCGATGCCGTGCGTGGCGGCGGCTGCTGCGATGGCGGGGCCGATCTGATCAGCCAGCAGGGCTTCATCAACGGCGCCTTTCTCGATCCGAATGCGACCAGCACGCAAACCAAGGACGACCTGCTGCGCCTGGGCGACTTGATCAAGGTGGGCTTGTCGGGCACCCTGCGCGACTACAGCTTCACCGACCGCACGGGCGTCGTGCGCAAGAATGCGGACATCGATTATGCCGGGCAGAAGGCGGGATTCGCCGCCAGTCCGGCCGAGACCATCAACTATGTCGAAGCGCATGACAACCAGACCCTGTTCGACCTGAACGCCTTCAAGCTGCCGCAGGCGACCAGCCTGGCCGAGCGCGTGCGCGTGCAAAACCTGGGCGCGGCGATCAACATGCTGTCGCAGGGCGTGCCGTTCTTCCACGCGGGGCAGGAAATCCTGAGGTCGAAGTCGCTCGACCGCGACAGCTACAACGCGGGCGACTGGTTCAACCGCCTCGACTTTTCATACCAGTCGAATAACTTCGGCGTCGGCTTGCCGATGGCGGGCGTGAACAAGGCCAATTGGGAACTGATGTCCCCGATCCTGGCCAATGCGCTGATCAAGCCCGATACGGCGGCGATTGTATCGGCGCGCGACTACTTCCTCGACCTGCTCGAAATCCGCAACGACACTACCCTGTTCCGCCTGCGCAGCGCCAGGGATGTGAGCGAGCGGCTCAGGTTCCACAACGTGGGGCCGCGGCAGATGGAAGGCTTGATTGCGATGAGCATCGACGGGCGCCGTTATCCGGGCGCGAAGTACGGCAGCGTGACGACCTTCTTCAACGTCGACAAGGTCGCGAAGACCATCACGATCGATGAACTCAAGGGGCGCAAGCTGGCAGTGCACAAGGTACAGCGCAAGTCCGACAACGACCGGCTCGCCAGGACGGCAACGTACGAGCGTGCCAGCGGCACCTTCAGCATCCCGCCACGCACGACGGTGGTGTTTGTGGAGAATGGGGCGTTCTGGCAAAACGACGACTAGGCCGGCTGGCAGTGTTGCCTAACCGGGGTCAGACCTCCGACTAGAAATGTTTTTTGTTTCGAATCGGAGCTCTGACCCCGGTTAGGAAACACATGCGCCGAAAAGCCCCGCCGATACCAAGATCGGTATCGGCCACGGCAAAAACATGATTGGAGCAATTTCTGCGTGTCCCCTATGATTCGGGCAAATAAGAGCATTTAGCTCAATAACGATCATTGGAGACCCATGAAACATTCCGCCCCCGCCTGCGGCCGCGCCCGCACGGCCCGTCCGATCGCCCTCAAATCGCTGGTCGCATCCCTGCTCGGCGCCGGCATGCTCAGTCACGTCTCGGTCGCCGCCCAGGAAGCGATCCCCGCCCCCGCTGACACCGCCGTCGTCACCGTCAGCGGCGTGCGCAAAGCCGCGCAAAGCGCGCAAACGATCAAGAAGAACGCCGACCAGGTGGTCGACTCCATCGTCGCCGACGATATCGGCAAATTCCCCGACAAGAATGTGGCCGAAATCCTGCAGCGCGTCCCAGGCGTACAGGTCACGCGGGGCGGCGGCGAAGCTGGCACGGTGATCATCCGCGGCCTGGGCGGCGTGGTCGCTCTCCTCAACGGCCGCGAATTTTTCTCCGACACCGGCCGCAGCCTGTACCTTTCCGATGTGCCGGCCTCCATGCTGCAGCGGATCGATGTCTACAAGACCCAGGGCGGCGACCTGCCCGAAGGCGGCACCGCCGGCGTGATCGACGTGCGCACCAACCGCCCGTTCGACTTCAAGGGCCGGCAGGTCAACCTGAACGCGCGCGTGGAGAACCGCGACAAGGCCAAGACCAATAATCCCGACGTGAGCGCGATGCTCAGCGACCGCTGGAAAACCGGCATTGGCGAAATCGGTGCGCTGGTTGGCCTGTCGTACCAGCGCGGGCGCTATCACGATGAAGTGGCATTCGCCGGCTTTCCGATCCCGATCGACAATGGCGTGACCGGGGCCGAAAACTTCGGCCGCTTCATGGGCAACGGCGACCGCAAGCGCGAGGCGGGTAACTTCGCGCTGCAATGGCGTCCGAGTCCGGCCGTGGAAGTGTTTGCCGAAGGCTTTCGCACGAATATCGACCACCGCTTCCAGAACAATTTCATGATCGGGTTCCCGCCGCACTTCGCCGGCGCGACCATCACGACCAAGCCGGGCACGAACAATCTCGACACCATCACGCGCCTGAACCAGGATGCGCCGGGCTTCTCGTCGACCCAGGCTTACCAGCACGATGTGACCAACGAACAGGTGGCCCTCGGTGCGCGCTGGGACGCCACGCCCAATCTGCGCTTGACCACGGAAGCGGCGCGCACCGCCAGCTACTTCAAGGAGCGGCGCGTGATTTTCGACTTCGATTACACGGCGCGCGGCTTCCTGGGCGCGGTGCGCTCGGGCGGCGGTTACCTGGACTTCCCGGGCACGAACATGGAAGACCCGGACGACGCCAAATTCCGTGTGCGCGGCGGCACCGACATCGCCAACGCGCGCCAGGGCACCTCAAACGACTGGCGCGGCGATGTGATCTACGACGCCAGCGAGAATGGCCTGCTCAGTTTTGTGAAGGAACTTTCCGGCGGCGTGCGCCTGGCCGAGCGCAAGGCGTCGTCGCGCGGCATCCGCGACATGTGGTACGCCAATAGTCCGCAAAATGGCGTCGCGGCGAGCCGCTTTCCGGGCTTGTGGACTTTGTCGGCACCGACCGGGGGCAACTATGGCGTGAACCGCTACGTGGTGGCCGACCATAACTACATCCTGGACCATACCGACGTCGTGCGCACCATCCTGACCGGTTCGCCCGCGCAGCTGGAAGACAATCCGCTGTCGTACTACAGCGACGTGGAGCGTACCTCGGCCTTGTACGCGAAGGCCAAGTTCGGTTTCCATATGGGCGTGCCGATCAGCGGCGTGGTGGGCGCGCGCGTGGTGCGCACCGAGCAGACGCTCAAGGGCAATTCGTCCATCGTCGGCGTGGTCGCGCCGGTATCGGTCGATACCAGCCGCACCGATGTGCTGCCGAGCCTGGCACTGCGCGCGGAACTCGCGCCGACCCTGGTGGCGCGCCTGATCAGCGGCCGCGCGGTCGAGCGGCCGGCGTTTGCCGATTACAATCCGGCGCTGCGGCTGACCGAAGGGGTGGCGGCGACGCCAACCACCTCGGGCATTGTCGGCACCGGCGCGGCGGGCAATCCGAATCTGCGGCCGACCAGGTCGGATAATATCGACGTGGCGCTGGAGTGGTATTTCGCGCCCACCGGTTCCCTGACCGGCACGATTTTCCAGCACAAGTTCACCGACCGTTCGGTGGAGAAAGCGGCGCGCGAAATCATCAACGGCCGCGAGTACGATGTGACGCGCCGCTACAATTTGACCCAAGCCAATCTGGAAGGCGTCGAGATGAATTACCGGCAGTTTTACGACTTCCTGCCGGGGATGCTGGGCGGACTGGGGCTGGAGGCGAACTTTACTTACATCACCGGCAAGCAGACCAATCCGGACGGGCGCGAGTCGTCGTTCCTGGGGATGTCGAAGACCTCGTATAACCTGGTGGGGCTGTATGAGAAGGAGGCGTGGTCGGCGCGTTTGGCCTACAACTGGCGCTCGAAGTTCACGGCCGAGGAACGCTATCGGGGCAATGACAAGCTGGACTTGTATGTGGCGCCGCTGCGGTCCTTGGACGGGTCGCTGTCGTACCGGATCAGCAAGCAGCTGACCGTGACCCTGGATGGGAATAATCTGCTGGACCAGCCGTACCACGATTACTTCAACAAGGACCCGGGCCTGGTGCGCGATACGCGCCGTTACGACCGGGCGGTGGGGTTGGCTTTGCATTACAAGTACTAAGCTTTGCCCCGTCGTTCCTGCCATTGGCAGGAACGACTTCCCGCGCCAAGGCGGCACTCGGCGGGAACGACGGGGAGGAGGGAGCAACGTTTATAGGTCACAGAAACGCGCCAACCACGCCGCAATCGGCACAATCCCCTATCATCCAGCGGCGCCCTCGGGCAGCATTCCTCCCGCAATGGTAAGCTCTTGTTTTTTGATAAACACGCATCGCGGTCCCTTGCGAGCCACGCAGAAAGCTTCCATGAAACAGAACTATATCAACGGCGCCTGGGTCGACGGCGCTTCGTCGTCCGCCAACATCAATCCCTCGAACACGAACGACATCATCGGCCACTACGCCCAGGCCGACGCGCAGCAGACCGAGCTGGCGATCGCCGCCGCCGCTGCCGCCGCGCCCGGCTGGGCGCTGTCCAACATCCAGATGCGCGCCGATGCGCTCGACAAGATCGGCAGCGAAATCCTGGCCCGCAAAGAAGAGCTCGGCACCCTGCTCTCGCGCGAAGAAGGCAAGACCCGTCCGGAAGGCATCGGCGAAGTCGCCCGCGCCGGCGCCATCTTCAAATTCTTCGCCCAGGAATGCCTGCGCCTGCGCGGCGACAAGCTGCCGTCCGTGCGCCCGAACCTCGACGTGGAAGTCACGCGCGAGCCGGTCGGCGTGGTCGGCATCATCGCGCCGTGGAACTTCCCGATTGCCATCCCATCCTGGAAAATTGCGCCGGCCCTGGCCTACGGCAACTGCGTACTGATCAAGCCGGCCGAACTGGTGCCCGCCAGCGTCTGGGCCCTGACCGAAATCATCAGCCGCGCCGGCCTGCCGCCGGGCGTGTTCAACCTGGTGATGGGCCGCGGCAGCGTGGTCGGCCAGGCTTTCCTGCATGACCGCCGGGTCAACGCGATCAGCTTCACCGGCTCGGCCGCGACCGGCGCCAAGGTGGCGTCCGCCGCCATCGGCCGCATGGCCAAGGTGCAGATCGAAATGGGCGGCAAGAATCCGCTGATCGTCCTCAACGACGCCGACCTCGCCACCGCCGTCAACTGCGCGGTGCAGGGCTCGTTCTTTTCGACCGGCCAGCGCTGCACGGCGTCGAGCCGCCTGATCGTCGAAAAAGGCATCTACCCGGCGTTCGTGGCCGCCATGCGCGAGAAACTGGCCACATTGACGGTGGGCGACGCCCTCGGCGCCGGCGTCGACATCGGCCCGGTGGTCGACCAGAGCCAGCTCGACCAGGACATGGAATACATCGGCATCGGCCGCGAAGAAGGCGCGACCCTGGCCTTCGGCGGCGAGCGTGTGGAATGCGCGACGCCGGGCTTCTTCCTGCGCCCTGCCCTGTTCACGGACTGCAGCAACGACATGCGCATCAGCCGCGAAGAAATCTTTGGCCCGGTCGGCATGGTGATTCCGGCCGACAGCTACGAGCACGCGCTGGCGATGGCCAACGATACCGAGTTCGGCCTGGCCAGCGGCATCGTCACCACCTCGCTCAAGTACGCAACCCACTTCAAGCGCCACGCCGAAGCGGGCATGGTGATGGTCAACGTGCCGACCGCGGGCGTCGACTACCACGTGCCTTTCGGCGGACGCAAAGGGTCGAGCTACGGTTCGCGCGAACAGGGCACTTACGCGGCCGAGTTCTTCACCACCGTCAAGACCGCCTACTGCGGCGTGTAACGACCATCTCCGCTGCCCTTGCGCGCGGCCTAGCCGCCGTCAAGGACATTGCTCACCGGGCGAACGGCGGCGCGGCCGCGCCGTGCCGCCCGCTGCTCGACACCGTGCGGTTGGCGCCCACGCCAGTGGCGCGATGCGCGGCAAAGCCAACCATGCACAGGCCCAGGAGCAGCACCGCGTAAGTGTCGGGCTCGGGCACGGCGCTGGTCGGATCGAGCCGCAAGGCGTAGCACTGGCCATCCTTGCAGCCGGTGGCGGCGATCTGCTGCAGGTCGTTGATGGCGCGCGCCTCCTGCAGCATCCAGCCGGCGGTGGGATCGATCAGCGTGTTCAGGTCGCGCAGGGCGCCATTTTCGTACAGGAAAGCGCGCTGCACGCTGCCGCTGTTGCCTTCGCCAACGATGTGGCCAAGGTTGTTGATGTCGAAGGCCGTACTGCCGGCTTCCTCGCCGCCCAGGGTACCGAGGTCGGTCATCACACCGTTGACATACAGGAAGGCGTGCCGGATCCCGTGGCCGGATGGATACTCCTCCATGCTGCCGGCGCTCCCCACGACTGCGCCGCGGTCGTTGATCGCATAAGCCTCGCTGTACAGCCCACCCAAGGTGCCCAGATCGGTCATGACGCCGCCGCTGTAAAGAAAGGCGTGGTAAGGATGTTCGGGACCGCCATCGGTGCTGACCGAGGACAGCCCGGTGACCTGGCCGGCATTGTTGATGGCCCGCGCGCGGCTCATGTCGCCGTTGGGTAAGGTGCCGATGTTGCGCATCACGCCGCCGGACATCACGAATGCCCGCTCCAGGTTCCATTCGTCCGGATTGCCGGTGCTGGAGCTGCCGACGATATCGCCCTGATGATTGACGCCGTAGCCTCTGCTGTACATGCCGCCCAGCGTACCGAGATCGCGCATGGCGCCATTGGCGTAGCTGAACGCGCGATCGTCGCCGGCGCGGTTGGCCGAGGACCCCACTACCAGGGCGCTGTCGCTGAGGGCGCCGGCAAAGGTGTCGCCGCCGAGGGAACCGAGGTCGAGCGGCGCGCCGCCGGTGTTGAGGAAGCCACGCATGGCGCCGCTGCCGTCGGTATAGGCGCCGAGCACGTGACCGCTCAGGTTGATGTCGCGCGCGCTGCTGCCGGCGATGCCGACCGTGGTGACGCTGTAGCGCGTCGCCGCCGGGGCCGCCAGCGGCAGCGTGATGGCGGCAATCAGGACCAGTCTGAAGCAATGCCAGGGGATGAACATGAAAGACTCCTTGACGGAAATCGGATAGGTTCGATGAACACGAACCCGGCCCGGACCGGTGCGGCGTGGCCCTTTTCAAGAATAGGCCGGTGAGTGCGCACGCGTCTGCGCCACATCACGCAGCGGCGGCACGAACATGCTGTCCCGATTGCGGAAAAACCGGTACGGCGGGCAGTTGCATTTCCTGAGAAAAAGTTCATTGGCGACAGGCGCCCCGTTCGCAGACGCAAAAAAACCGCCCGGTTTCAAGCCGGGCGGTTTCTATGTGAAGTGAAACGCTACTGCGATCAGGCAGCCAGCGCTACTTCCTCTTCATTGGCAACACTGCTCACCACCGGTTGGCGAATCAGGTAGTCGAACGCACTGAGCGCGGCTTTCGATCCTTCGCCCGCGGCGACGACGATCTGCTTGTACGGCACCGTGGTCACATCGCCGGCGGCAAACACGCCCGGCACACTGGTGTGGCATTTGGCATCGACAACGATCTCGCCGTACTTGCTCAGCTCCAAAGTTCCTTTCAGGAATTCGGTATTCGGCACCAGGCCGATTTGCACGAACACCCCTTCCAGCGCCACGTGATGCGCCGTATCGGTGGCACGGTCCTTGTAGCCCAGGCCATTGACCTTTTGGGCGTCACCGGTAATCTCGGTGGTCTGGGCATTCACGTGGATCGTGACGTTGGAAAGGCTCTTGAGCTTGTTGACCAGGACCGCATCGGCCTTGAGCGCATCGGCAAACTCGACCAGCGTCACGTGCTGGACGATGCCGGCCAGGTCGATCGCCGCTTCCACGCCGGAATTGCCGCCGCCAATCACCGCCACGCGCTTGCCTTTGAACAAGGGGCCGTCGCAATGCGGGCAGTACGCCACGCCCTTGTTCTTGTACTCGGCTTCGCCGGGCACGTTGACGTTGCGCCAGCGCGCGCCGGTCGAGACGATCACGCTGCGGGCCTTGAGCACGCCGCCGTTTTGCATATGCACTTCGACCAGCCCCCCCGGCGTGGCGGCCGGAACGATGCGCTCGGCCCGCTGCAGGTTCATGATGTCGACTTCATAGTGCCGGACCTGCGCCTCGAGGGCGGCGGCGAATGTGGGGCCGTCCGTTTCCAGCACCGAGATATAGTTTTCGATGGCCATGGTATCGTTGACCTGGCCGCCGAAGCGCTCCGCCGCCACGCCGACACGGATGCCTTTGCGCGCCGCGTACACGGCAGCGGCCGCGCCGGCCGGGCCGCCGCCGACGATCAGCATGTCAAAGGCGGACTTTTGATTGAGCTTTTTGGCTTCACGTTCAGCCGAATTCACGTCGAGCCTGGCGACGAGTTCTTCCACAGTCATATGACCGGAAGTAAACATGCTGTCATTCTTGAAGACCATCGGGACCGCCATGACCTGGCGCGTCTCGACTTCCGACGGGAACAAACCACCATCGATGATCACGGTACGGATCTTCGGATTGAAGACCGCCATCAAGGTCGCTGCCTGCACCACGTCGGGGCAGTTGTGGCAGGACAGGGACATATAGACGTCGAAATCCATGGCTTCATCGAGCGCCTTGATGGCCTCGATCACTTCGGGTTCCACTTTGGGCGGATGGCCGCCGGTCCACAGCAGGGCCAGCACCAGCGAGGTGAATTCATGGCCGAGCGGAATGGCGGCGAAGCGCACGCCGTGGGTCTCGCCTTCGCGGGCGATCACAAACGAGGGCTTGCGGCTATCGGTGCCCGACTCGTCAACACTGACTTTATCGGACAGGCTGCTGATCTCGGCCAGCAGTTCACGCAGTTCGGCACTTTTTTCGCTATGATCGAGCGTTGCGATGAGACGAATCGGCGCGCGCAGGTTTTGCAAATAGCCTTGCAACTGGGTTTTGAGAGTGGCGTCAAGCATGTTGATATCCGTAAGAAAGTGCCTTGAATTAAATCCGGGAACCGTCGGGCTGGTTCCCGGTGCAGGGAGGGAAGCGCAAGGCGCCGCTCCGTCCCTGTTTACAACAATTTAGATCTTGCCGACCAGGTCCAGCGATGGGGTCAGGGTTTTCGCGCCTTCGTTCCACTTGGCCGGGCATACCTGGCCTGGGTTGGCGGCAACGAACTGGGCAGCCTTGAGCTTGCGCAGGGTTTCCTTGACATCACGGGCGATGGCGTTGTCATGGATTTCCAGGGTCTTGATGACGCCTTCCGGATTGATGATGAAGGTGCCGCGCAGTGCCAGGCCTTCTTCTTCGATATGCACGCCGAACGCGCGGGACAGTTTGTGGGTTGGATCGCCAACCAGCGGGAACTTGGCCTGGCCAACGGCAGGCGACGTTTCGTGCCAGACCTTGTGCGAGAAGTGAGTGTCGGTGGTGACGATGTACACTTCCGAGTTCGCTTTCTGGAATTCAGCGTAGTTCTGGGCCGCATCTTCGACTTCGGTCGGGCAGTTGAAGGTGAACGCGGCAGGCATGAAAATCACGACCGACCACTTGCCCTTCATCGACTCGTTCGACACTTCTACAAATTTGCCGTTGTGGAAAGCTTGGGTTTTGAAATCCGGAATTTGCGTATTGATCAGCGACATGGGTATCCTCGTGCGTGAATTTGTGGGTTAAGAAAAACTATCGAATGAGAAGCTCTCATTGGTTTCTATGATACGACAAGATGGGCTGAGCGCCTCATTGTTTGTATTAATGAGGGTCATTGGGAATTTTGTGAGGAGCCCAGCGCAAACGATGTTGGGATTCGTGATTTCACCGCCGTTGAGGGCGCGCTTCAGCGCATGCCCCGCACGCCGTGATAGAATTTATCCATGAAACCGTCTCGATTCCTCGTTCTTTCCAGGAAGAAGTTCGGACTCTCGCACCCGAGCGGGGTCTGGCAAGACTGCCACGCTCTCTGCTGGCATATAGAGACTGACGAGGCTGTTTGATAATAGCGTCGGAAGGACGTCATCACACACGGAGGCTATCATGGCCCGTAAGCCGCATAAACACATCAACTTGGCTAAGGAAAACAATGAAAAAGCGCTCAACGACGCGGCACCTGCACCGCTGGCTTGCGCCGGGTTCAGCGAACTGACCGTTTGCGCGCTTCAAGAAAACGCAAAGCGGGCGCGCGTCACGCCACCGCGCCCCTTGTCGAAAGGAGACTTCGCGCGGCTCCTGGATGAAGCGCAAGATGCCGCTTGATAGCTTATCCGAGTATTGCTCAGTTTGACATTTCTGGCCCAGTTTTTCGCACCAGCTCAACAAACTGAAATTTGACGACCTGGCAGTTTACAGGCGCGTGTTGCAAGCGCTGCAAAGTCATACCGGAACGCCCTGGAGCCAGTTTGCCAGCGCCGCAGCTGTCGATTTCTACGAGACCTCGTTCGACGGGTCGTACACCATCATCGGATTTAATTTACTAAATGGCCGGGTGAGACTGGCGGCGCAGATCATCGATGACGTGATCGTGATTGGCGCCTTTCACAAGCCAATCATTCATGTTGACGCCTGATCCCGCGTTCTCCTGACCGAATGCCCCTCCCCGATTTTCTCCGATGGTCGCTCCAACGCCGTGATTCGTTCGGAATCGTCGCGCCTTACCCTGCACCTCTGCACGAAAGCGGTAAAATGGCGCCCTTACTATAAACGCAGCGCCGCGTCGCACCCTGGCGGGCAACTTAAGACCTGCCGGCCTCAACGACAAAGAACACATGACCACACCCCCGACCGAAATCAACGCCGCCGCCATCAAGAACGGCGCGACCGAAAAGCACACGCCGATGATGCAGCAATATCTGCGCATCAAGGCCGAGTACCCGACCATGCTGGTCTTCTACCGCATGGGCGACTTCTATGAGCTGTTCCACGACGACGCCGAAAAAGCGGCGCGCATCCTCGGCATCACCCTGACCGCGCGCGGCGCCTCGAACGGCAACCCGATCAAGATGTGCGGCATCCCGTTCCACTCGCTGGACCCGTACCTGGCCAAACTGGTCAAACTCGGCGAGTCATGCGCCATCTGCGAACAGATTGGCGACCCGGCCACCAGCAAGGGCCCGGTCGAGCGCAAGGTCATGCGCGTGGTCACCCCCGGCACCCTGACCGACGCCGACCTGCTGCCCGAAAAAGCCGAACGCCCGCTGCTGGCCATGTGCATGATCAGCCAGCGCAAGGTCGTCACCACGGGCCTGGCATGGCTGTCGCTGGCCAGCGGCGGCCTGAAACTGATGGAATTCTCGGGCGACAGCCGCACCGTCGGCCTGCGCCTGCAGCAGGAACTCGAACGCATCGCCCCGGCCGAAATCCTGCGCAGTGACGGTAGCGGCGCCGAGCTGTTCGAAGACGACGGCACCGCCCACACCCAGCGCGTGCCGGACTGGCATTTCGATGTCGTGGGCGGCCACAAGGCCCTGCTCGACCAGCTGGGCGTGGCCACCCTCACCGGTTTCGGCGCCGATGGCCTGGGCGCCGCGTTCGGCGCGGCCGGCGCGCTGCTGCGCTACGCCCAGTCGACCCAGGGCCGCGGCCTGCAGCATGTGCGCAGCCTGTCGACCGAAACCGAGAACGAATTCATCGGGCTCGATGCCGCCACCCGCCGCAACCTGGAACTGACCGAAACCATCCGCGGCCAGGAGTCGCCCACCCTCTTCTCGCTGCTCGACCACTGCCGCACGGCGATGGGTTCACGCCTGCTGCGCCACTGGCTGCACCATGCGCGGCGCGACCAGAACGTGGCACGCGCACGCCATGCGGCCATCGCCGCGCTGGCCCAGAGCGACGCCGCCGGCGCGCTGTCGGCCACCCTGGCCGACGTGCCGGACATCGAACGCATCACCACGCGCATCGCGCTGCTCTCGGCCCGCCCGCGCGACCTGGCCAGCCTGCGCGACGGCCTGCGCCAGCTGCCGGCCTTGCGCCACTCGGTGCAGCAAGCCTTCACCGCGGGGGAAGAAAGCCTGCTCTCGACCATCCACGACGCGCTGGCCACGCCCGCCATCTGCCTCGACCTGCTCGAACGCGCGGTCGCTCCGGAACCGGCGGCCATGGTGCGCGACGGCGGCGTGTTCGCACGCGGCTTCGATGCGGAACTCGACGAACTGCGCGGCCTGTCCGAAAACGCCGGCCAGTTCCTGGTCGACCTTGAAACGCGCGAGCGCGCCCGCACCGGCATCGCCAACCTGCGTGTCGAGTACAACAAGGTGCACGGCTTCTACATCGAGGTCACGCACGGCCAGACCGACAAGGTGCCGGACGATTACCGCCGCCGCCAGACCCTGAAAAACGCCGAGCGCTACATCACGCCGGAACTGAAGGTCTTCGAGGACAAGGCCCTGTCGGCGCAAGACAAGGCGCTGGTGCGCGAAAAAATCCTGTACGACCAGCTGCTGGCCGACCTGGCGCCGCACATCGGCACCCTGCAAACCATTTCGCAGGGCCTGGCGCAGCTCGACACCCTGACCGCGCTGGCCACCCACGCGCTGCAGCACAACTGGTGCGCGCCGCAACTGGTGGGCGAGCCCTGCCTGGTCATCTGCGAAGGCCGCCACCCGGTGGTGGAAAAGCAGATCGAACGCTTCATCGCCAACGACTGCAAGTTCAACGACGAACGCCGCCTGCTGCTGATCACGGGCCCGAACATGGGCGGTAAATCGACCTTCATGCGCCAGGTGGCCTTGATCACGCTGCTGGCCTACATCGGCAGCTACGTGCCGGCCGCCAGCGCGACCATCGGCCCGATCGACCGCATCTTCACCCGCATCGGCGCCACCGACGACCTGGCCGGCGGGCGCTCGACCTTCATGGTGGAGATGACGGAATCGGCGGCGATCCTCAACGGCGCCACCGCGCAGTCGCTGGTGCTGATGGATGAAGTGGGACGCGGCACCTCGACCTTCGACGGCCTGGCGCTGGCCTGGGCCATCGCACGCCACCTGATCGACACGAGCCGCAGCTTCACCCTGTTCGCGACCCATTATTTCGAACTGACCCAGCTGCCCGAAAGCCACCCGAGCGCGGCCAACGTGCACCTGTCGGCGGTCGAACACAAGGACAGCATCGTCTTCCTGCACGCGGTGCAGGCCGGACCGGCCTCGCAGAGCTACGGCTTGCAGGTGGCGCAACTGGCCGGCGTGCCGCAGGCGGTGATCAAGGCCGCGCGCAAGCACCTGGCGCGGCTCGAATCGCAGGCACTCGACACCACGCCGCAGCTCGACCTGTTCGCGCTGCCGTGCGTGGAACCGGACGACGCGGAGCCGGCCGGCGCGCACGATACGGCGGCCGATGCCCTGCACGACGCGCTGGCCGCCATCGACCCCGACGCCCTGACCCCGCGCGAAGCGCTTGAGCAGTTGTACCAGCTCAAGCGCCTGGCCACGCCATGATGCGCAGCGCACCACTTGCCGCGCTCCTGTGCGCCGCCCTGCTCGCGGTGCAGGCCGATGCCGCCGCCGCGCAGGCCCGCGCGGCGGCCGTGAAGGGACCGGCACCCTACCAGTTCGCCATCATCGGCCACCGCTTCACCGACGGCGGCGGCGACGCCCAGCTCGAGCAAGCCATCGCCGCCAGCGACGATGGCGCGGTCGCCTTCGTGGTCGCCACCGGCATCAAGGGCGAGCGCGAGCCGTGCAGCGACGAGTTGTACACGCAGCGGCGCGACCTGTTCGCGCAGGCGCGCCGGCCGATGATCGTGGCGCCGGCCGCCAGCGACTGGAGCGGCTGCATGAATGCCGCCGGCAGCCAGCTGGCGGTGGACCGCCTGAACCGCATGCGCGAGTTGTTCTATCCCGACGCCGAGTCGCTCGGCAAGCGCACCTTGCCCTTGCTGCGCCTGTCGAGCAGTTCGCAGTTCCGCAGCTACGCCGAGAACGCGCACTGGATCGTCGGGAACGTGCTGTATGCGACCATGAATCTGCCGTCCGATAACAATCACTACCGACCCGAGGCGGGTCGCAACAGCGAGTTCGAGGACCGCGCCGTGGCCAACCGCTTCTGGCTCAAGCGCCTGTTCGGCACGGCCCAGCGCAAAAAGCTCGACGCGCTGGTGCTGTTTACCGAAGGGAACCTGAAGGCGCACAGCGACAAACCGGGCCTGCTGTCCATGCTGGGGTCAAACGACAGCCGCGAGGACGGCTATGCGGCGGCGCGCCAGCAGGTGGTGACGCTGGCGCAAAAATTCGCGGGGAAGGTGCTGCTGGTCGATACCGCCGCGCCAGCGGGACCGGCACCGGCGATTGCCTGGCGTGGCAACCTGGGACATGTGAGCGTGGGTTCGAGCGTGCTGCGCATGCGCGTGGCGCCAGGCAGCGAGAAGATGTTCCTGCTTCAGAAACCGTAAAACGGACGCGGTGCCGGGCCTGGGCCGCGGCACCGCGCAGATACAGATGTCAGGCGGCCGCCGGCCGCCCTGCATGCCAGGTTTTAATGCACGGGGTGGCTGCGGAAGTGGTCGCCCTCTTCGCCGTCATCATCCTCGTCGTCGTGGTCGTGGCCATGCGCGCCGTGCACGTGGCCGTGCGCGATCTCGACATCGAGTGCGTCGCGCACGTCGGTCACTTCCAGTTCGAAGCGCAGCGCCATGCCGGCCAGCGGGTGATTGCCGTCGAGGACAACCTTGTCGTCGGCGATGTCGGTGACGGTGAAGATCATTGCTTCTTCGGAGCCGTCCGGGCCGTCGGGCATGCCTTCGAACTGCATGCCGACTTCGAGCGGCTCCGGCAGGCGCTCGCGCGCTTCGACCTTGACCAGCGAGGAGTCGTAGTCGCCGAACGCATCGTCCGGCTCGATCTGCAGGACGCAGGCATAGCCCGTTTCCTTGCCATCGAGTTCTTCTTCAATCTTCGGCAGGGTATTCTCATAGCCGCCGTGAAGATAGACCATCGGCTTGCTGCCGTCTTCGATCAGATTGTTCTGCGCGTCGGACAATTTGTATTTGACCGTTACGACCGTGTTTTTGGCAATCTTCATAGTGCTTCCTTTCAGTGTGTACTGGCGGATTATACCTCCCCGCCGCCTTGCCCTGTTTCGGACTTGGTTATAATGTCGCATGAAAAAATTAACGCTCTTGGGCGATATCACGCCCGCCCAGTTTTTACGCGATTACTGGCACAAGAAACCGCTCTTGATCCGCCAGGCGATCCCCGGCTTCAAGCCGCTGCTCAAGCTCGATGCCCTGGCCGCGCTCGCCAAGCTGAACCATGTCGAATCGCGCCTGATCACCCAGGTCGACGGCGAGTGGGACATGCAGCACGGCCCGCTGACTGAATTGCCGCCACGCACGCAGCGCGAATGGACCATGCTGGTGCAGGGCGCCAACCTGGCCGACAAGGGCGCCGACGCGCTGCTGCGCCAGTTCCGTTTCATTCCGGACGCGCGCCTGGACGACCTGATGATCAGCTACGCCACCGATGGCGGCGGGGTCGGCCCGCACTTCGACTCCTACGATGTGTTCCTGTTGCAGGCGCACGGCAAGCGGCGCTGGCGCATCGGCGCGCAAAAGGACTTGTCGCTGGTCGAAGGCAAGCCGCTCAAGATCCTCAAGCACTTCAAGCCGCAGGAAGAATTCCTGCTTGAACCGGGCGACATGCTGTACCTGCCGCCCCACTACGCGCACGATGGCGTGGCCGAGGGCGAGTGCATGACGTACTCGATCGGTTTCCGTTCGCCGTCCTATCAGGAACTGGGCGAAGCGTTCCTGCAATTCATGGCCGACTCGATCGACCTGCCGGGCCGCTATGCCGATCCGGACCTGGAAGTGGCCAAGAACCCGGCCGAAATCCCGCGCAACATGCTGGCGGCGATCAATGAAGAAATGAACAAGGTGCGCTTCACCGAAGAAGACGTGACGATTTTCGTCGGCGAGCACATGTCCGAACCGAAGCACAATGTGTTCTTCACCGGCCCGGCCAAACCGCTGACGATGGGACGCTTCGCCGAGACTGCCGCCAAGCGCGGCGTGGTGCTCTCGCTCAAGTCGCAGATGCTGTATCGTGGCAAGCACGTATTCATCAACGGCGAATCGTTCGCCGTCGGCCGCGCCGACAAGGCCGTGCTCGACGTGCTGGCCAACGAGCGCGCCCTGCCCGGCGCCGCCTTGGCTGGCGCGTCCGACGATGTGATGGAAGCGCTGTACACCTGGTACCAGGATGGATGGATTGAACTCGCCTAAAGGAATTGCCATGACCGACGCCACCGCACTGCCGTTCAACTCGCACGCCGAATTCGAGGCGCAGCTACGCGACTGCCTGGGGCGGGCGCGGTCCACCTTGCAATTGTTCGATCCGGATTTTTCGGTCTTTCCGCTTGGCGGCACCGAGACCGATGCCGCACTGCGGCATTTCCTGGCCGGCGGTGGCGCCATCCAGATCGCCATGCATCGGAGCGCCTATATCGAACGCCACTATCCGCGCTTCCTGCGCCTGCTGCGCGAGTTCAACCACAAGATCGAGGCCCGCGCCACGCCCCGTTCGCTGCATCACCTGACCGATTCCTTCTGCATCGCGGACGGCATGCATATCGTGCGCCGCTTTCACAGCGACCACATGCGCGGTGAAGCCGCCTTCGATACGCCGCAGGCGACCGAACTGAGCCAGGAAAGATTTTCGGGAATCTGGATGGAGGCGGTTTCAACGTTACATCCGACCACGACTGGTTTGTAAGGGTTTGTAAGGCCCGAAACGGCGGCGTCAGAATATAAATCGGAGATGCAGCAAATTGGCCGATGAAATGAGCACAAAGATGCCTTTTATCACAACATGAATGTTGCCAGTTCGCAAAAAGCTTCCATAAAAGCATCTTCCCGCTATTGCGGAGCACCAAATTTAGCTATAATATCGGGTTAGGAAGTTTCCGTTGTCTGTCAAGCACCATTACAGGTTCGAAAGCTAACGAGAATTCCCTAACGAGCGATAATTACCGGTAATTATTCATCGCAACATACGTAGTCATAATTTAGTGAATTAATTAAGGAAAACCCATGAAAAAATCTTTGCTGATCGTCTCCCTGTTGGCTGTTGCCCTGGCTGCTTGCACCAAAAAAGAACCAGAAGCAGTTGTTACCCCAACCCCAGTTGTGGAAACCCCAGCAGCGGTTACCCCACCAGCAGCTCCAGTTGACGCTCCAGTTCCAGCAGCAACCGAAGCCGCTAACGCAGCAGCTACCGCTGCTTCGGCCGCTTCCGTAGCAGCTGACGCTGCTGCTGCCGCATCGGTTGCCGCATCGACCGCAGCTTCGGCTGCTGCATCGGCTGCCAAGTAATCAGCACGATTTGAAAGACCGGCCTGCGGGCCGGTTTTTTTTCGCCTACGGATTTGCATGCCGGGGCTGTGCCTGCGGCCCGTCGTTCCCGACCAAGCCGGCATCGCGCGAGAAGTTGCATGGACGTAAAAAAACCGGCCTCGGCCGGTTTTTTTATTGCTGCGTCGAACCTTACTTCAATTCGTCGCTCAGCAGTTTCAGGATCTTGGCACCGGTCGGCGACGTTTCCGCCTTGCCGTCGTTGCTCTGTACCGCCACCTTGCTCACCGTCGCACCCGCTTCGGACTTGACCGTCACGCGGAAGCGCTGCGCTTCCTTGGCTTTGTCGGAGGATGCGCCAAAGCTGAACAGCTTGCTCAGGAAACCGTCCTTGTCGGCCAGGTCGGGATCGACGTAGCGCACGAAATACACGCCCTGCACGCGGTCGCGGTCTTCCACCGTGAAGCCGACCCGGTCCAGCGCCAGGCCAACCCGGCGCCAGGCGCGGTCGAAACCTTCGGCCACTTCCACCGTATCGCCCACCAGCTTGGCGTTCTGGGGAACGGCGACCGCCGCCGCCACGGCCGCTTCGGCCGGCTTGACGTCGGCGATGCCCGACAGCTTGGCCAGCAGGCGGCTCAGGAATTGCGCTTCCAGGCCCGGATCGTTCGGACGCACGGTCCAGGTGGTCGAATCCTTTTGCGAACCGACCAGCACTTCTTCCGCGCCGCGGTGGCTGATGTAGATTTCGGTGCCGTTCGGGGTGCGCTCCAGGCGCGTGCGGAACTTGTCGCGCTCGCCGGTCGAGTACAGCGAATCGAATACCTTGCCGATCGACTGGCGGATGATGTCTTGCGGGATCTTCGAGCGGTTTTCGGCCCAGTCGGTCTCCATGGTGCCGGTGGTGGCCGACTCGCTGATGACGGTGAAGCCCGAATCGGCCCAGAACTGCTTGAGCTGCGGCCACAGCTGCTCCGGCGTCTGGTTCACCACCAGCCAGCGCTGGTTGCCGCTGCGCTCGACCTTGATGCCGTCGCCGCCGGCGACCGCCACCGCCTGCCCGCCCGCCGCCGGCATCGCCGTCGTGCCCTTGGGCTGCTGGTAGGTCGAGGCGCTGGCCACGCCGCGCGTTTCGGGAATACTGTAGCGGTTGTCGCGCTCGAGCTGGGTCAGGTCGGGCGGCACGTCCAGCGACGCCGCTTTCTTGGCGCCGCGGTAATCGAGCTTGTCCTGTTCGATGACGGAACTGATCATGCCGCAGCCGGACAGGCTGACCATCAGCGCCGAAAGCACCAGGGTGCGCGTTGCCGCCGGGGGGACTGCCATGGCCGAGGCCTTGTTAATTGTCTTGCGAATAGTCATGTCGTTACTGGATGAGAAGCTGAAAGGCAGCTGGTGTCTGGGATGATCCGACCCTTGCGGGTCAGGGCTGTGGTAGGACGCCGGCTTCGCGCAGGGCGGCGCGGACCGCGTCGTGGCAGTCTGGCCCCAGCGGCGCCAGGGGCAGGCGGATGCCGTCAGGCATCAGGCCCATTTCCGCCATCGCCCATTTGACCGGGACCGGGTTCGGCTCGATAAACAGTTTCTGGTGCAGCGGCATGACCTTGTCGTTGATCTCGACGGCGCGGGCGATGTCGCCACCCATCGCGGCCACGCACAGTTCGTGCATCGCGCGCGGCGCCACGTTGGCCGTGACCGAAATGTTGCCGGCGCCACCGCACAGCATCAGTGCGATCGCGGTCGGGTCGTCCCCCGAATACACGGCGAACGATTTGTCTACATTGCGCAGCAATTCCAGGCCGCGCCCGATGTTGCCGGTCGCATCCTTGAGGCCGACGATGTTCGGGATGGCGGACAGGCGCACGACGGTGTCGTTGCTCATGTCGGCCACGGTACGGCCCGGCACGTTGTACAAAATGAGCGGCAGGTCGACCGCTTCGGCGATGGCCTTGAAGTGGCGGTACATGCCTTCCTGGGTCGGACGGTTGTAGTAAGGCACCACCACCAGCGCGGCATCGGCCCCGACATCCTTGGCAAATTCGGTCAGCTTGATCGCTTCGGCGGTCGAATTGCCACCGGTGCCGGCAATGATCGGAATGCGGCCCTTGGCATGTTCGACGGCCAGCTTGACCAGTTCGCAGTGTTCCTCGACGCTGACGGTGGCCGATTCGCCCGTGGTGCCGACGATGACGATGCCATCGGTACCCTCGGCGATGTGCCAGTCGATCAGCTTGCGCAGGCCCGGATGGTCCAGACTGCCGTCTGCATGCATCGGGGTGACGATTGCTACTATGCTGCCCTTGATCATATGTAGGTAACTATGCTGGTAAGTAAAAGCCTGATTGTAGCGGATCGTCCGCCGGAATGGTTCATTGTTGACTAGAATCGCGCTTCGGTCGGCGCCGCGCCGCCGTCCAGACGGGCATCGGCGCGCGCAAAATCGGCCCCGGCGGCGCACAGGCGCTGCACCATGGCCGCCTTGGGCACGCTGGTAAATCCGTCTTCGAACGCCAGCACGCGCAGCTGATGGGCCGCCGCCTGGCGCAGCAGCTCGCCTTCGTGCAGCAAAAAGGCGGGATTGCTCGGGCGGCCGAATTCTTCATTTCCGCATGCAAACGTTTCATAGATCAGCAAGCCGCCCGCGGCCAGGCTGCGCACCAGCGCGGGAATGAGCGGCCGGTGCAGGTAATTGGTCACCACGATCACGGCAAAGCGCCCTTCCTCGAAAGGCCAGGCCAGGGTGCCGTCTTCGAGGTCGAACTGCAGCGTGGTGATGCCCTCGCCCGCCGCGGCGGCCAGTGCATCGGGGTCGCGGTCGAGCGCGAGCACCGGGTGGCCGAGCGCGGCCAGCAGGCGCGCGTGGCGGCCAGTGCCGCAGGCCAGGTCGAGCGCCTCGCCGCGCGGCGCCAGCGGTGCGAAGCGGGCGATCCAGGCGGATGCGTCGGAGTGGAGTGTGTCGGTCATCAGGAATTCCTTTATCAAGTGTAAGCCAGGCCCATCGCTTCGCGCACATCGCGCATCGTTTCCTGCGCCAGCTTGCGCGCCGTTTCGCAGCCATCGGCCACGATGGCGCGCACCAGCGAGGGGTCGTCCAGGTATTGCTGGGCACGTTCGTGCATCGGTTCCTGTTCCTTGACGATGGCGTCGATCACCGGCTGCTTGCATTCGATGCAGCCGATGCCGGCCGTGGTGCAGCCCTTGACCACCGAGTCGCGGGTTGCTTCGTCGGAATAAACTTCGTGCAATTGCCACACCGGGCATGTGCGCGGATCGCCGGGGTCGGTACGGCGCACGCGCGCCGGATCGGTCGGCATGGTGCGCACCTTCTTGACCACCGACTCCTTGTCTTCGCGCAGGGAAATAGCGTTGCCGTAACTTTTAGACATTTTACGCCCGTCCAGCCCGGGCAGGCGCGATGCCACCGTCAGCTTGGCCTGCGGCTCGACCAGGATCAGCTTGCGGCTGCCTTCCAGGTAGCCGAACAGCCGCTCGCGGTCGATCATCGACAGGCTTTGGGCATCGCCCAGCATGGCATGGGCTTGCTCCAGCGCATCGTCCTTGCCATCCTGCTGGTACGCGGTGCGCAGTTCCAGGTACAGCCGGGCGCGCTTGCTGCCGAGCTTCTTGACCGCTTCCATGGCCTTTTCCTCGAAGCCTTTTTCCTTGCCATACATATGATTGAAGCGGCGCGCGATCTCGCGCATCATTTCGATGTGCGGCACCTGGTCGTCGCCCACCGGCACCTGGGTCGCGCGGTAGATCAGCACGTCGGCCGCCTGCAACAGCGGGTAGCCCAGAAAGCCATAGGTGGCCAGATCCTTACTGCTGAGGTTATCGATCTGGTCCTTGTAGGTCGGCACCCGTTCGAGCCAGCCGAGCGGCGTGGCCATCGACAGCAGCAGGTGCAGTTCCGCATGCTCGGGCACGCGCGACTGGATGAACAGGGTCGCCTGCGAGGGGTCGATCCCGGCCGCCAGCCAGTCGACCAGCATGTCCCAGGTGCTGCGCTCGATGATCGTGGGGTCGTCGTAATGCGTGGTCAGGGCGTGCCAGTCGGCCACGAAAAACAGGCAGGGCTGTTGCGACTGCATCCTGATCCAGTTTTTCAGGGCGCCGTGGTAATGGCCAAGATGCATGGTGCCTGTCGGGCGCATACCGGAAACAACACGATCTGGGTACATGAATTAACTCAGGAGAAAATAAAAGGGAGAGGCAACCTTGGAAAATGCCGCAATCGCGATCGTCATCGCCCTGGACAGGAAGCTGTCGAGCACATGCAGGCGCATCAGCAGGATGAAGGCCGCGAAAATGAGCACATCGATCACGGCGACATCGTTCATGAGGCGAATCATGCGTTTGGGCAAAGCTGCCAGCATGCCGGACGGCAGCAGCGATGCCAGGGTCCGTCCGCCGTCCGGCGGCACGGCCGGCAGCCAGCGCAGCACGCGCTCAGGCAGCACGCTGGCCAGCACGTGGCTGCCGTCGAGCGGCGGGATCGGCAGCAGGTTAAATACCATCATGACCGCGTTGACGCTCACCCCGGCGCGCACCATGTCGTACCAGAAGCGCTCGCTGACGCCGGCCACCGCCAGCAGGATGCCGATGATGCTCCAGGCCACGCCCATGGCGAAATTGGCCGCCGGGCCGGCCAGGGCCACGAAGGCCATGTGTTTTTTGGGATTGCGCAGCTTGTCGAACTCGACCGGGACCGGCTTGGCGTAACCGAAGGGCAACTGGATCAGCCAGTACAGCACCAGCGGCAACACCACGGTGCCGAAGGGGTCGATGTGACGCAGTGGATTGATGCTCAGGCGACCTTCGTTGGCCGCGGTCGGATCGCCGAAATACCGGGCCACGTAGCCGTGCCCCACTTCATGCAGCGAAATGGCGAACAGGACCGGAATCGCGAACACTAGCAGTGCCTGGACGGTCTGGTGAGTGCTATTCATCGGACGATTCTAGCAGAGCGGGCACGCGGCCCTGGCGCTGTCCCGGGGGCCGCGGGGCGGGTCAAAGGCCGAACACGGCGGCGTCGCCGCGGCCCTGGCGCACCAGCACGACGTCGTCGCCGGTCAGGTCGATCACGGTGGTCGGTTCGAGCGAGCAGGCGCCGCCGTCGACGATCAGGTCGACCTGCTTGTCGATGCGCTCGCGGATGCTGTCGGCGTCGGTCAGCAGTTCGCTGCCTTCGCCGTCCGGGTCGGGCAGGATCAGGGTGGTGCCCAGCAGCGGCTGGCCCAGTTCGGCCAGCAGCGCCTGGGCGATGGCGTTTTCGGGCACGCGCAGGCCGATGGTCTTGCGCGACGGGTGCGACAGGCGGCGCGGCACGATCCGGGTCGCTTCCAGGATCACCGTGTACGGGCCCGGGGTGGCGGCTTTCAACAGGCGGAACTGGCGGTTGTCGACCCGCGCATACACCGCGATCTCGGACAGGTCGCGGCACAGCAAGGTCAGATGGTGTTTTTCATCGATGCCGCGGATGCGGCGCAACTTTTCTACCGCCCCCTTGTCGTCCAGGTGGCACACCAGGGCGTAGCACGAGTCGGTCGGCAGCGCGACAATGCCGCCGCCGTGGATGATCTGGGCGGCCTGCTTGATCAGCCGCGCCTGCGGGTTGTCGGGATGGATTTGAAAGAATTGGCTCATGCGGGCGGCAGGTTGTTGAGGGCGGCGATACGCTCTTCCATGGGCGGGTGGGTCGAGAACAGCGCACCCCAGCCATTGCCGTGGCCGGAAATGCCGAACGCCGACATTTGCGACGGCAAGGCGCCGGGCGCCAGGCCGCCCAGACGCATCAGGGCTTGCTGCATGGGACGCGGGCTGCCCAGCAGCTTGGCCGAGCCGGCGTCGGCGCGGAATTCGCGCTGGCGCGAAAACCAGGCGACGATGATCGAGGCGACCAGGCCGAATACCAGTTCGCACACGAACACGGTGACCATATAGCCGATGCCGGGACCCCGGTCGCTGTTACCGCGCAGCAAAACCTTGTCGACGAAAAAGCCGACGACGCGCGCCAGGAACACCACGAAGGTATTGACCACGCCCTGGATCAGGGTCAGCGTCACCATGTCGCCATTGGCGACGTGGGCCACTTCGTGCCCGAGCACGGCTTCGACTTCGTCGCGGTCCATGCTTTCCAACAAGCCCGTGGAAACGGCGACCAGGGCGGAATTTTTAAACGCGCCGGTGGCAAAGGCATTCGGCGCGCCTTCGTAGACGGCGACCTCGGGCATGCTGATGCCGGCCCGTTCGGCCAGCTTGCGCACGGTATTGACCAGCCACACCTCGTTGGCGTTGACCGGATTGTCGATGACGCGCGCGCCAGTCGACCATTTTGCCATCGTTTTGCTCATCAGCAAGGAAATGAACGACCCGGTGAATCCGACCACGGCCGAAAATACCAGCAGCTGGCCGATATTGATGCCGGACGCACTGACCCCGCGCGCGATGCCGAACACGTTCAGTACCAGCGTCAGGACGAGGATCACGGCAAGGTTGGTGGCAAGGAACAGCAAAACACGCTTCATGGCAAGCCTCCCGGCTTCGACATTAATGAACAGGAAAATAAGATAGGGCTGACCAGGGCAAATACAAGAGCCGCGCCGTTGCCGCCAGGGCAGCAAGGGCGCGTTTTAAGCGTGGTGTAAGCAATGCCGCCAAGCCTTACGGCGAGCCTTACGGCGAGCCTTGCACCCTGCATTAGAACCAGTCGTGCCAGACCGGCTTGACGCTGGACGGCAGCGGCGGTAAGGCCGCGAAATCCACGCGCGACTCGCCCGGCGCATGAAAATCGGTGCCGCGCGAGGCCAGGAAGCCATAACGCCGCGCTTCCTCGGCGTACAGGTGATATTGATCGGGCGTGTGGCTGCCCGTGACAACCTCGATCGCCGTGCCGCCCAGTTGCTTGAATTCATCGAACAACGCGCCCTGCCCCACCATGCCCAGCTTGTAGCGGCCCGGATGGGCGATCACCGGGATGCCGCCGGCGCCGCGAATCCAGCCGACCGCCTGCGTCAGGCTGGCCCAGCGGTGCGGCACGTAGCCGGGCTTGCCTTCGACCAGGTATTTACGGAACACTTCCGGAATATTCGCGCACACGCCGGACTCGACCAGGTAGCGCGCGAAATGGGTGCGCGACATCAGGTCGGGATTGTCGACGAACTTGAGCGCGCCCTCGTAGGCGCCGGGAATGCCCGCCCGCGCCAGCTGGTCGGCCATTTCGCGCCCGCGCGCATCGCGTCCGCTGCGGGTGTCCGCCAGGCCCTGCACCAGGCCGGGATTGTCGGCATCGATCTGCAGGCCGACGATGTGCACGGTGTGGTTGGCCCAGGTGATCGAAATTTCGACGCCCGAGACGAAGTGCATGCCCAGTTCGCCGGCCGCCGCGCGCGCCGCGGCCACGCCGCCGACTTCATCGTGGTCGGTCAGGGCCCACACGTTCACCCCCGCTTTATGCGCGTATTTGGCGACGGCGGCCGGCGCCAGGACGCCGTCGGACACGGTCGAGTGACAATGGAGATCTACATTCAGCATACGCAGGCAACGCTCGGATCGGCAACAGAGTGGGGACAGGCTTTATTGTACGCTGACTGAGCGATTGGCGCGGAGTGTGGCGGAGTGTGGCGGATTGCGCCCCCCAGGCTCCATGCCTTACGCCAGGAATGCCTCCACCATCGCGGCCAGCGCCTCCGGCTGGTCGTGGTGCAGCATATGGCCGGCATCGGCCATCATGCGCGTGGTCACCGTTTTCAAGTGTCCCAGGCGACGGTCGACCTCGATGCGTGCTTCCTCGCGCGGCCCCATCCATTGCCACATATTGGTATCCTCCGCCTCGACCCACAGCACCGGCGCGGTGATGGCCGACCAGCACGCCATCACTTCTTCCACTTGGTAGCCGAGCGGCGTCGGCTTCTTGTGATTCGGGTCGCCCAGGATTTCCCACTCGCCGGCATTGTTCCGGGCCGACCAGTGCTGCGACAAAAACTGCGCGCGTGCGTCCGACAGGCGCGGATTGGTCTTTTGCAGCCTTGCCGCCACCGCCGCCTGGCTCGGATAGGTGCGCAGCGAAGGCGGCTCGCGCATTTCATCGAGCCACTTGGCATAGCGCCGCGGCGCCTTTTCCGGGTTCGACGCGGGCATGCCGAAGCCTTCCAGATTGATCAGGCGGCGCACCCGGGCCGGGCGCGCCCCGGCGTAAATGCCGACCACGTTGCCGCCCATGCTGTGGCCGAGCAGGTTGATTGCCTCGCCCGGCGCGTAATGGTCGACGATGGCATCGAGATCGGCCACGTAGTCGGGGAACCAGTAGGTGTCCGAATGGCTGCGCTCGGTCAGCCCGAAGCCGCGCCAGTCGGGCGAAATGACGTGCCAATCATTCTTGAGGCAATCGACCACGAACTGGAACGAGGCGGACACATCCATCCAGCCATGCACCATGAACAGCTTGGGCGCACCCTCCCTGCCCCAGTGGCGCACGTGGGTACGCAAGCCGCGTACGGTCAGAAATTCGGAACGGGATGGTTTCATGGGACACTCGGCAATAAAAAAGAACGACCGTTCGAATTATACCGGAGAACCTTTTTCGCGTTGCCGCTGGCCTCGGCCGGGGCTGCGGCCAACTAGCACGAGCAGGTTCAGGTAGCGGGTGGATGCAAGCGGGTGTCAACTGCAAACGCCTCTTGGAACGCCTTGGCGACCATCTTGCGGCCTCGTTTGCTATCGAAGATGAGGTTCCAGCTATGTTTTGAAACGACACTCGGCAAGAGTACAAACTCATGTTTGTCCAGCAACGCGTCCCCAAACTGCTGCTGACCAATACTCGGCACGCCTGGGGTAAGCCAGTTCGCGTTTGGCAGATCCAATGGATTGACAACGTGTACACGCGGACCGACGGTCGGATCGATCCGCAGCGACGTCAGTACGTGCGCAACCGTGTCCAAGGTTTTAAATCCTTTGTGAACCGCCACCTCGAGTATCGCTGTCGCGGGGTCGAGCGAGCAGTAAACAACGTATTTGGAACCCGTGACATTCCAGCGGCCGCCGACGCGGAAGGCACCTTCGCCGCTGTCCCATGCGGGCGCGTGCACGGCTTGATCCAGGCGCCAGGCAACCAGGCTTGCATGACCCGAGATGTCCGGTAAAGGTGTCACGCGTAAACGCCGTATTCCAGTCTGGTGAGCAGGTCCTTCACCAGATTAACCCGCACTCGTCGACAGCAAATCAAGTGGACGCCGCCCTTCAAGCGCCAGCGCAGGTTCACCAAGCCACCGAACACCCTCTTCCTTCGATCCGAACACCGCGCTAGCCTGGGTCATCACCTCGGCAAAGTTCCACGCTTTACTGCTTTGTTCGCTGGTAAGGAGCTTGTCCGCAGCGTGCTTGCGCTGCGACGTCCTTTTGCTCATGCCGACAGTTTTTTGAAGAAACTCGGGATTCTTCAATTCAGGAAGACTTTCGATCAGAAAGGTCATGACAGCGTTGGGAAACCCCTCCATGATGAGTACATGAACGTCGAGCTTGGTTTCGATTTTCCGCTTCATCGCCGCTTCGCCGCCCAGAAACATGACGGTTTTTGGGAACTTCGCCAGCTCGCCGGTAGCGATCGATGATTCAGCGACGGCGCGCGCCGGCGTGTCTCGCGCTGATGCTGCCTTCATTGTTGCCTCCCTTTCCCACGACACATGTCATTTCAAAGTATGTCACGTGTCACGCGGAAATCAACCGGACCCGGCCAGGAACCGCAGGACAGGCGGCGCCAGCGTTCCCGTACCCCAAGCAGTTCATGGCCGCTATGTCAACGCCGTCGATCAGCATCACCGCAGTGCCCGTTTCGTCGTCTTCGACGCTGATCAACTGTGCTTTCATGGCCGATATTCCTCCAGGTTGAGTCGCAGCGGAAAAAGGGCGACCCGCTTAATTGGTCCAGTACAAATACCGCAGGAATCCCATGCCGGTATTCGTTTTGCTGGCCTGTTCGGCCATCTCGGGCAGCGGCGAGACCGGATGGGTCTTGTCGATGCGCTGGCAATGGTTGGTCGGCAGCTTGGTGTGGCGGAAAGCGTACAGGGTACCGGCCGCCGCCGGCTGCAGATACACCCTGGCCACATTCAAGCCGGTCCCCTCCGGACACAAGGGCGCCATCGCCGCCAGCATCCCGTTTCCGCCCTGCGCGGCGGGCAACAAGCTGCGGCCTTGCCACAGCGCCGACATTTCCTTGATCATCATGTTCCAACTGGCGAAATCGGCCGTGTCGAGCGGCACCGGGAAGACGGTGTTGGCCTGCTTGGGGTTGCCGATCCACTCTTCGTCGTCATCGGTCTCGGCCAGCACTTCCTGGCGCATCTTGCCCGAGACCAGGAAGCCGTTGCCGATCAACTGGTGCGCCGCCTTGAGCAAGGCCGGCCGCGCCAGGATCACACCGTTATGGTCCTTGGCCAGGTCGAACGCGCGCACATTGGTCAGCAAGCCCTCGATGAAATGATGGTATGCCAGCGACCATAAAATATCGCTCTGGTCGACCCGGATCACGGCGCCGAGATTGTATTCGCGGTCGTAATATTCCTGATCGTTACTCGGGCCGCTCATGCGGAACTCCTGGTGCCCGCGCTTGGGCAGGGCGAACAGGTATTTTTCCCACAGCTTGACCTGGCCATCGCTGTCGAGATCGAGCTCCCACTGCGCCGGTGCCAGGCGCAGCGACTTGCGTTTGCCGAGCTTGATTTGGGCCAACAGCTTGCGCGTGGCGCCCAGTTCGGCGATCACGTAGTCGATTTCCTTGGTCACCTCGACCACGATGGCGTCATTCGACGTACGGTCTTTATGTATCCGCTCGAAGCCACGCGTGCCCCAGGTGACGATCTGGCGCACCAGGGCCGTATCGCGGCAGATGACGGCGGCAATGCGCGCATCGTCATCCTTGGGCACGGCGCCCTTGGCCACCTCGCGGCAGGCGGCGTGGTAGCCGTCGGTGGTGGTGAAATCGGCAGCGCGCGCCGCCGGAGCCGCCAGGGCGGTGGCCAGGGCCAGCGCACCGGCCAGGCGCGAAACAGGGGAAAGTCGCATGAAGCCTCCGCTATAAATGTGTCATAAAAGAAAGCTATCCTACGCGAAACAAATAGTCTTGCGCCGCCCCGCCTTGTGATTAGAAGAAAACCCCCAACCTTCCCTTGACGCGGTGGTAAACCGCCATGCCGCGTCGAAAGCGCCGGGGCGGCGTAAAATAGCGCCATTCCAACGCTTCCCGACATTCAAAATGGCTATCTACCAACTGGGCGAGCATGCGCCCGAGATTCACGCGTCCGCCTACGTCGCCGATTCGGCCAGCCTGATCGGCAAAGTGACGCTGGAGGCCAATACCTCGGTCTGGTCCGGCGTGACCATTCGCGGCGACAACGAGCGCATCACGATTGGCGCCAACAGTAACGTACAGGAAGGCACGGTCATGCACACCGACATGGGCTATCCGCTCACCATCGGCAGCAATGTGACGGTCGGCCACCAAGCCATGCTGCACGGCTGCACGGTGGGCGATGGCTCGCTGATCGGCATCCAGGCCGTGATCCTCAATGGCGCAAAAATCGGCAAGGGTTGCTTGGTCGGCGCCGGTGCGCTGGTGACCGAAGGAAAAGAATTCCCTGACCACTCGCTCATCATCGGCGCCCCGGCCAAGGCCGTGCGCACGCTGAGCGCGGAAGACATCGCGCGTCTCGAAGGCAGCGCCGCCAGCTATGTTGCACGCGGCCAGCTATTCAAGACGCAACTGAAAAAGATCGGATAAACAATGACTACAGACAATACCAACGACACCCTGCAAAAATTCATCTTCGACAATGCCGCCGTGCGCGGCGAGTTCGTCGAAATCTCCAGCACCTGGCGCGAGATCCAGCAGCGCCACAGCTACCCGCCGGCCGTCAAGACGGTGCTCGGCGAAATGGTGGCGGCGGCGGCCCTGCTGTCGGCCAACCTCAAGTTCAACGGCGCCATCATCATGCAGATCCATGGCGACGGGCCGGTGCGCCTGCTGGTGGTCGAATGCGATTCCGACCTGCGCATGCGCGCCACCGCCAAGCTGGCCGAGGGTGCGAGCGTGGCCGACGACGCCAGCCTGACCGAGCTGCTCAACGCCGGCGGCAAGGGGCGCTTCGTCATCACGCTCGACCCGACCGACAAGATGCCCGGCCAGCAGCCCTACCAGGGCATCGTGCCGCTCGACGGCGACGACATGGCAACCGTCATCGAAAACTACATGCTGCGTTCCGAGCAGCTCGACACGCGCCTGTGGCTGGCGGCCGACGACAGCGTCGCGCGCGGCCTGCTGCTGCAAAAGCTGCCGCGCCACAGCGGCAAGGATGACCAGATCAAGCAAAGCAGCGAAGCCGACGAACTGGAAACCTGGAACCGCGCCGTGATGCTGGCCTCGACCCTGAAGCAGGAAGAGCTGCTCTCGACCGATATCCAGACCCTGATGAACCGCCTGTTCTGGGAAGAGACGATCCGCGTGTTCGAGCCGGCCCATCCCCAGTTCCACTGCAGCTGCACGCGCGAAAAAGTCGGCAACATGCTCAAGATGCTGGGCCGCGAGGAAGTCGACGGCGCCCTCGATGAACTGGGCCAGCTGGCGATCGACTGCGACTTCTGCGGCAAGCACTATTCGTTCGACAAGGTCGACTGCGCGCAGCTGTTCGTGGGCGGCGACACGCCGGTCGAAGTGCTGCTTCCCGCCAGCGACGTAAAGCACTGACATGCGCGACACGCCACGCTGCGCCTTCCCGCATTTTCTGGCGATTCCGACGCGCTGGATGGACAACGACGCCTACCAGCACGTCAACAACGTCGTCTACTACAGCTTTTTCGACACCGCCGTGAATCAGTTCCTGATCGCGCGCGGCGTGCTCGATATCCACGCCGACACCGTGGTCGGGCTGGTGGTCGACACGGGCTGCTCGTACTTTAGCTCGATCGCCTTTCCGGACACGGTGCACGTGGGCGTGCGCGTGGCCAAACTGGGCAACTCCAGCGTGCGCTACGAGCTGGCGCTGTATCGCAACGATGAAGCGCTGCCTGCGGCGGCCGGGCATTTCGTTCACGTGTACGTCGAGCGCGCGAGCAACCGTTCGGTACCCGTACCCGACGCCGTGCGCGCCGTGCTGGCCACCATCGCCAGCGCGCCGCCGGCATAAGCTGGCATGCGGGCGGCATCCACCCACACCATGCGCACGCTGGCCCATGACGACGCCGGCGCCTTGCTGGCATTCGAACTGGCCAACCGCGCCTGGTTCGAGCGCCACGTCGAAGCGCGCGACCCGGCGTTCTATTCGCCGCACGGCGTGGCGCGCCACATCGCGCAATACCTGGAAGGCCATGCGGCCGGCACCTGGCATCCGTGCGTGCTTCTCGACGGGGAAGGCCGGATCGTCGGACGCGCCAATCTGAAGGATATCGACCGCGTCAAAGGTTCCGCCGAAGTGGGCTACCGCATCGCGCAAGACCAGACAGGCAAGGGCCTGGCCACGTTCGCCCTGCAACACCTGATCGCTCTGGCCCGCTCGACCTGGCAACTGCGCGAGCTGCGGGCCGAGATCACCCTCGCCAATCAGGGTTCGGCGGCGGTGCTGCGCAAATGCGGCTTCGTCCATGCGGGCGACCTGCCGCGCCTGGCCATGATCGAGGATGCCTGGGTCGACGGCGCCCGGTACCTGCTGGACCTGACGCCGGCCTGAAGCTGCGCTTCGCTATCACCTGCACATAGGCCCACGCTTCGACCACGCCGCCGCACCTCACAGCCCCACCATCGGCATCTCCTGCTCGCTGTAGCGCGCGCCGCGCACCGCGCCGCGTGGCACGGCGGCGGCGATCGCCGCCAGTTCGGCCGCGCTCAACTCCAGCTGCGCAGCGGCCACATTCTGCTCCAGGTGTGCCAGCCGGCGCACGCCCGGAATCGGCACGATCTGCTCACCCTGCGCCAGCAGCCAGGCCAGCGCCAGCTGGGCCGCGCTGACCCCGCGTGCGCTGGCCAGCTGCTCCAGCCGCGCCACCAGCGGCGCGTTGGCGCGCAGCGCCTCGTCCTGGAAGCGCGGCAGACCGCGCCGATAGTCGTCCGCCGCCAACCCATCGGTTGAACCCAGCTGCCCGGTGAGGAAACCCCGGCCCAGCGGGCTGTAAGGCACGAAGCCCACGCCCAACTCGCGGCACGCCGGCAGCACCTCGTCCTCCACCTCGCGGCTCCACAGCGAATACTCCGACTGCAGCGCGGCGATCGGGTGCACCGCGCAGGCGCGCCGCAGCGTGCCGGCCGACGCCTCCGACAAGCCCAGATGCAGCACCTTGCCCTCGCGGACCAGATCGGCCATGACGCCAACCACTTCCTCGATCGGCACCGCCGGATCGACCCGGCGCTGGTACAGCAGACCGATCGCCTCCACGCCCAGCCGGGCCAGCGAGCCCTCGACCGCCGCACGCAACTGCGCGGGGCGGCTGTCCACTCCGGTCACCCGCTGCATGCCCCGCCCCTGCGCGCCGATGCGAAAACCAAACTTGGTGGCGATGCACACCTTGCCGCGCAGGCCACGCAAGGCCCGCGCCAGCAACTCCTCGTTGGCGTAGGGGCCGTAGACCTCGGCCGTATCGAACATCGTCACGCCCAGCTCGACGGCGCGGTGCAGCGTGCGGATCGATTCGGCGTCGTCGGCGCCGCCGTAGGCAAAGCTCATCCCCATGCAGCCCAGCCCAATGGCGGACACCGACAAGCCGGCCGATCCCAACGTACGCGTTTTCATCACAGCAAATTCCTCCTGTATTCAATCGAGCGGCCAGTATGGGCGGTTTCGATTGAGTGGATAAGATGCCTTACTCTGCACGCACTACTGAGCAAAATTCATCAAATCATGAGCGGCCTTCGCGCACCCGCCGTCTTAGTGCCCCAACGCGTAATCGAGCGCATAAAAGTGCTTGCCGTCGACCACCGTGAGCGCGAGGCTGCCGGTGATCCCGCTTAACTCCTCCGTGCCCGAATCGGGAACGATCGTGATGAGCGCCCGGCTCGTTCCGCCCTGCATCGTGCCCGCATGCTGGAGCACGAAGCTGCCCTTCCTGCCCGCCAGCGTGCCGCTGACCCGTTCAATGGCGACGTAGGCGGCCGAACCTTTGGTGTCGCTCACCGCCGTGAGCATGGTGCCCTTGCCGGTGGCCGCCAGCGCGCCGCCATACTGCTTGTCGAGCGCCATGCGGGCGATGGCGGTACGGCCTTCCTTCTCGGGAGCGCCAGCGGGTATGATCGCTATCTCGAACGGCCCGCTGGCGCGCAGCATCGGCGGCGCGGCCGGCGACGTTTGAGCGGCAGCCGGTTGCAGGAAGGCGAGCAGGGAGAGCGCGACGGCGCTAAAGCGGAACAAGGACATGGCAGGCTTTCGATTCAAGAGTGGGCGGCGACGGCACAATGGCGCTCGCTGACGGGAAGCTCCACACTAAGCGCAAGGACGAAAAACATCTTGGATAAACCCGACACCACGCCAGCCACGCCGAAAGGCGTCGTCGATCCGCTCGGCATGGCGCGCCGCATCCGCCTGGCCACCTACCCGCCATCGGCGGCGCTGGCGCACTTTGTCGACTACTTCTGGGTCGTCGAATGGCACATGGGCGAACGCGCGCCCGAAATCCAGCGCGTGCTGCCATATCCGAATGCGCACCTGGTGTTCGACCGCGGCCAGAGCGCCATTCACGGCGTGGTGCGCGGCGCGTTCGAGCGCACCGTCGCGGGTGCCGGCCGCGTGCTCGGCGTGCGCTTCAAGCCGGGCGGGCTGCGTCCATTCATCGCGCATCCCGTTTCGCGCCTGGCCGACCGCACCATGCCGTTCGACGAGGTCCTGCGCGTGCCCACCGCCGCTGCCGAACAGCGCGTGCTCGATGGCGGCAGCGATGCCGACATGGTCGGCGCGGCCGAAGCGATGCTGCTCGCCGTGCTGCCGGCGCCCGATGCGCGCGCGCTGCTCGCCGAACAAGCCGTCAACGCCGCAGCAGCCATCGACGGACCGGCCAGCGTGGCCGCCCTGTGCGCACACGTGGGAATCGAAGAACGCGCGCTGCAAAGGCTGTTCAGTAATTATGTGGGCGTGTCGCCCAAGTGGGTGATCCAGCGCTACCGGCTGCAGGAAGCGAGCTGGCGCCTGGCCAGGCCGGCGCCGGTGGACCTGGCGGCACTGGCCAGTGACCTCGGCTTTTTCGACCAGGCCCATTTCACGCGCGACTTCACCAAGCTGGTGGGCACGTCGCCGCTGGAATACTGGAAGTCGCAGCAGAAGTCGTGACAGCAGCAGCGTCAGAGCGGTCCATAAAGCCTGCGCACGGCAGCCGCATCGGCACCGTCGGGGAGAAAATACTGCAGTTGCCAGCGCTGCGTGGCCTGCGCCTGTTTGCTGGTCGTGAGCACCCATGGCGGATACACGCGGATCGCGCGCTTGCCACCCTGCCCCGCGCGCGCCACGATATCGCGTCTCGCCAGCACCGCCTTGGGAAAGACAAATTGCCCGAACTGGTCCCCGTCGCGGGTACTGACCACGAACAGGTCCACCGGGTCGGTCTCGTCGAACGGCTGGATCGGGCAGGTGCCGATGCGCTTCCACAGCGTGACGAACTGGCCAACCTTGGTCGGGGTGATTTTGGCGACGCGAAAGCGCACCTGCATGCCCTCGACCGCGAAACTGCTGGCCGCATACTCGGCGCTTTCCGCCTCGTGCAGCGGCGCGGTCCAGGCCATGCCGTGCGTGTCGTACGCGCGCTGGAGCACGTGCAGGTCGGGATGGAAGGGGTTTTCTTTTATTGTCATGGGATCAGGCGGCGCAGCCGTGGAGAAAGCGGCATTGTAGCCGCCCACCCGGGCTGCGCGCCTGGCGCCACGATCACTGGTTCAACAGCACCTGCGTGATCAGGCCCGTGGCGATGGCCACCAGCGCATAGTCGCCATTGGCATGTACCCAGTGGGCGCCACGCGGCGGCGCGCTCAGGCGGCGGCTGCGCCAGTCGCTGACCACGTAACTGCTGCCGCGATACTGGTGATCCAGATACGCGCCGCGGCGGAAGTGGTGACGCCGCGATGGGCCATGATCGTAAGCCTGGTAGCCGCCGCGCGGGCTGTCGTAACGGTCGCCGCGGCGGTCATGGTGACGGTCGCGGTCATGGCGGTCATGGCGGTCATGGCGGTCGCTGCGTTCATAACGGTCATTGCGTTCATTGTGCTCGCTGCGCTGGCCATGCTCGCCGCGGTAGTCGCGCGATTGAGCGAAGGCTGCGCTGCCGGTGCCCATGCAAACAGCCATGAGGGCGATGATGAGGGCTTTCTTGTGCATATGAACTCCTGTCGTAAATACTGCCTGCAGCAATATGGACCGTGCGAGAAATGCCGCCTCTCCGGGGACCAGGGCGACTACTGCGTGTCGTCCATGTACCCATTACACCCCGCTTTGGCTCCTACAACCAGCATGGTCCGGTAAGAAGTGTTACCGGACGTGTCTGCGGGTGCCGATTGGGCCGATCGCGCCGCTCATCCCCGCATAGCGCCGGTCGGCACCTTTTCCCGACAATGGCGGCCGTTTCGCACAGAATGTGGTCATTCTCACCACCCCACCTGACGAAGGCACGACATGCAAAGCACCCTCCTGTTCTCACTGGCCCTGATGGCATCCACCAGCGCGGCGGCAGCCGCCGGCAGCGTGACCGAACCCCCGATGGTCGCCATCAAGGGCGGCACGTTTGCGATGGGCGGCACCATCCCGGGTACGAGCAAGGACTATCCGACCGATCAGCCGGTCCACGACGTGCGCGTGGCCAGCTTCCAGATGGCGAAGTACGAAGTCACCGTCGGCCAGTTCCGCCAGTTCGTCGAAGCGACCGGCCACAAGACCCCGAAAGAATGCTGGAAGTTCGGCAGCACCGAATGGGGCATCGAAATGGCACCGGGCGCCTGGAATACGCCGGCCTACGCACCGAGCGACTACCATCCGGTCATGTGCGTCACCTGGAAGGACGCCACCGCCTACGCCGAATGGCTGTCGGCCCAAACCGGCAAGCCGTACCGCCTGCCGTCGGAAGCGGAATGGGAATACGCCGCGCGCGCCGGCAGCAAGACCGACTACCCGTTCGGCGACGACGCCAGCCAGGTGTGCCGCCATGCGAACATCCGCGATTTCTCGGGCAACAAGGCGATCGCCGCGCTCATCGGCCGCACCGGAAAGAGCGCCATCTGCGAAGACGGCGCCGCATTCACCACGGTGGTCGGCATGTACGAGCCCAACGCCTTCGGCCTGTACGACATGATCGGCAACGTGGGCGAGTTCGTGGCCGATTGCGAGCACCTGAACTACGAAGGCGCACCGGCGGACGGTTCCGCATGGACCACCAACTGCCACAAGCGTGATTCGCCCATGAAGATGCACCGGGGCGGTAGCTACGGGGCGCGCGACGCCCGCACGGTGGTGCGCGGGCATGCGGGAGATGAAAACCCAAGCAGCATCGGCGAAGGCTTCCGCCTTGCGCTGGGTGGGCCGGTGCGGCCGCAGGTGCCTGCGGTGGCGCGTTTCGAAGCGGAGTTGGCCACAGCCCGCGCCGCCGAACGGGAGCGGCGCAAGACAGCCAAATAAAGCCGGGCGCGCCGCCTTGCTAGAATGCGCTCTCCGATCATTCACTGGATAACCCGACCGCATGCAGCTGCACTTCTTCCCGCGCGACCGCGACTTCTGGATTTACCACTGCAGCGCCGTCGCGGTGGGTGTCATGGCCAGTACCGCCATCGCCGTCGCGTGGGGTTTCATGGTCCGGATGCAGTTCTACTCCAGCCTGGCGTGGATTCCGTTCTACACGCTGGCGGTACTGGTATTGCGCTGGCTGTACAAGCGGCGCGGCGGCGACGCCGTGCCGATCGCCAGGCTCATTGCCATCGTGGTGCTGTACAGCGCGGTGGCCGGCATGGTGATCGGCGCCTGCGTCACAGCCGCGGTCGCGCCGATGTTCTTGAAAACCATCAGCGCCAAATATAAAAAACTCAACATCCCGATCATTCCGTCCGAACTCCTACTGAACAAATTCATCGACGAAGCGCCCAAGAGCCAGCTGTTCGTGGCGGTGTGGGGCTTCATCTACATCAGCGTGAGCAGCAGCCGCCGCATCAAGACGGCCGAAGTGTTCAACCTGCGCCTGCAAAACAATCTGAAGGAAGCGCAGTTGAGCAGCCTGTCGAACCAGCTCAACCCGCACTTCCTGTTCAACTCACTCAATAACATTCGCTTCATGATCCACGAAGATGCGCAGCGCGCCGACGCGATGATTACCTCGTTCTCCGACATCCTGCGCTATTCGCTCGAAAGCAGCCAGCACGAAAAAGTCAGCCTGCACCATGAAGTGGGCATCATCACCAAGTACCTCGCCATCGTCAAGACGCAGCTGGAAGAACGCCTGGCTTTTTCCCTTCACATCGCGCCCGGCCTGGACGACGCGCTGATGCCGCCGATGGTCTTGCAGATGCTGGTCGAGAACGCGGTCAAGCATGGCCTCGACCAGCTTCAGGGCGGCGGCACGTTGACCGTGAGCGCATCCCGGCAAGGCCAGTGCCTGCTGCTGGAAGTGCACAACGACGCTCCCGACAAGCCGGTGCCGGCTGCCGGCGGTACCGGCATCGGCCTGCTCAATATCGGGCAGCGCCTGCATCTCCTGTACGGCGACCTGGCCGCGCTGAACACCACCCACGCGGATGGCGTCTTCAAGGTCGGCATCACGGTGCCGCTGGAGCGTGCGGCATGAGGGTGATGGTGATTGAAGACTCGCGCCTGGCGCGCGAAGGGCTGGTGCGCATGCTCGGCCAGTTCGACGGGGTCGAGGTCATCGGCCAGGCCGACCATCCGGCGACGGCGGCACCGCTGATCGCCGAACTGCGGCCGGACGTGCTGTTCCTCGACATCCACATGCCCGGCGCCAGCGGATTCGACCTGCTCGAAATGCTCGACTACCTGCCGCGCATTGTCTTCACGACCGCCTATTCCGAATACGCCATCCGCTCGTTCGACTACAACACCGTCGACTACCTGCTCAAGCCAGTCAGCCACGAACGGCTGGCCACCGCGATTGCCAAGCTGGCCGCCGCCGACGCCGCGCCGGCAGCGGCGCCACGGCCGCCGCTGGACATCAACAGCAAGATTTTCGTGAAGGACGGCGAACGCTGCCACCTGGTGAGCCTGGAGACGATCCGGTATATCGAAAGCTGCAAGAACTACGTGCGCATCTTCTTCGGCGGCGAAAAAGCCTACGTCAAAAAATCGCTGAACAGCATCGAGGAGCGGTTGCCGGTCAAATTTTTCTTCCGCGCCAACCGCCAGTGCATCATCAACCTGCAGGAAATCCGCGCCATCGAAGAATCGATCTCGCTCGGCTACGAAGTGACGATGAGCGACGGCAAAGTGCTCGAAATCTCGCGCCGCAATGCCCAGGAATTGAAGGACCTTTTGAGTTTTTAACGTACAGGAGATGTGCGATATGCGCATACCCCGACTGGCATCGCCTGCCGTGATCGTGGCGGCTGTCCTTGCCCCTTCCAGCCACGCCGCCGTCTCCAAGGTCGACGTCGGCGCCGTCCTGCCGCGCGCCGCGCTGCTCAAGGAAGGCGTGCACCACTACCTGCGCTACCTGCGCAGCGGCGAGAGCCGGATACCGGCCGACATCATCACACGCGAAATCCGCTTTACCACCGAAGATGGCCAGAAGCGCATGCAGATCCGGCAGCGCTACGACACGGCGCCATCGGCGGCGTCGCTCAAGACCGTCAGCTCCTGGTTCGATGCGGGCTCGCTGCGGCCGCGCACGCACGAGCGCATTGTGGAAAAGGACGGCAAGCGCGTGGTCGGGGGTTCATTTTCGCACCCGATAAAATCACCGGCATGAAAGAACTCGCCGACAGCATCCACAAGGACCTGGTGCTCAACTCGCCCGAGCCAAGCTTCAACTTCGAGACCGATATCGAAACGCTGCGGGCGTTGCCGCTGGCCGAAGGCTACGAAGCGAGCATCAACTTTTACCACCCGGGCGGTCAGCAGGGGCCGGCGCGCTACCTCTTCAAGGTCACCGGATCGGCCAGCATCCCGGGCCCGGGCGGGATGATCGAATGCTGGGTCGTCACGACCGACTACAACCGCCCTGGCTACGTAGCGACCTTCTGGTTCGCCAAAGGCAGCCAGCTGATGGTGCGCCAGGACAGCCCCGCCGGCGAGGGCAAGGTCCTGGTCAAGACCCTGATCGACTAAGCGTCACGACAGACTCGCCAGCGCACCGGCCAGGGTCGGATGGTTGAAGGCGAAACCGCTCGCCTGCAGCCTGGCGGGCGCCACGCGCTGGCCTTCGAGCAGCAGGTCGGCCTGTTCGCCCAGCGCCAGGCGCATCGGCCAGCCGGGCGTAGGCAGCCAGTAAGGGCGCTTCAATACCTTGGCCGCCGCCCGGTTGAAGCCCGCCTGCGGCAGGCTCTCGGGCGCGGTGAAGTTGTAGGCTCCGCCCTCCCCGCTGGTCCACAGATGGGCGATGCCGGCGATGACATCGTCCACATGAATCCACGACAGCCACTGGCGCCCGTCGCCGAGCGGGCCGCCCATGCCCAGTTTGACCGGCAGCAGCATCATCGGCAGCGCGCCCTGGGTACCGAGCACCAGGCCGAAACGCATGCATGCCACGCGCACGCCATAGGCCGCGGCGGTGCCGGCCGCTTCTTCCCACTCGCGGCACAGGTCCGACATGAACATCGGCTGCGGCGCATCGCTTTCTGTCAGTACGGTATCGTCACCGCGCGCCTGGATGCCGTAGTAACCGATGGCGGACGCCGACAGCATCAGCGCCGGCTTGTGGTCGGCGGCCGCGATCCAGGACACCACCTTGCGCGTGAGGCCGATGCGGCTGACGCGCAAAGCCGCCTGACGTGCTTCGCTCCAGCGCCAGCCGAGAATGCGCGCGCCCGCCAGATTGATGACCACATCGATGCGGCGCGCCGGCGGCAGCTGCGCCAGGTCGCTGACGCACTCCACCCGGCCGTCGAACAGCCAGGCCGCCGTGCGCGGCTGGCGTGACAGCACCGTGACGCGATGGCCATCGGCCACCAATGCGCGCACCAGCTTCTGGCCGATGAAGCCCGTGGCGCCGGTCACCAGCACCGCGCATTCGGTCGCGCCGAAGCGCAGTGCGGGCCGCTGCGGCCGGGCCTCCTGGCGGGCGATGGCGCGCGCCGCGAACGCATCGCGCACGCCGGACAGCCCGACCCCGGCGCCGCACAGCAGCAGGAACGCGCTCAGGACGCCATGCGGCTCCCATACCAGCGCGGTCGGCAGCGTCATGCTCTCGCCAGCGTTCAGGGCCAGTAGCGCGATGAAAGCGCCGCCATTGAGCGTCAGCACGGTATGCGTGACCCGTTCGGTGGCCGGCAGCAGGCGGGTCTGGTCCTCGACCACGAAATCCCACAAGGTCAGAGCGATCTCGACCGCGAACACCAGCAGCAGTGCCACCGCCCACAAACCATTGAAGCGCCAGCACGCCAGGCCGATATACATGGCGCAGTAAATCAGGGAGCGCAGCGCATGGATCCGCAGTTCCAGGCGCGCGCTCGCGCGGCCGGGCAGGGCCTCGGTCAGTTCATGGTGATACAGGGTGTCGAAGGCACCCAGACAGCCCTGGACGGCCATCAACTGCAGCGCCAGCAAATGGGTATTCATACACGCACCTCGCGAAACACGCCCGCCTGCGTGAAGGTTGTACCAAACAGCGCGTGGCGGATCTCGATACGGATATCGAACTGCGCGCTGTCGTTATTGCGGTGACACAGATAGGTTTTACCCGGCGTGAACCAGGCCGGGATGGGAATGCGCACGCCCAGCACCTGCCAGAAGTAGCCATCGCTCTCGAAGTGCAGGTTCCCGTCGCGCACCGCCAGCACCAGCTTCATGCCCATGCCCATGCCGACGTATTCGAGCACCTCGCCGCGCGCGCTCTCCATCATGTAGGACGTGAACTGCACCGGCTTGCGCCCGTTGAGGCGATAGATACGCTGCTTGAAAATGGCCGCGCTGCCCTGTTTCGAGTACACCTCGATATCGACCGGGAAGTCGGCATCGTTAAACGGCATCAGCGCGCCCTGGATCAGCGGCATGGTCAGGTAGCCCAGCACGCGGCCGACGCCTGAGCAGGTCAGTTCCGTCATCCGGCCCGTGTAGTGCAAGGGTTTGCCGGGCATGGGGTTATGGTCGAAACGCGCCTGGATGTCGGGATGAAGGCCGCGCCATGCGGGACCGAGGATCTTCTTGAATAACTCGCCTTCGGACGCGATCATGTGCGCACCGCTTGCGTGCGGTCGACGCAGTAAAGGTACACCAGCGGCGGCAGCATGGTGGCCAGCGCGAAGGTATCGATCCAGATGTTATCCCAGCAGCCCGCGCGCAGCGACACCATCATGTCCTGCGGCGCCCACAGCAGCATGCCGGCGATCAGCGCGCCCCAGGCGAATGCGCTGCGCTGGCGGTCGCCGATCCACGCCAGGGCGCCCATCCAGAGGGCCGCGCTTTGCACGGTGGGGCCGAACAGCGAGATCCACCAGATTTGCTGCGCATGGGCCGGCGCCGGCACGGTCGCGCCCCAGAACGCCGTTTCGATGCCGCGGTGGTAGCCGCTGAAGATGGCGGCGTCGGCGAACCATGGCAGCAGCATGCCGACCACCAGGTGGGTGGCGATGGCCGCGTACATCCAGCGGATGGCCCAGCGGCGCAGAAATGGAGAGTGCATAGGTGCTTTCATCGTTTGAAGAAGGGATTGGGACGCTCGCACACACCCTCTGTGCAAGCCGGAGCGCGATAACCGAGCACGCGCGACATCAGGTAGCGGTGACGCGCGAACAGCCGGTACGACCAGCTGCACAAGGTGCGCAAACCGGGCACGCGCAGCGGCAGCACGCGCCAGGCCTGGCCGGCCAGGGTGTAGGCGCGCAGCATGCTGTCGATCCCCGCCAGCACGCGGCCGTCGCGCGTCCGGCTGTGCAGTTCGCGGTTCAGGGCGGCCATGTCGACGCCGAGATGGGCCGGATCGAAGCCGGGAGCGGCGATATCGACAAAGGCCAGATGCCCGGCTTTGTCCCATTGCGCCAGCCTGGCCATGCCGGCCCGGCAGAACGGGCATTTGCCGTCGAAGTAGAGGGTCAGTTCGGCGCTGCTCATGATGCGTCCTTGTCGTCGGGGCCGAGAAAGCGCGCCACCTTGCCGCCCATTTTCAGGAAACGCTGCAGGGTCGCGGGCGGCAGGTGCTTGTAATCGTCGTAGGTCGTGCCGAGCATGTCGAGGAAGGTCAGCACTTCGTTCATGCGCGCCAGCGACGCTGGTTCGAGCGCGCTATCGGTATCGCCCTCGATGGCGCATTCGCGCAGCACGGTCAGGGTCGGATCGATCTCGCGCCGTTTGCGCTCCTCGACGATGACGCGGAAGATCTCCCACACATCCTGAAGGGCGACGAAGTGATCGCGCCGGTCGCCCATCAGATGGGTGACGCGGATCAGGTTCCAGCTTTGCAGCTCCTTGAGGCTGTTGCTCACGTTCGAGCGCGCCACCGTCAGCGCCTCGGCGATCTCCTCGGCCGCCAGCGGACGGTTGGCCAGGAACAGCAGCGCATGAATCTGCGCAACGGTGCGGTTGACGCCCCAGCGCGTGCCCATCTCGCCCCAGTGCAGGACGAATTTCTGTTCGGTCGGTCCCAGTGCCATCATTTCTCCAATTTCATTCATTTCTGTCGTTACAGAAATTAAATACCGATTGGCGCCGCTTGTCAACGTTAATCAGAGAAAATACACGAAACTACTGCCTAGGAATTTGGACAGAATCGAGCGAAATTCCCTATAAGCTGACGAGTGACCTCCCTACAACCGGGGTCAGACCTCTGATTAGCAATTTTTGTACAGGCAGCAACGCGATTTGCCGCTTACTGGGCGAGCCAGGGTGCCGTCGGCGGACGCGCAATCCGTTTCCCATAGCGGGAGCGACGGCTGGTCGGTCAACAGCGCGGCATTTGTCGCTTGGTGAGGCGAAAATTTGATCGGCGGATTTATCCCGGAACAAACTGTTTCAAGTCAGAGCTCTGACCCCGGTGTGGCGTAACGATGCCAGAAGACAACTAATTTCGAATCAGAGGTCTGACCCCGGTGTTAGGAAGGTGCTTCAGGGGGTAGTCTTGGCGTCGGGCTTGGGAGGCGGCAGCGGGGTGGCCGATTCCTTGGGGTGGCCGTTGGCGTCGAGGATCTGGATGAAGATCTCGTTTTTCTTGATCATGCCCAGCTCGAAACGCGCGCGCTCTTCCACCGCGCCCGTGCCGTTGGTCAGGTCGTGGACTTCGGAGTCGAGCTTGGCGTTGCGCGCCTTCAGTTCCACTGTCTTGCGCTGCGCCAGGAGCACCTGGTTTTCAAGTTCGCCCACGCGCAGCCACCCACCCTTGCCCAGCCAGAGCGGCAGTTGGATCAGGAGCAGGAGGGTCGCGAGAACGAGCGTAATGAGGCGCATGACTGGGACGATGGCACCGGCCGCCACGCGGCCAGCCGGTGCGGTTCGGCTTACTTCAGGTTGTAGAAGGCGCTACGGCCAGGGTAGCTGGCGATGTCGCCCAGGTCTTCTTCGATGCGCAGCAGCTGGTTGTACTTGGCCATGCGGTCCGAACGCGACATCGAGCCGGTCTTGATCTGCAGGGCATTGGTACCAACGGCGATGTCGGCGATCGTCGAGTCTTCGGTCTCGCCGGAACGGTGCGAGATGACGGCAGTATAACCTGCGCGCTTGGCCATTTCGATGGCGGCGAACGTTTCGGTCAGAGTGCCGATCTGGTTGATCTTGATCAGGATCGAGTTGGCGATGCCTTTCTCGATGCCCTCTTTCAGGATCTTGGTGTTGGTGACGTACAGGTCGTCGCCCACCAGCTGCACCTTCTTGCCCAGCGCTTCGGTCAGGATCTTCCAGCCATCCCAGTCGTTTTCCGCCATCGCGTCTTCGATCGAGATGATCGGGTACTTGTCGCACCAGGTCGCGAGCATGTTGGTGAATTCGGTCGCGGTCAGCTGCATGCCTTCGCCTTCAAGGTGGTATTTGCCATCCTTGTAGAATTCGGACGCGGCGCAATCGAGGCCCAGGCAGATCTGCGTGCCCGGCTCGTAGCCAGCCTGCTCGATCGCTTGCATGATCAGCTTGATGGCTTCTTCGTGGTTGGCCACGTTCGGCGCGAAACCGCCTTCGTCGCCGACCGAGGTGGCCAGCTTTTTCTCGTGCAGGATCTTTTTCAGCGTGTGGAAGATCTCGGCGCCGTAGCGGATCGCTTCCTTGAAGCTCGGTGCGCCGACCGGGATGATCATGAATTCCTGGATGTCCAGGTTGTTGTCGGCGTGCGCGCCGCCGTTGATGACGTTCATCATCGGCACCGGCATTTGCATCGCGCCCGAACCGCCAAAATAACGGTACAGCGGCAGGCCGGCTTCTTCAGCGGCAGCCTTGGCCACGGCCATCGAGACGGCCAGCATGGCGTTGGCGCCCAGGCGGCTCTTGTTTTCGGTGCCGTCGAGGTCGATCAGGGTACGGTCGAGGAACGCTTGCTCGTTCGCGTCCAGGCCCATGATGGCTTCGGAGATTTCGGTATTGATGTTTTCGCAGGCTTGCAGCACGCCCTTGCCGAAGTAACGGTTCTTGTCGCCGTCGCGCAGTTCGATCGCTTCGCGCGAACCGGTCGAGGCGCCCGACGGTACCGCAGCGCGGCCCATCACGCCCGACTCCAGAAGCACGTCGCATTCGACGGTCGGATTGCCGCGCGAATCGATAATTTCGCGGCCGATAATGTCAACGATAGCACTCATATTTCAATCTCCAAAGGGTAAGAAAAAGGTGGGCGGACCGCTGGCGGTCCGCCTGCATCTGTCAGGGCGATCGGGACGGCGGCAAGTGCCGCACTACACAAACTTACGCAAAGCTCGATTCGAGAAAGCCCGCTTTCTTGACCACGCGGTCGAGTTCGACGAGGGTCGTGAGCAGTTCCTTCATGCGTCCGAGCGGCACGGCGTTCGGGCCGTCCGAGAGCGCCTGGGCGGGGTTCGGGTGCGTTTCCATGAACAGGCCGGCGATACCGGCTGCCACGGCTGCGCGCGAGAGCACGGGAATGTGCTCGCGCTGGCCACCGGATGAGGTGCCCTGTCCGCCCGGCAGTTGTACCGAGTGGGTCGCGTCGAACACGACCGGGCAGTTCGATTCGCGCATGATCGCCAGCGAGCGCATGTCGGAAACGAGGTTGTTGTAGCCAAACGAGGCACCGCGCTCGCAGGCCATGAAATTGTCTTCATCGAGGCCGGCGTCGCGCGCGGCCTGGCGCGCCTTGTCGATCACGTTCTTCATGTCGCCGGGCGCGAGGAACTGGCCCTTCTTGATGTTGACCGGTTTGCCCGACTGGGCGCAGGCGATGATGAAGTCGGTCTGGCGGCACAGGAAGGCGGGCGTTTGCAGCACGTCGACCACGCTCGAGACGGCGGCGATTTCTTCGATCGTGTGGATGTCGGTCAGGACCGGCACGCCGATTTCGCGGCGCACGTCGGCCAGGATCTCGAGGCCCTTGTCCATGCCGGGACCGCGAAACGAGGTGCCCGAGGAGCGGTTGGCCTTGTCGAAGGACGACTTGTAGATGAACGGGATACCCAGCGCCGAGGTGATTTCCTTGAGCGTGCCGGCAGTGTCCATCGCCATCTGGCGCGATTCGATCACGCAGGTGCCGGCGATGAGAAAGATCGGGTGCTCGAGGCCGACGTCAAAACCGCAAAGCTTCATGCTGCATCTCCTGTGGGTGCGTCCGCCGCGGCCTGGCCGTTGGCCGCCTTGTGCGCCAGCGCGGCCTTGATGAACGACGTAAACAACGGATGACCGGTGCGCGGGGTCGACTTGAACTCGGGATGGTACTGCACGCCCATGTACCACGGGTGCGCGTTCGCTCCGGTGCGCGGCAGTTCCATGATCTCGCACAAGTCTTCGGTCGGGGTGCGCGCCGACACGATCATGCCGGCCGCTTCGACCCGCGCCAGGTAGTGATTGTTCGCTTCGTAGCGGTGACGATGGCGTTCGGTGACCACGCTGCCGTAGATGTCAAAGGCCAGGGTGCCCGGATTGACCGCGCAGGTTTGCGCGCCCAGGCGCATGGTGCCGCCCAGGTCGGATTTTTCGTCGCGCTTTTCGACCTTGCCGTCATGGTTTTGCCACTCGTTGATGAGGGCCACGACCGGCTGGTCGGTGTCGGTGTCGAATTCGGTCGAGTTGGCGTTGGTCAGGCCCGCCATGTGGCGCGCGTATTCGATCAGGGCCACTTGCATGCCCAGGCAAATGCCGAGGTAAGGGATCTGCTTTTCGCGGGCGTAGCGCGCCGCCATGATCTTGCCTTCCACGCCGCGCTTGCCGAAGCCGCCCGGCACCAGGATCGCATCGTACTTGGCCAGGTGTTCGCAACCCTTGGTTTCGATGTCTTCCGAGTCCAGGTATTCGATGTTGACCCGGCTTTCGGTGTGGATGCCGGCGTGGCGCAACGCTTCGGTGAGCGACTTGTACGATTCGGTCAGGTCGACGTATTTGCCGACCATGCCGATGGTGACCGACGCTTTCGGGTTTTCCAGCGCGTAGATCAGCTTGGTCCACATCGACAGGTCGGCCGGCGGCGCTTCCAGGCCGAGCGCTTCGAGGATGATGGCGTCGAGGCCCTGGTCGTGCAGCATCTGCGGCACCTTGTAGATGGTGTCGGCGTCCCACACCGAGATCACGGCCTGCTCTTCGACGTTCGAGAACAGCGAGATCTTGGCGCGTTCGTCGTCCGGAATCGGGCGGTCGGCGCGGCACAGCAGCGCGGTCGGGGTGATGCCGATTTCACGCAGCTTTTGCACGCTGTGCTGGGTCGGTTTGGTTTTCAGTTCGCCCGCCGAGGCGATGTACGGCACCAGGGTCAGGTGCACGAAAGCGGCCGATTTGCGGCCGGCGCGCAGCGACAGCTGGCGCGCCGCTTCCAGGAACGGCAGCGATTCGATGTCGCCCACGGTGCCGCCGATTTCCACCAGCGCCACGTCCACGCCTTCGGCGCCGCGATAGATGTAATCCTGGATCTCGTTGGTGATGTGCGGGATCACCTGCACGGTCTTGCCGAGGTATTCGCCGCGCCGTTCCTTGCGGATCACCGATTCGTAGATCTGGCCGGTGGTGAAGTTGTTCACCTTGCGCATGCGGGTGCTGATGAAGCGCTCGTAGTGACCCAGATCGAGATCGGTTTCGGCGCCGTCGTCGGTGACGAAGACTTCGCCATGCTGCATCGGGCTCATCGTACCGGGATCGACGTTGATGTACGGGTCGAGCTTGAGCATGGTGACTTTAAGGCCGCGCGATTCGAGGATCGCGGCGAGAGAGGCGGCGGCAATCCCTTTTCCAAGGGAAGACACAACGCCACCGGTGACGAAGACAAATTTGGTCATTGCAGATGGTGCCGAACGGCACGTGCGGGAAATTGAAATTATACCTTAAACCGGCCAATGCTTCCGCAAAACAAGGTAAAAAACAGCAACAACGGCGGACCGGGCGGCTACGTCGGGGATGGTGTATTGACCAATTTGAAAGATTGCAAATTGTCTATTCCGTGTGCGCCAGCGAACAGACATGATCTTGCTCAAGCCTCAGGATTGAACTTTTACCACAGGAGGTCAAAATGTCCTACGAAGAACGCGATGCTTATGGCATGTATGTCGACAAGGGTTCGAAAGGCCCGGGTCCAGAACTGATGGGTGCGGATACCCTGATCGGTGACCACGTGCACAATCTCAAGAATGAGCATCTGGGTGAAATCAAGGAAATCATGCTCGACATGCGCACCGGTAAGATTGCGTATGCAGTCATGTCGAGTGGCGGCGTGCTGACCATTGGCGAAAAACTGTTCGCCGTGCCTTGGGAAGCATTGACCCTCGACACCGCCAACAAGCGCTTTACGCTCAACATCGAGAAAGAGCGCATCGACAACGCGCCAGGTTTCGATACCGATCACTGGCCCGATATGGCCAACCAGCAATGGTCGAGCCAGATTCACAGCTATTACGGCACCAGCGCGCACTAAGCGCCTCCGCTTCCATCGCGCGCGCCCGCCTTCCTGCCAGGAGCGGGGGCGTTGCGCGCGGGGTGCGGTAGCGCTTGCCGCTCCGCCCCCGTCGCCGCCCCTTTCCGACCTCGTTTGCCGCGCGTGCCGCCTCCCCCCGTCGCGCCCCTTTCCGAGCTCGCTTGCCGCGCTTGCCGCCTGCCTTCCCGCACTGTTTTCCGCACCTTTTCCCTCGTCGAAGCACCCCGCGCGCTTGCCTGCGATATATAATTTCCATTTATCAACTTTGCCAACCTGGCAAAACAAGGAATACGATGCATCGATTCACACGTTTACTCACCTGCCTGCTGGCACCGGCCGTGCTGGCCGCCTGCGGCGGCGGTGGCAATGGCGGCGCCAGCGACAAGCCGCCGGTCACCGTCGTGCCTGGCGACAAACCACCCGTCACTGTCGCCCCCGGTGGCGACTGGCTGACCATCCATAGCGCGGCGCTGGAGATCGGCATGGCCGAAGGCCAGACGAGCGCTTTCGGGATGGATATCTCGCTTTCCCGCACCCCGTCCAAGCCATTCAATCTGGGCCTCGTCGATGGCGGCGGGCTGATCGCCTCGTCCGAGGTGCTGGCCGGCACGGCGCGCCAGTACTCGGCCACCATGCGCAGTTCGAGCGACCTCCAGCCCGGCACCCACCGCAGCACGCTGGAACTGCGCGCCTGCGAAGATGATCCCCGGGTCTGCGCCAAGCCGCTCGAGGGTTCGCCCTGGCGCTTGCCGCTGACCATCAACGTCAAGCCGAAGACCGATACCAGCGGGCGCATGAGCTTCGCGCCGGCCATGGCCGAGATCACCATGCAGGCTGGCCAGGCGGCCAGCCTGACGGTCGAGGCCAGCACCAGTACCGTGCTGGGCGAGAAGGTCCATGTGGCGCTGATCGACCCGGCCGGCATCCTCGCCACGCCGCTCGCCGTGCGCACGCTGTCCGACAGGCAGTTCGCGGCAACCCTGGTGCCCGCCAAGGGCCTGGCGCCCGGCGTCTACACCAGCAAGCTGGAAATGCGCGCCTGCGCCGACGATGCGGCCGTGTGCCATCTGCCCTACGCCGGTTCGCCCTGGACGCTGGCGCTCAAGGTGACCGTCCTGCCCGCCGACAGCGTGAAACCCTTGCCGGTGCTGCCGCAACTGGGGCCATGGAGCACGTACCGGGGCAATCCGGCGCACACCGGCTATGTGCCGGCCAGCTTCGATCCGGCCAGCTTTGCGCTGCGCTGGCAGCGCCTGTTGGCGAAGGAGGATGGCTGGGCGACCGCGCCGGCCCACGATAACGGCCTGGTATTCCAGGGCGTGGTCACGTATCGCGGCGATCGCGCCGCGCTGGTCGCCATCAGCGAGGAGAGCGGCACCGAAGTCTGGCGCACCAGCCTGGGCCTGCCCAGCCCGGTCCTGACAAGCCACCTGAATCCGCCGGCCGCCGCCAACGGCAAGGTCTACCTGACCTCGACCAGCAGCGACGAGGCCTCGCTGTGGGTCTTCGAGCAGAAAACCGGCAAGCTGCTGAGCCGCCAGAAAATGGACACGCAGGGCCGCTATGCGCTGGCGCCGACCGTGGTCGGCGACACGCTGTATGCGCCGAACGGCAGCGCCGGTGGCTTGAGCCAGTTCCGCGCCGGCGGCCAGCAGCCCGCCTGGAGCAGCGCCCTGCCCGCTTTTGCCGACTGGACCCCGGCCGTCGATGCCAGCCATGCGTATGTCTATCTGGACGGGCGCCTGTACGCCATGGGCGTGGCTGACGGCCGGCTCGCCTACCAGGTGGACGATCCGGATCACCTGTGGCCCAGCTATAGCGGCGGCACGCCGGTACTGTCGGATAATCAATTCGGGTTTATCTCGGATAGCGGCCGTCTGGTCGCGTTCAACCTGGCCAGGCGCACGCATGCCTGGACGCTCCACGGGAAACGGGTGTCCACGCCGGCCTATGCCAAGGGCGTGCTGTACCTGTTCAACAATACCGGCAATGCGCTGGAAGCGTATGCGCCGGACTCCGGCAAGCTGCTGTGGACGGCGGCGAAGCTGAGCGACCCGGCCGACGCCACCTGGTTCGACCAGCTTGTCGTGACCGATAACCTGGCCTTCATCAGTTCCGAGGCCAGCACCCTGGCGATCGACCTGGCCAGCGGCAAGACAGTGTGGCGCTATGCGCTGGGGGGCAAGCTGTCGATCTCGGATCGGGGCATGCTGTATATCGTGAACAGGAGCGGACGGGTGGCGGCGGTCGGTTTGCAGTGATCCGCCACGGGCGCTAAAGGTCTTGCGAGTCAGAGCTCTGACCCTGGTTAGGAAATCTTTCGAATCGGAGGTGCTGACCCCGGTTACGAAACATTTCGAATTAGAGCTCTGACCCCGGTTGTGGGACTTTGCTGCTTTAGTTGTAGGACTAGCAGAAATCGCGGCTGCTGGTGTCGAGCCGGCCCATCAAGTGGCTCATGTCGACCAGGCGCTTGGCCACCAGATGCCGCACTTCCCCTTCCCGCTGCCACACGCCGTACACCCCCAGCAAGCTCGCTCCCAGCACTTCGCGCCGCTGTTGTTCCACCAGGGTCGGCCAGACGATCACGTTCACATTCCCGGTCTCGTCTTCGATGGTGACGAACAGCACGCCCTTGGCCGTCGCCGGTCGCTGCCGTACCGTGACGATGCCGCAGGCCCGCGCCAGTTGCCCTTGCTTGAACTCGTTGAGTTGCGCTGCCGGTAAAAAACGCTGGTCGAGCAGGCGCGCGCGCAGCAGCGCCAGCGGGTGCCGGCCCAGGGTCAATCCCTGCGCGCGGTAGTCGCCCACAATCTCTTCGCCTTCGCTCGGGGCATGCAGCAGCGGCACGTCTTCCTCGGGCGTCGTCGGACGCAGCAAGTCCTTGTCGGGCACCGCACCCACCGCTTGCCACAGCGCCTGGCGCCGGTTGCCGGCCAGCCCATGCAAGGCGTTGGCGCCGGCCAGCACCTGCAGGTCGTGCCGGTCCAGAGCGGCCCGGCGCGCGAGGTCGGCCACGCTCTCGAAAGCGCGTACGGCGCGCGCTTCTTCGATGCGCGCCGCCGACTCGGGTCGCATGCCGCGCTGCAGCGACAGCCCCAGCCGCACCGCCGGCTGCGCGCCCTCCCCCGCTTCCAGGCTGCAATCCCAGCCGCTGATGGCCACGTCCACCGCGCGCACCTCGATGCCGTGGCGGCGCGCGTCCTGCACCAGTTGCGAGGGGCTGTAGAAACCCATCGGCTGGCTGTTGAGCAAGGCGCACAGGAAGGCGGCCGGTTCGTGGCACTTGAGCCAGGAACTGGCGTAGGCCAGCAAGGCAAAACTGGCGGCGTGCGATTCGGGAAAGCCGTATTCGCCAAAGCCCTTGATCTGGTTGAAGATCGATTCGGCAAAATCGCGGCTGTAGCCGCGCCCCAGCATGCCGTTGATGATTTTGTCGTAGTATTTTTCCAGCCCGCCCTTGCGCTTCCAGGCAGCCATGGCGCGCCGCAGCTGGTCGGCCTCGCCGGCGCTAAAGCCGGCGCCGATCATCGCCACCTGCATCACCTGTTCCTGGAAGATCGGCACGCCCAGGGTGCGTTCCAGCGCTTGCTTCAGTTCTTCCTTCGGGTACACGGCTTGTTCGAGCCCCTGGCGCCGGCGCAGGTAGGGATGGACCATGCCGCCCTGGATCGGCCCCGGCCGCACCACCGCCACTTCGACCACCAAATCGTAAAAGGTGCGCGGCAGCATGCGCGGGAGCATGCTCATCTGCGCGCGCGATTCGATCTGGAAGACGCCCACCGTGTCGGCCGCGCAAATCATGTCGTAGGTGGCGCTGTCTTCGGCCGGGATGTCCTGCATCGAAAACACCGTGCCGCGCAGCTCGCCCACCAGGTCGAACGCGCGCCGCAGCACCGAGAGCATGCCGAGCGCCAGCACATCGACCTTCAGCAAGCCCAGTTCTTCGAGGTCGTCCTTGTCCCACTGGATCACGCTGCGCTCAAGCATGGTGGCGTTTTCGATCGGCACCAGGCGCGAGAGCTTGCCGGCGGCGATCACGAAGCCACCCGGGTGCTGCGACAAATGGCGCGGAAAGCCAAGCAGGCGCTGGGCCAGGGTAGCCCATTGCTGGGCCAGCGGGGAATCGGGGTCGAGCCCGCATTCGGCCAGGCGCTTGACCAGGTCGTCCTTGCTGTCGAACCAGTGGTGGGTCTTGGCGACCTTTTCGACGATGGCCAGGTCGACCCCGAGCGCCTTGCCGCTGTCGCGCAGGGCGCTCTTGGGCCGGTAGCTGATCACCACGGCGGCCAGGGCGGCGCGCGCGCGTCCGTATTTGTTGTAGATGTACTGGATGACTTCTTCGCGCCGCTGGTGCTCGAAGTCGACATCGATGTCGGGCGGTTCGTCGCGCTCCTTGGAAATGAAGCGCCCGAACAGCAGGTTGCCGCGCGCGGGGTCGACTTCGGTGATGCCGAGGCAGTAGCACACGGCCGAATTGGCGGCCGAGCCGCGCCCCTGGCACAAGATGCCGATCGAGCGCGCATGGCGCACGATGTCGTACACGGTCAGAAAGTAGGGTTCGTAGCGCAGTTCGCCGATCAGCTGGAGTTCGATTTCGAGCTGTTCCTGCACTTTCGCCGGTATGCCGAGCGCAAAGCGATGGTGCGCGCCGATATAGGTTTCGGCGCGCAGGTAGCCGGACGCCGTCTGCCCGGGCGGCACCAGTTCGTCCGGGTATTCGTAGCGCAGCTGGTCGAGCGAAAAGGTGCACAGGCGGGCGATGCGCAGCGTTTCGGCCAGGGCGTCGGGGCTGTACAGATTAGCCAGGCGCAGGCGCGCGCGCAGGTGCTGTTCGGCATTTTGGGCCAGCGCGTAGCCGCACTCGGCCACGGGAGTGTTGAGACGGATCGCGCACAGGGTGTCGTGCAGGGGTTTGCGCGAGCGCACGTGCATGCAGACATGGCCCAGCGCCACCACGGCCAGGCCGTGCTGCCAGGCGACTTCCTCGACCGTGGCGCGGTGCGCTTCGTCGAAGGCGCGGTGCAGCAAGGTCAATCCCAGCCAGGCGCGTCCGGGAAAGGTGGCGGCCATCCAGGCGGCCTGGGTGTGCAGGCGGTCGAGGTCGGCCGCGTCGTGGCCGGGATAGGCGGGCAGCAAAATCGCCAGGCAGTCGGGCATGCCGGCCAGGTGGGCTTGCGCCGCGGCGGGCGATGCCAGGTCGGCGGGCGTGAGCAGATAGGTGCCTTTGGCCGTGCGCGTGCGCGCCAGGGTGATCAGTTCGGCCAGGTTGCCGTAGCCATTGCGGTTGCTGGCCAGTAAGATCAGCGACAGGGCCGCGCTGCCGTCCTCATGGCGCAGGTGGAAGTGGGCGCCGATGATCAGGGGCAGCGCCGCTTTTTTGGCTTCGGCATGGGCCCGCACCACCCCCGCCAGCGAGCATTCGTCGGTGAGGGCCAGCGCCGCGTAGCCGAGCTGGACAGCGCGGGCCACCAGTTCCTCGGCGTGCGAGGCGCCGTGCAGGAAGGTAAAGTTGCTCAAACAATACAACTCGGCGTAGTCGGGCAGGCTGGGGGCGGGGGCGGCGGTACTCATGTGAAAAGATTACAATCAAATGTATTGAGGAAACTACTGTATGGAAACACAGTATCACCTTTGACCATTTTCTTACCAATTGGGAATAACTATGCAGGTGCATACGGTGCGCTGTTTTGGTGCGGCGGCGGGCCACGGCAATGTGGCGCTGGTGATTGAAGACGGTCCGGCCACGCCCGAGGCGCGCCAGGCGTTTGCGCGGGCCCAGCCGCATCCGGCCTGCGTGTTTCTCGACCCTGGATTACAGCGATACTGGTTCGCCGATTATTACTATCCGCACGCCAGGAGTCCCCTGTGCCTGCACGCCACCCTGGGCGCGGCGCAGGTGCTGTTCGCACGCGCCGGGCAGGCGGAGCAGGACATCGTGCTGGCCACGGCAATGCGCGGGCAACCCTTGCGCCTGTGCCGGCAGGGGGACGATTTTTTTGTCGCGCTGCAGCCCCAGGGCGTGCCCGAGGTCGCTGTCGATGGCGCGCTGGCCGCCTGGCTGCTGGACCAGCCTGCATTGAGGCTGGCGGCAGCGCCCGTGCTGGCCTCGGTCGGCAGTCCCAAGCTGCTGCTCGAAGTGCTGGACCGCGCCACCCTGCACGCGCTCCGCCCCCCGCTCGATCGCATCCTGGACTGGGGCCGCGCGCATGGCGTGAGCGGCTGTTACGTGGTGTGCCGCAGCGGGGACGACACCTATGAAGGACGCAACTTCAACCACCTCGATCCTGCCATGGAAGACCGCGCCACCGGGGTGGCGGCCGGCGCCCTGACGGCCCACCTCGGCCGCGCCATCACGCTGCACCAGGGTGGTGCACTGGGTGCGCCCTGCCTGATCCGCACCCAGGTGGAGGATGGCGCGATTCTGGTGGGCGGACGGGCCGAGGCCGTGCCCGCCAATTGACAACGTTGTCATTGCACCACACCGCGCTGGACTGGTGCGGCGAAAATTGCATTAGAATCATTCACCTTTCGATAATAAAACCCGGAGACTGTCGCGTGTTCACCCCCACCACTTTACGTAGGTCCGTCTTGCTCGCTTTGTACGGCAGTGCTGCTCTTGCCGTGTACGCCCCCGCCAGCTTCGCCCAGTCGGGCCAGCAAGCCACCAAGGAAGAAGTCATCCCCAGCGTCAGCGTGGTCGGTTCGCGCCGCGTCTCGGCCACCTCCGCCACCGATACGGCGGTGCCGGTCGATCTGATTCCGATGACCCGCATGGCCGAGCAAGGCGGCCAGTTCGACCTGGCCCAGACCCTGACCTATATCTCGCCATCGTTCAATTCCACGCGCCAGAGCGGAGCCGACGGCGCCGATCTGGTCGATTCGGCCGCCCTGCGCGGCTTGGGTTCCGACCAGACGTTGGTGTTGATGAACGGCAAACGCCGGCACAGCACCTCGCTGGTGAACATCTTCGGCGCCCGCAACCGCGGCAATACCGGCACCGACATGAATGCGATTCCGCTCTTGGCGGTGAAAAACATCCAGGTGCTGCGCGATGGCGCCGCCGCCCAGTACGGCTCCGACGCGATCGCCGGGGTCATCAATATCGAACTGAAACGCTCGCTCGGCTGCGAAACCGTGTTCGGCGCGGGCCAGTATTCGGCTGGCGATGGCGAGAATATCCTGGCGTCGGCCTACTGCGGCGTGGCCGTGGCTGGCGGCGTGGTCGGCATCACGGGCGAGTATCTCGACCGCGACCGCTCGAACCGGGCCGAAGCAGGCAGCCTGCGCACCATCGGCGACAGCAAGGTCCAGAACCAGACCCTGTACCTGAACGGCGACATTCCCCTGGTCGACGGCAAGCTGTACTTCACGGCCGGCACCCAGAAGCGCGACGCTTCCTCGGCCGCCTTCGGCCGCGGTGCGGACCAGATTCCGACCCGCAATGCGCAAGCCATGTACCCAAACGGCTTCGCGCCATTCATCAATGCCGACATCGACGACCATTACGGCACCATCGGCTATCGCGCCAAGCTGGGCGAGTGGAATGCGGACTTTTCGCAGACCTACGGCTACAACAAGATGCATTACAACATCAGCAATACGCTCAATGCCTCGATCGCCAACCTCGACCTGATCAAGGGCGGCAAGGGCGTGTCGGCCTCGCAGTTCGACGCCGGCGGTTTCGCGGCCACGCAGCTGACCACCAATGCCGATGCCAGCCGCTTCTATCCGAACATCCTGAGCGGCATGAACCTGGCGTTCGGCGCCGAGTTCCGCAAGGAAAACTACGAAATCTTCGCCGGCGAAGCCGGTTCCTACAACGATGTCGACGGTGCCGGCTTCGGGGGCGATCCGGGCAGCCAGGGCTTCCCGGGCTTCCGTCCGGCCGACGCGACCGACCGCAGCCGCCACAGCGTGGCCGCCTACGTCGATGTCGAGACCGATATCACCGAGCGCCTGAAAGTGCTGTCGGCCGTGCGCTACGAAAAGTTCAGCGACTTCGGCAACAGCGTGACCGGCAAGCTGGCCGCCGCCTTCAAGGTCAGCGACGGCGTGCTGGTGCGCGGTTCGGCCAGCACGGGTTTCCGTGCGCCATCGCTGCAGCAAGGCTACTTCTCGTCGACGTTTACCGAGTTCGTCAACGGCAATCCGGTCGATTCGGTGTTCGCGCCGAATGGCGGCAACGTGGCCAATGCGATCGGAATTCCGAAGCTGAAGGAAGAAAAATCGGTCAGCTTCACCCTGGGCGGCACCTGGACCCCAACCCCGACCACCTCGGTCACGGCCGACCTGTACCGCATCGCCATCGATGACCGCATCGTGTTTTCGGGCCGCTTCGACGCCGATAACTACGCCCCGATCGTGCCGCTGCTGAGCACCCTGGGCGTGGGCGCGGCCCAGTTCTTCGTCAATTCGATCGATACCAAGACGCAAGGCCTGGACCTGACCGTGTCGAACCGCAGCGAAGTGGCGGGCGGCAAGCTCAATACCTTCCTGGCCATGAACATCAGCAAGACCGAAGTGACGGGCGTGAATGCGCCGGCCGCGTTCAAGGGCTATGAAGAGGTGCTGCTGTCCGAGCGCGAGCGCCTGTTCCTGGAACAGGGCGGACCGCGGCGCAAGGCGACTTTGGGCTTCGAGTATTTGCTGGGCAAGGTCGGCACCGATTTCAAGGTGATCCACTTCGGCAAGCAAACCCTCGGTACCTGGTCCGGCCCTCCGACCCCGAACCAGGTGTACAAGGCCAAGACCTCGGCCGACCTGAGTTTTACGTATAATTTCAGCGACAAGACCAAGCTGACCCTGGGCGGCGCGAACATTTTCAGTGTCAAGCCGACCGAGCAGAATCCGGACGAGACCGACAATGGCTTCAAGTATGAGTCGGTCCAGTTCGGCATGAATGGCGCCTCGTACTTTGCCCGCCTGTGGCATAAGTTTTAAGCGAAGCGGCATCTAGGCAGGCAGCTACTCAGGTAGCTGCGTGGCAAGGGGCAGACATGGTCTGCCCTTTTGCATTATTGTGTCGGCTGGCCCCTTGGTGGGCAGCCCTGTGATTGTTGAAAAGGATGAAGAATGAAACCAACTTACGCGCTGGCATTGGCCACGCTGCTCGCCTGCGTGCCGCTGACGCGTGCAGGCGCAGCCGCTCCCGCCGCTCCTGCCGCTCCGGCCGCCTCGGTACCGGTGACGGCGCCCGATGCGGCCCGGGTGCAGGCCGTGCAAGCCATGCTCGCTGCCATGCAGTCGGAAAAGATGATGCGCTCGGTGGCCGGTGCGAGCCGCTATGCGAATGAAGAGCAGCGCGCCAGCGTGTTCGCCAAGCTCGACAAGGTGCCGCCGCAGCAGATTTATCAGCGTCTGGCGACGCCCGTGGCGCGCGTGATCGGGGTGGAGACGGCCAATGAATTGACGGCATTTTATGCGTCGGATTACGGCAAGCGCTTGTTGCAGCAGACCTATAACAGCCGGGCCAGCATGTTCCCGCCGGAACCTCCGGTGCCGAATGCGGCCGAGAAGAAAATGCTCAAGCGGCCCGCGCTGGTGCAGGCACGCAAGGAGCTGGCCGGTGCCGATGCGACCATCCGGCATGAGGCGTTTGTGTTGTTGCAGGCGATTATTAAAAAGTAAGCTGGCGCGCAGGGTCCTCGTTTCTTGGTTGGACGGCTACCTTCGCTCCGGCGTTGCTTAACTCTAGCGTTGCCTTAACCCCGTCGTTCCCGCGCAGGCGGGAACGCATGCGTTCCCCCCAAGTTCGTTCAGTAGCAGGCGGCTCGGCAAAATTGGGTTCCCGCCTGCGCGGGAACGACGGTTTCAAGGTTGGAGGTCTGCCCCCGGTTTGTCCCGGTTAGCCGGCGTCGGCCTTGCTCCCCGCGGGGAAGTCGATGCGCACGCTCAGGCCGCCCAGTTTGGCCGATTCGCCCAGGCTCAGCCTGGCCCCGTGACGCTCGGCAATCGCCTTGATGATCGCCAGCCCCAGCCCGCTGCCGCTGGCCTCGCTGCCGGCGATGCGGTAGAAACGGTTGAACACCCGCTCCCTTTCCTCGGCCGGAATGCCCGGTCCGCTGTCCTCCACCACCAGGCTGGCGAGCTTGCCCTCGCCGCTCACGCTGATATCGACCGTGCCGCCGGCCGGCGTATATTTCAAGGCGTTATCGACCAGGTTGCGCAGCATGATCATGAGCGCGTCCGGCTGGCCCGCCACCTGCACCGCATCGGCACGCGTGAGTCCCAGGTCGATGCCGCGCGTCTGCGCCGCGCCCGCCAGGTCCGACAGCGCGCGCCGGGCCAGCTCGGCCAGGTCGACCGGCTGCGTCTTGACCCCGCTGGCCGCGCTCGCTTCCTGGCGCGCCAGCACCAGCAATTGCTCGACCAGCCGGGTGGCGCGCTCGATGCCGGCCGTCAGGCGTCCGATGGCCACCCCGCGCGCTTCCGGGCTGTCGGCCCGCTCCAGGCTCAGCGCCTGCAGTTTCAGCGCCTGCAGCGGCGTGCGCAGTTCGTGGGCGGCGTCGGCCACGAAATGCTGCTGGGCGTCGAACGCGGTTTTCACGCGCCCGAACAAGAGGTTCAATTCCTGCACCAGCGGCAACACTTCGTCCGGCAGATCGGCTTCCGACACGGGCGAGAGATCGTCGGCCTGGCGCGCCGCCACCTGGGCGCGCACGCGCGCCACCGGTTGCAGCGAGCCGCTCACCACCCACCACACGACCAGCATCAGGATCGGCATCATCACCGCGATCGGCCCGACCGTGCGCAGCGCCAGGTTGCCGGCCATGTTGCGCCGCACCGCCATGTCCTGGGCGATCTGCAGGGTCTGGGTACTGGTTTGCACCGAAAACACGCGGTAGGTGGTGTTGTTGGCCTTGATGTTGGAAAAGCCCAGCACGGCGTGCTGCGGCAGGCGCGCGCGCGATACCGTGCGGAACACCTGCACCCCGTCCGGCGTCCAGACCTGCACCATCAGATCATTGTTTTCGGCATCCGCTTCGACATTGGCGGCCGCTTCGGTATTGGCCAGCGGCGTGCTGGAACGCAGCGATAGCGCCATCTGCTGCATGTGGTAATCGAAAATCTGGTCGGCGTCGGACAGGGCCGTGCGGTACGCGATCGAGGCTTGGGCAACGGCGGCAATACTGATGGCCGCAAGCAAAAACCACAACAGGCGGCCGCGCAGCGAGTGCGCCAGGGTCATAGCTTGGGCACCATGTAGCCGACCCCGCGCACGTTCTGGATCAGTTCGCTGCCGAGCTTCTTGCGCAAGCCGTGGATGTACACTTCCACGGCATTGCTGCTCACTTCATCGCGCCAGCTGTACAGCTTTTCTTCCAGCTGGGCGCGCGAGAGCACCACCCCGGGACGGGCGATCAGCGCTTCGAGCACCGCCCATTCACGCGCTGACAGGGTTACGGCGGCGCCGTCGACCATCACTTCGCGGGTGGCGGGGTTGATGCTGATGGCATTGTATTCAAAGATCGGTTCGCCGCGCCCGGCGGCACGCCGCAGCAAGGCGCGGATGCGCGCCAGCAGCTCGTCGAGGTCGTAGGGTTTGAGCACGTAGTCGTCGGCCCCGGCGTCGAGGCCGGCAATGCGCTGTTCAACCGCGTCGCGCGCGGTCGCCACCAGCACCGGGGTGCGGTCCTTGCGCGAGCGCATGGAGCGCAGCACTTCCAGGCCATCCTTGCGCGGCAGTCCCAGATCGAGCAGGACCAGGTCGTAGCTTTGCGACTGGCGCAAGGCCGTGTCGGCCATTTCGCCATCCTTGACCCAGTCCACCGCGTAGTGCTCGGCCCTGAGCAGGTCGAGCACCACTTCGCCGATCATCGTATCGTCTTCCACCAGCAGCAGCCGCATCACTTCCTTCTTTCTCGAACCGGCGGGCGGAACAGGGCACGATTACCCGATCCGCACCGGAATGAAGATTCTGTCATTACCGCGCTGAATCAGCAAGGCCACCGACTTGCTGGCCTTGCCCACCACATCGCGCACCTGTTCGACCGAATTGACGGTACGGCCATTGACGGACAGTAAAACATCGCCCGGCTGCACCCCGGCATTGGAGGCGGCGCCGCCCGCATCCTCGATCACCAGGCCCGAGGCGATGCCGGACTGGCGCTTCTCGTTGGGGTCGAGCGGACGCAGGGCCAGGCCCAGTTTCGCGCTCTGGTCGGCGCCGGCGGCCGGTTCGCGCTCGTCCTGCGCAATCTTGTCGCTGGCATTGGCCAGGCGCGCATCGATGCGCACGATCTTGCCGTCGCGCCAGACGTCGAGGCTGACCTTGTCGCCCGGCTGGGCCACGCTGAGCATGGCCGGCAAGTCGCCAGAAGCAATGATCGGCTGGCCGTTCAGCTTGCGGATGATATCGCCCGACTTGAGGCCCGCCTTGTCGGCCGCGCCGCCTTTTTCCACGTTCGACACCAGCGCGCCTTCGGGCGAGTCGAGCTTGAAGGAATCGGCGAAGCCCTGGTTCACTTCCTGGATTGCTATGCCGAGCTTGGCATGCTGCACCTTGCCGGTGGAAACAATCTGGTCCTTGATACGGTACGCCACATCGATCGGGATGGCGAACGACAAGCCCATGTAGCCGCCGGTCTGGCTGTAGATCTGCGAATTGATGCCGACCACTTCACCCTTGGTGTTGAACAGGGGGCCGCCCGAGTTGCCGGGGTTGACCGCCACGTCGGTCTGGATGAAAGGCACATAGCTGTCGTCGGGCAACGAGCGGCCCTTGGCGCTGACCACGCCGGCCGTGACCGAGCTGTCCAGGCCGAACGGCGAACCGATCGCCAGCACCCACTCACCAACCTTGAGATCGCTTGATTTACCGATTGGCACGACCGGCAGGTTCTTGGCGTCAATCTTGAGCACCGCCACATCGGTCTTGGGGTCCGAGCCGAGCACCTTGGCGCGGTATTCGCGCCGGTCCTGCAGCTTGACCGTGACTTCCTTGGCGTCGCGCACCACGTGCGCGTTGGTCAGGATGACACCGTCCGGGCTGATAATGAACCCGGAACCGGCGCCAAAAACGGGCGTGTCGCGTTGTTGTCCACGAGGCATCTGCGGCCCCTGGAAGCGACGGAAAAATTCGAAAAACGGGTCGTTCTCGTCAAACTGCGGAGGAACGCGGCCGCGCTGCTGGCCCATGGCCGTCTTGGTGCTGCCCATCACGCGGATGTTGACAACGGCCGGGCCGTTGCGCGAGACCAGCGCGGTGAAATCGGGCAGCACGACGCCGGCCGCGACCGGCGCGGGAGCGCCTGCATTGACGGGCGCGGCAGGCGCGGCGGCGGCGGCCGAGGCGACTGCATTGTTATGGTTGACCGCGATCGCACCAACCGCTCCCCCAATCGCGCCGGCGGCGGCAAGGGCAAGCGTGAGACGCTTAGCGGTGATGACAGTGATGGCACCTTCGTTATGCATGGACGTACTCCTGGTTTGAAAGGATATGCTCAGTGACTGTGTGGTCAATGAGGCTTGTTGTTGTTTACTGATTCGTTTTCTGCTTCGTTTGCTGCTTCGTACCAAATACTCTTTTTGTGACCACCTGATGCCTGGCCGATGATGTAATGATGCGGCAGCAGACTTAGGGTTGTCTTAATTTCACCTCCCGTGCGGCACGTCGTTTCAGATAGTGGGGATGGCCGGACCGCACGTGGAACGGGGCGCCCCTTGCTGCGGGCGCCCCGGTGTCACTTAGCTCAGCTCGCTACAAGCCGGGCTGAGCCTGGTCAGGCCGCCTGGCGCTGCTCCAGCACCTGCACATTGTCGCCACCGTCGATGACGATCTTGCGCGGCTTGAGGGCCTCGGGCACTTCGCGCACCAGCTCGATCGTCAGCATGCCGTTGTCGAACGATGCGGTGGTGACCTTGACGTGATTTGCCAGCTGGAAGCGCTGCTCGAAATCACGTGCCGCGATGCCGCGGTGCAGGTAGGTGCGCTGCGTGTCCTCTTTCTGCTTGCGGCCGGTGATCTGCAGGCTTTCGCGCTCGGTGATGATCTCGACTTCCGAGCGGTCGAAGCCAGCCAGTGCCATCACAATCCGGTACTTGTCTTCGCTCACCAGTTCGATGTTGTATGGCGGATAGCTGGGCTGCGCGTCGGCGCGCTGCGATTCCAGCATGTTGGCCAGACGGTCGAAGCCGATAGCGGAACGATAGAGAGGAGTCAGGTCGAATGTACGCATGATAAATATCCTTTTAGAAGTTAAGCGATAAGTTGACGGACCTCCGTGGAGCATCCGTTGAATCCAATCTAATGGCGCCGGCAAGGGTTTTCAAGGCCTTGAAAAATACGATTTTTTGCCCAATGCACCAAAAAATATTTTGAAAATGTGGGCTTGCGGCAAAAACGATTCAGTGTCCAGGCGCTGACCGTGGGCAACGCTGGCAGGAAGCGGCAAGCGCCACGGCGACAGCGCTTGATGGTGCAAACGGTGCGGCGGATGGGGCGGATGGAATGCGGCGGATGGGGCGGATGGAATGTGGCGGCTGCGGCTGCGGATGCGGATGCGGATGCGGATGCGGCAAGGTTACGGCAAGAGGAAGCGCACCGGAATCGCCATCGCCCGTGCGAGGATGGTCCGGCGCATCAGGCAGCGCGGCAGTGGGCACCAGGCCGCGTCAGTCGAAGGCGCAGTCTTCGCCCATCTTGTCGGCCGCGCGGCGGTGGCGCTCGGCGCGCCGTTCGTACTGCTGCGCCGCCTGGACGTTCACGTGCTCCACCACCGCCAGCGCGCTGCGCAATGCGTCCGACATGCAGCGCGCTGCGGCGGCCATGCTGTCGGCGGGCGTGGCCGGTTGCGGCTGTCCCTGGCGCGCTGCGCGCTCGATGCGGGCCCGCAACATCGACGCGCGCAGCCAGCCCGCATCGCCCGGGCGGCGCACGACCAGTTCGCGCCACGCATTGCGCCCATCCCCGGCAATGGCAAGCGTCAAGCCGCGCGGCGAGACGCTGCGGCCGCGGTGCATGATGGTGTCACCAACCACCTCGGCGTATTCGGTCCGCCCTTCAAAACTCATGCGGATCTTGGTTGTATCCGGCAGGAACAAGCACTTCCACTGATACCCTTTTGCGGTACCGTCGGCCATGGCGCGCGACGCGCGCGCCGTCTCGGCCGCCAGCCAGGCATCGATGGCCATGCCCAGGGCCTCATCGACGGAAACGTTGCTGCCGGTGGCATGCAAATAGGCAACCAAACGTGCCAGCGTTGTGTCTTTTACCGGCGCGCCCCCTGCGGCAAATGTTCTCGTTTGACTGTCTATTTCTGTCTCGTTTTGTCTTATTTTGTCTTATTTGGACAGCGCCGGGGTGTGTTCGTTCAAACCAGACAAAATAAGACAAAATAAGACAAAACCAGACAGCGAAACGAGACGGTTTGCCGCAGGGGGAGCGCCATGAATAGGGGCAACTCCCCGCCGTATTCATAACGATTTGCAACTCGCAGCGCCCCCGCGCGGCACCGGAATGCCGCGGTGGGAATGTCATTTGTTTTACCGGCGAACGCGGCAAGTACCGTCGATGCAATGCTTTCGGTAAAATCAGGTTCGCCTGCGAATACCCGCAGAAATTGCTGATCTTTATCGTATTGACGCTCCCATGCCTCTTCCGTTTCGCCGCTTTCTGCCGTCCGCCATTCCTGCCGCCTGCGCGCTGACCCTGCTGGCCACGCTGGCCACGCTGGCCATGGCTGCGCACGCCGCCGTGCCCGCCCCGCGCGACCTGCCCTACCCCGGCACCATCGTGCTCAAGGTCGACGCCACCAATGTCGGACAGCAGATTTTCCGCATCCGCGCCACCATTCCGGCGGCGCCGGGTCCGCTGACCCTGCTGTATCCGCAATGGGTCCCGGGCAATCACGGCCCCAGCGGACCGCTGAACCAGCTTGCGGGCCTGCGCCTGTCGGCCGGCGGCAAGCCACTGGCATGGACGCGCGATCCGGTCCAGGTGCATGCCTTCCATCTGACCGTACCGGAAGGCGCCACCGCGGTCGAGGCTGAATACCAGTTCCTGTCGCCGGTCGAGCCGGCGCAGGGCCGCATCACGATGACCAGCGAGATTCTCGGCGTGCAATGGCAAGCCATGACCCTGTATCCGGCCGGCTACTTCAGCCGCCGCATTCCCGTGCAAGCCTCGCTCAAGCTGCCCGATGGCTGGCAGTACGGCACCGCGCTCGACACCGCCGCGCGCCGCGGCAACGACATCAGCTTCAAGCCGCTGGACCTGGAAACGCTGATCGATTCGCCCGTGTTCGCGGGCCGCCATTTCCGCCGCATCGACCTCGATCCCGGCGCGGCCGTGCCGGTGCACCTGAACATCGTGGCCGACAATCCGGAGAGCCTGGAGGCCAAGCCGGAACAGATCGCCGCGCACCGCGCGCTGGTGAAGGAGGCCGCCAAGCTGTTCGCTTCCCACCATTACAAGCATTACGATTTCCTGTTTGCGCTGTCGGACGAATTCGGCGGCATCGGACGCGAGCACCACCAGTCCAGCGAAAACGGGGTCAAGCCCGGCTACTTCACCGACTGGGCCAAGAGCGAAGCGGGACGCGACCTGCTGCCGCACGAGTACACCCACTCCTGGAACGGCAAGTTCCGCCGTCCGGCCGATCAAGATGTGCCCAACTTCAACGTGCCATTGCAGAACAGCCTGCTGTGGGTGTACGAAGGCCAGACCCAGTACTGGGGCAATGTGCTCGCGGCGCGCTCGGGACTGGTGTCGGCGGCCGGCATCCGCGATACCATCGCCGCCTACGCCGCGCGCTACGACCGCGTGCAGGGACGCGCCTGGCGCACCTTGCAGGACACCGTCAACGACCCGATCGTGCAGGCGCGCCGCGCGCTGGGCTGGAGCAACTGGCAGCGCAGCGAAGATTATTACGTCGAAGGCATGCTGATCTGGCTCGACGTCGATACCCGCATCCGCGAACTGTCCGGCGAGCAGCGTTCGCTGGACGATTTCGCGCGCGTCTTTTACGGCGTCGACAATGGCAGCGTCGGCCCCGCCTATTACCAGTTCGACGACGTGGTGCGCACCCTGGCATCGGTGCAGGCGTTCGACTGGGCGCCCTTCCTGCGCGCCAAGCTCGACAGCAATGCCGCTGGCGCCCCGCTCGACGGCCTGGCCCGCGCCGGCTGGAAGCTGGTCTACACCGACACCCCCACCGAGATCATCAAGGGCCAGGAAGAGCGCAACAAGATGACTGACTTCAGCTATTCGCTTGGCTTTTCCGTCAAACACGATGGCGCGATCGATGGGATCGAATGGGATGGGGTCGGTTTCCGCGCCGGGCTGTCGGGCAACAGCACCATCGTGGCCGTCAACAACCGCGCCTACAAGCCGGAAGTGCTGAAAGCGGCCGTGAAGGCCGCGCGCGACGGCAAGTCTGCGCTCAACTTGCTTGTCAGGAAAGGCAGCAATTTCCGCACCGTGGCGCTCGATTATCAGGGCGGTTTGCGCTATCCGCGCCTGGAACGCATTCCTGGCAGCAAGGACCGGCTCGATGCCATCCTGCAGCCGCGGCGCTGAGCTGGCGCCGGAGCACGCGAAAACCACACTCCGGCGGGCCGGCGCGAGATTGTTTGCGGCATTGCTGTCAATGCCGGCCGACACTGGTATATTCTGAAGCATTGCCGTCGAGCACGGCTTCCTGAAGCCGTCCCAATGAGCACGAGCATCGAGGTAGCGCAGGGCTAGGCGCAGGCAATCGCGCAGCTGTCGGAGGAAAACGCCTTGCTGCGCGAGGAGCTGCGGCGCGTGCGCGAAGCGGAGCGCACCTTGGGCGCGCTGCTCGACAATGCGCCGGTGCTGATCTCGGCCAAGGGGCTCGACGGCACGGTTCTCATGGCCAGCCGCCACTTCGAGATCCTGGACGGCTACGATGCGGCCGCCTTCGTGGGCCGCAAGGTATTCGACCTGTTCCCGCCCGACATTGCCGAGCAGCTGTGGCGCAACGACCAGCGCGCCGCCGCCGAACGGCGCGCCATCCACGAAGAAGAAACCGTGTACCACCGCGACCAGACCCTGCACACCTACGCCACGGTCAAGTTTCCCTTGTTCGACGACGACGGCGCCGTGATTGCCACCTGCGCGGTGTCGACCGACATCACGGATGTGCGGACGGCCCAGGCCGACAGCCTGACCGACGAATTGACAGGGCTCAAGAACCGGCGTTATTTCAATATGCGTTTTGTGGAAGAGCAGCGGCGCGCACAGCGCGACCAACGCCTGCTGACCTTGCTGCTGGCCGACGTCGACCGTTTCAAGGGTTACAACGACACGCACGGCCATCCGCAGGGCGACGTGGTGCTGGGCTCCGTGGCGCAGGCGATCCGGCGCACCCTGAACCGGCCCGGCGACCTGGGTTTCCGCCTCGGCGGCGATGAATTCGCCTGCCTGTTTACCGCCCACAGCGAAGAGGAAAGCGTGGAGATGGCCGAGCGCATCCGCGCGGCGCTGGCCGCCGAGGCCATCCCCCACCTGGCCAACGATCCGTATGGCACGGTGACCTTGTCGATCGGGCTGGCCTTCCTGTATCCACACGATGCCGAGGATGCGCTTGCGCAAGGTGCGGCGTACGAACGGGGCGACCAGGCGCTGTACCGGGCCAAGCACAAGGGACGCAATACCGTTTCGCGCTGATGGTGCTATGCTGCGCCCTATGACTACCGATACCGACATCCAGCTGAGCGGCCCGTTCAAGGCCAGTGACAGCACCAGCCGTTCCCACGACGTCAAGGCGATCCGCATTTTCGACGAAGGCTACGGGATTATTGACGTGTACGTTGACTTCGCGGCGCCGATTGACGGTGGGCTGTACAAGGACAAGGTCCTCGTCGGCAACATCATCGACCGCCTGCGCGCGCTGGGCTACGTGGGACCGAACTTTTCGCACAGCGACCCGGGCCTGCAGGACCGCAAGCTGATCGTGCTCGAAGCCCCCGAAGAATTCAGCGCCTTCGCCAAGCTCAAGGGCTGGAAGAACCTGGCCGAAGAATTCGACGACGAATAAACGCCGTCGTTCCTGACACGTCAATGCTTTGCTGCCGCTCGCTGTTAACTGCTGACTGTTAACTGTTAACAGCGGCAGCCCACCTGCCCTTTAAGGCCTTTTAAGGCCTTTTCAAGCGCTCACATAGCGCGCACTCCACGCCGCAATCATGCCGGCGACCCATACCGCATCTTCCCTGCGCGTGAGCAAATGATCGGCATCGTCGAGCGACACGAAACTCTTCGGATGCTTGGCCGCCTGGAAAATATGCAGCGCATTATCGATCCCCACGGTACGGTCGTGCGGCGAATGCATGACCATCAGGGGACGCTTGAGCTGGCCCGTGCTGACGTTCAGATTCTGCTCGGCGGCATCGAGCAAGAACTGGCGCTTGATGGTAAACGGCCGCCCGGCCAGCTGTACCTGCGCCTCGCCCTCGGCTTCGATCACCCCGAGCTGTTCCCCGAACAAGCCGCTGACATGCGCCGGATCGCTGGGTGCGCCCACGGTCACCACGGCGCGCACTTCGTCAATGCTGGCGGCGGCCGCCAGCACGGCGGCGCCACCGAGGCTGTGTCCGATGAGGATCTCGGGCGCCTTGAGCGCGCCGCGCATGAAAGCGGCGGCAGCCACCAGATCCTGCACATTCGATGAAAAATTGGTATTCGCAAAATCGCCTTCGCTCGCGCCCAACCCCGTGAAATCGAAGCGCAGCACGGCGATGCCATGCTCGGTCAGGGCCTGGGCGATGCGGCTGGCCGCAAACACGTCCTTGCCGCAGGTAAAACAGTGGGCAAACAGCGCGTACGCGCGCGCCGGGCCGTCGGGCGCGTCGAGTCTGGCCGCCAGCTTCTGGCCATCGGCCCCGGGAAACTCCTGTCGTTCGCTGTGCATCCATGCTCCTTGTAATTAATCCAGCGAGCATCTTACTCCGCGGATGGCAGGCGCGCGAGGCTGGGACCACGACCGGGCGTGATGCAGGCCTGTACGACAAGGGCGCATGCAAGCGCAGGGGGAGCGGCTGTAGGTCAGAGAGCGCTCATCCGATAGATTGGGCACGCATGGCATTGGCGAAGCGCAGCGCTTCCGGCCACAGGCTGCCCGGAAAAAATCCGGGCGACAAGGCCACTGTTGTCACGGCGGCGCGCCTGGGCAAGCCGCTCCCCGTCAGCAGCTGCGCCGCCTCCGCCATGGCGATGAGTGCATCGGCGTCCGCGACCTCGGAATCGCCATGTGTATCGTAGCGATTGCAAAATGCGTCGAGATCAATGTCCAGCAAGATATGGCCGTCGAAGGCGTGCGCCACCTCGAGCGCCGCCGCCAGGTTCATGCGATGGTAGGGGATGCCCGGCCTGGCGCAGTTCTGTTTCTCGACGCGGATGAAGCCGCTGTCGGGTGCGAGGCCGATCGCCAGCGATGCCGCGCCGCGCCCGCCCGCCTGGGCTGGCCCCGGAACGTGCAGCATCGCGTCGATGGCGGCGCTGCCGATCATGGGCGCGATGAAGCCGCCGATGCCGATATAGCCGCGCGTGGCGAAACGGCGCACGGTTTTCGGGTCGTCCAGTGTCATGACATCCGATCCGAGCGGTGCCAGGTACTTCCTTCGATCCGGATCCGGCAAGAGACTCGGGCCGTTCAAGTCGTCGTGCGCATCGATGTGGAGCAGCAGCGTTGGCCGCCCGTCATCCTTGAGCAAGGGAGCGCAGCACCAGGCTTCGAGCGCATGCGTATGCTCGAGCATGAGGGCGAAGCGCCGGCCGCAGACCGGGTCATCCTCGATCTGGCGCCAGTTCGCCATCTCGCCCGCTGCGATGCCGAGCTGGTCGAGCGCCGCCCGCGTCAGGTCGGCGTCGGCCGGGGCCCGTGCCACGTGCACCGACACCATCTCGACGAAGAACGTGCGCGCCGTTTCCCCAAGCAATTGCGGTGCGCGGTCGTGAAACATGCGCGCCAGATCGGCCATGACCGCGCTGGCATCGGCGCCCGCCGCACGCGGCACGGCAATCACCGGTGTGGACGCGTTCATATTGCCTCCCTGTCGGCGCGCGCCAGCAGCGCAAGGCAAGCCAGTTCGCGCCGCGTGACCGGCTCGCGCCGTCCATTCACGCCAGCAAGTTCAAGGATGCCCTGGTCCGTATCGTCCGCCAGGCCGCAGGCGCCCTCGGCGTTGGCCAGGGCGGCATCGTCGCACGCGGCAAACAGCCACGCCAGCCTCTCGGCTTCCTCGCCGGCGACGACCCGGACGATGGCCCGGTTTTGCTCGGAAAGATCCGCTTTCCAACCGTACAATCCCTGGGCGAAGGCGGCAACCCGCAGCTCGGCTTGCGCACCCTGTGCCGCCAGCCAGCCATCCATGCCGGACAAGTGGCCGAGCAAGGTCGTGGGGCCGCGCAACATCTCATCGCCCCCGCCGTCGCCGATGTACAGCCGCAATGCCTCGATGGCACTGTCGGCATGCGCCTCGCGGCGATCGGCGCCCAGGCGTTCGAACAGGGCGTCGAGCTCGGCGCGTACCGGCGTCGGAACATACGCACGGATGCGCCGATAGATGGCACGGTCGTCGTCGACCACCTCTTGCAGATGCCGCAGCCGCGGAAGCTGCTCGGCCATGTTGGCCAGGTACATGAGCAGCAGCGCGTCGACCTGGTCCTGCCCGGCGCCAAGCGCGCTGCCGTCGCGCTTGCGCAGGGCGGGATGGTGTGCCACCACGCTGTCCACCAGCGAGGCCGGAGTCATGCCGCAAAACAGCGCCACCAGCTGCGCCGCCGCCGGGCCCGCCAGGGCCTCCACTTGTGCGGGTTCGATCGTGGCCGTGGCGGCAAACCCTTCCGTTCCATACACGCTGTGCAGCAAGCCCGCCAGGCGCACCTCGAGCGGCGCGCCCCAGCGGTCGAGGATGCGCTCGACGCCCTTGAGGTGATCGAGAAAGCTGCCGTCGGAGTGGGGAAGCGTCGCCGCGCCCTGCTGCCGCAGGAAGGCGAGCACCTGTTCGCGTTGCGGCATGGCGACGTGCCGCGTCATCGCCGGGCTCGCACGGTCGTCGGCCCAGAACGAGAAGATCACGGTGTAGCGTGCCCAGTCATTGACCCGGGCGACGGCGTGAAACGAGCGCTCCGACATCTCGAAGCCGACGGCCCGGTTGTGGGCCGGTTCGATCACCGAATGCAGCGCCCCGATATCGTTTCCCGCAAGAAGCAACAATTCGCCGCCGCGCTCCGGTGTCCAGCCGCGGTTGAGCTGGACCAGCAAACGATGGGTTTCGCGCTCGCCGAGCGGCTCGTCGGTGTGAATGCCGATGGTTTGGCCGCTCACCAGCTTATGCGCCGTCACGCTGGCCCGGCCGCTCATCTTGCGCTTGAACGCGCTGGCGTAGCGCGTCGTGATCGCCGCCAGCGTTTCCGGAGCGAACAGGATGCGGCACTCTTCCGGCATCGACGTGGCCGTCAAGTCCAGCTCGTACTGCTCAAAAAAGGAGGCGGTATGCAGGCGCCAGCGCGCGCCTGTTTCCATCCATGCCAGCAGGTTCTCCGCCAACCGGTCGGGCAGCGTGCCGTCGCGGAAAAAGTGGGGGAACGGAGCGCGCGCGGTCTCGCCCGGGACCAGCCGTTCGGCAAGTTGCGCCGGGTTCATGCTGCTTCTCTGACGGCTTCCAGCGCGCCGGCCGGCGCGACGATCGTCATGTCGGCAAACAGCCGCGCCGACATGTGCGCAAGAATCGCCTTGATATCCTCGCAATAGACGGTCGGGTTGTCGAAGCGCCGCGCGGCCGACCAGCGCTGGCCCACATGCCCGCCGCCGCACGTCATCCGATGCTGGCAACTCTGGCACGTCTTCGGCAGCGTCAGCGACGCCTGCAACACCTCGCGCCACAGCGGATCGCTCTGGATGTCCTGCAAGCCGTTGTGAAAGACATCGATGCGGGTGCGCGTGAAACTGTCGCCGGCCGTGCGCAGCACGTCCAGCGGCTCGATGGCGCCGTCGGTCGCCAGCGTGCTCGTTGTGTTCGGCCCGAAGCCGATCGACTCGATCCGGCTTTCTTCGCCCAGCAGGCCGCGCACCAGGGTGTCCAGCAGCCGGATGCGCACGCCGCGGTCGAGCCAGGTGTCCCACCAGGCATCGAACAGGCCGATGTAAAAGGCGGCGATCGATGCCGGCGTGTCTTCATGGGTCGCATCCGGCACCAGGACATCGAAATCGCAAGCGCCGAGATCCTCGGCGAAGAAGCGGACCAGTTCGCGCGGGTCGGACGATGGTTCGCACACGCTGAGAAAGCCGGGTTCGACGCCGGCCGCGCGCAGTTGCCTCACGCCCGCGAGAATGGCGTCGAAGCTGCCCTGGCCACGAAAGCCGATGCGGCGGCTGTCGTTGACGGCGCGCGGCCCGTCCAGGCTGACGGTGACCCCGACATTCCAGCGGTGCAAGAGCGACGCCCAGTGCGCATCGACCAGCACGCCATTGGTGGTCACCGCCAGCTTGAGCTGGCAACCGTGCGCCGCTTCCAGCTCGCGCAGCTTGGCGCACAGCGCTTCGAAGCGTGCCGCACCGAACAGCAAGGGCTCGCCGCCGTGGAACAGGATGAAGAATGTCTTCAGCTGATGCTGGCGGATATGCTCGCCAAGCCGCATGAGAAAAGCATCCTCGGCTTCCAGGGTCAGCCGTTTTGGCGCGTCGAGCACGCTTTTATCGCGAAACCAGTAGCAGTAAGTGCAGGCCAGATTGCACCTGGCGGCGAGCTTGACGAGAATGTAGCTTGAGACGACCGACGATGTCGCCGTATCGTTGTTGGACAGGCAGTCGTAGAATGCCTTGAAGCGCTGCTGGGGCGCGTGGGTCACGAACATAGCGATGTCTCCCTCTATAGCGAATGCCGCTAAATAATGCCGCCAAATCAAGCTCCGTCATTCCCGCGCAGGCGGGAATCCAAGGCATCTTTGCTAAGCGACAGACCCTTGGATTGCCGTGGGAGCGCCTAGCCCTGCGCGGGAAGTCATCTGTGCCATTGGCAGAAATGACAGTTTTAAAATTGGTGGTCACAAAACGGCTTAACTTAACGCCATGACCCTCTACGTCGGGCAAGCCCGCCTTGCGTCATCGGCGAGGGGTTAAACGGTTCAGCATCCCGGCGTCGATGCCGGGGCTCACCACGGGGGCAAGTCCGGGCTGGGCCGGGTTGGCCACGCCGGGGATGAGCGGGCCGGGGTTGATCACAGGGTCGAGCAGATCCTGGGCAGGATTGGCCAGGGCCCGGTCGCGGTCGTAGTACTTGTCGTAGCCGGGGCTGGTGCGGTCGAAGCCGCGGTCATAGGCGGCCACCATCCCCTGGGGCGTCGTAATGGTGCCGCCCCTGGTCAGGCTGTCGAGCAGTCCGGACAAGCCCGGCTTCGTCGATTTCAGCTCCACCGACATGCCGAACTCGCTGCGAAGGCGTGCCAGGGTTTCGGGGCTGATATTTTGAAGGGTGCGCGCGTCCAGCACAACGCGCTCTTCCCCTGATTCGTTCTCTTCTGCCATAACGTCCTCCTGTGGTGAAGTGATGTTTCGAAGACAGCAGAATCGATCCTACGCCGGAACGGGGCCGCATCAATGCTATCGATTGTGCTAGTACTGAAACGCTTGCCACGCATTCCCGGCGCGCCATAGGAACGCCTGGCCGTGCACAACGACTGCGGGCGCTTGCGTGCCTTCGGCCCAACGCAGCGGCACTGGGTGAGCTGAGGGTCGCTTGCAAATGCGCGGTGTTGATACCGATCAAAGTAAACGTGGACCGCCTGTGCCACCGGGGGGCGGCAATCAGCCGGCACGGCACGCTGTAGCGCCGTCGGCCTGGCAACGGCATGACAGCGTCAATGGCGAATCGTCCGGATACCGGGCGCTTGCGTTGCGCGCTGCCGGGCCCCTTGGCGCATCGGGCGGCGCTCGAGGGCAAGCGGCCATGTCGCGGCTTGAAGGCATGCGGCCGCGAGTTAGCGATGTAACGGCGCCGTCGCGTGACGGGCGGCTGCCATGAACGCCGATGACTTGCCGCCTGCTCCTTGTGCGTCATCAGTCGGCAAGATCGTCAGCACCGGATAGCGCCCGTGCGCATGGGCGCCCTCAGCCGAACAAGCCATGCAGGAACCAGCGCGGCGCGGTATCGCCATCGGCGCCGGCGATGCGTTCGCGGTAGACCCAGTAATGGGCATGATCCTGCCCTTGCGCGATGAAATAATCGCGCGTCTGCGACTGGCTCCACCAGCCCGCCTCGATCCGCTCGGGGGTCGAGGCCATGCGCAGGGGCGAGCCGTAAAACGGCCGGTGATCGCGCATCAGCAGCGCCACCGGCTTGGCCAGCAGCCAGGCCGGGCGCGGCAGGCTGAGCACGTCCGGCGGCAAGTGCGGCTGCTGCGCCGTGCGTCGCGTCTGCTGCACCGGTACCCAGCGGTTGGCCAGTTCGGGCCGGTAATCGGCGCGCGGGGCCGCCTGCAGCACATTCTCGGGGCCGAGGCGCGCCACCAGCAGTTCGAGCATGCGCCACTGGTCCTGCTCGCTGCCGCCGGGCTCGGGAAACAGCGACTCGCTCGGCACCGCCATGGCCTGCACCTCGGGCGCTTCGAGCACCAGGCCGATCACGTGCGCTTCCAGGGTCAGGCTGCCCAGGCGCTCGCGCAGCAGGCGCACCAGATGCTCGTCGCGCCAGGTCGGCTCGGCCAGGATGATGTCGAGCACGGTCGGCGGCCGCGCCACCCGGCCGCGTTCGTGTTCGAGCAGCAGCACGATGCGCCCCACCGCCAGCTGGTGCGCGCACAGCCAGCCCGTCATTTGCAGCAGCAGGCTGTGGGCGCCGGCCAGCAGGGCGTCGGCCTGCTCGACCCGGTCGAACAGTTCGAGCCGGGCCTGGAAGGTGGTGGGCGCGGCGATCCAGTCGAACAGCTCGGCCGTCATACCGTAGGCGGCGTCGAGCACGCCCAGCAAGGCGCCGCCGCAACGGCGCTGCAAGCCCGGACGCGGCAGTCGCCGCAGCTGGCCCAGCGACAGGCAGCCGATGCCATCGAGCCAGGCGGCAAACGGGCGCGCCGGCAGCGGCAAGGCGGCCGGCAGCCGGTCCAGGCGGCGTTTGAGCGAAGCCATGCCGAGCGCGTGGCCGCTGCCGCCGCGCGCCAGCAGCCAGGCCCCGCGCGCCGTCGGCGCGCAACTGAGGCGGGCGCTGAAGCCGAGCGCGCGCACGCTGGCGCGGATGCGCCGGCACAGCGCGCGCACGCCGCCGAACAGGCGCAGGCTGGCCCCCACGTCCATCAGCAAGGTCGCTTCCTCGGCCAGGGTGACCTGGGGCGTGTACTGCAGCAGCGCCATGGCCACCGCCTGCAGGGCCGCGGCCTCGCGCGCGGGCTCGCGCTCGTGCAGGCGCGCTGCGGGCAGCAGCATCAGCACGCCGCCGCGGCGCATGCCCTCGCGCACCCCGCCCGCCTGTGCCAGTGGCGAGGCGGCCAGCACGCGCTCGTGTTCCAGCACGACGCTGGCGGCCTCAGCCGACCAGTGCGGGCTGAATACGTCGAGCGGGAGCCGGGGCAGGTAGAGGCCGATCCAGAGTCGCATGGCGCTGCAGTAAAGAAGGAGTCAGGGGCAGGAACAGGGGCGCGTCGCGCTGCGGTCCCCGGCGTTTGACGAAACCGATGTCGAGCCCGCCAAGGGCCGGTCGCAGGCTCAGGCGCAGCGGCGCGGGCGAGGCATCCTGGGCCGCCGCGAGCGGGCGCAGCAGGAAGAACAGGGCCTCGCCGCACTGGGCCGCCAGATGCAGGCGGCGCAGCGCATCGGGACGCGCATGGCTGGCCCAGAACAGCAGCGCGCCGCAACTGCCGCTGCGCAACACCTGCTCGGCCGCCCACAGCGCATCGGCATTGCGCGCGCTGCGCACCCAGATCATCTGGGAGGGCGCCAGCCCGAGCGCGGCCAGCGCCAGCGCCTGGGGTGGATGGGGTGGCTGCAGCAGCACGATGCGGCGCTCGGCGACCTTGGCCAAGGCCGGGCGCAGCAGGCGCAATTCGCCGATGCCGCTCTGCTGCAGCAGCAGCTCGACCAGGCAGCCGCTGGGCCAGCCGCCGCCGGGCAACTGGGGCGACAGGGTGGGATGGCCGCTGTCGACACAGCGCGTGCCGGCGTGAGCCAGCTGGGAAGCGCGCCACAGGGCGGGATGCAAGGTCTCGGGCGCGGCAAGGAAATCAGGGGAGCTCATGGTCGGATCAACAAAGTACTGTATGTTTATACAGTACTCCGTGGCTGCCAATTTGGCAAGGCCTATCGCGCGCGCCCCGCCTTCCTACAAACGGGGTCAGAGTTCCTACAACCGGGGTCAGAGCTCTAATTAGAAATTTTTCTCGGGAGGGATCATCCATTCAGCAGCCACGCCCGCAGGGCGCTGGGCAAGGCGATGACGGTCAGGGCCAATGCGCCGAGCGTAAATACTGCGCTGAGACCGGGCTGGCACGATACTGTTTCCTCTCCAAAAGGATTGCGCCAGTCGCAATCAATCGCGATAAACAGGATGGACGTCAGCGAGCCGAAAAAAAACACTCCCAACCAGCCAATCCAGCTATCGCCACCCAGCTCGACGGCACCTTTTCCAATCCAGTAATACAGCGCCATCGGCACCGTCACGGCGCAACAGAATACCGACATCCCCACCGTATGGTAGGACTCGGGCAGGAACGTAAAAATCAAGGCAACAATCAGCCCGCAGAGCATCACCAATCCGACGCCGGTCGCGAAAACATTTTTCTTGTCTAGATTTGCATACCAGTGGCGCATGGTCGGATTCCGGCAGGGATGAACAGGTGCGCATCATTGCCCAGAAACAAACCAAGGTCAACGCCGGTGCTTGCCAAAGAAATCGACCAGCATCTTGCTGGCATCCGGCCCCGCCGCCGAATTGAACGACAGGCGCGCGTCGCCCCCGCTCCAGGCGTGCTGCAACTGGGCGATCTGGGCCACGCGCAAGATCAGCTTGCGCCCGCGATACACATCGTGCAGCTGATGCGGCAAGCCGCTGCGCCCACCCGCCTTGTGCGCCACCCGCACCGGCGTCGCCGCCGGCAGATCATTGATCAGCATCGCCTGGCGCCGCAAGTGCACCTGGTTGACCGGCCGCACCACCCGGTCGTCGTCGCCCTGGATCAGGATGGTCGGCATGGACGGAAACCCCGGGCGCCGTTCGAGCACCTCGGCGATGGCGCTGTCGACCCGCGCGCCGTTGCCATGTTGCATGACCCCAAGCGCCCCGACCGTGCTGTGCCCCGCGCCATACAGGGGCCCCGAATGCAGCCCCAGCCCGGCGAACAGCTCCGGATGGTTGAGCGCGACGATATTGGCCATGCCCGCTCCCGCCGACATCCCGCAGATAAACACCCGCGAGCGGTCCAGGCCGTATGCGGCCAGCACCTGGCCGATCATGCCGACAATCACCGGCACGTCGCCCCCGCCCTGCTGGGTGGCGCGGTCATACCATTTCCAGCAGCGGTGCGGATGGGCGCTGAGCGATTGCTGGGGATACAGCACGGCATAGCCGGCCTTTTGCGCCATCTGGTTCATGCGCGTGCCCTGGGCAAACTGGGTGGCGCTCTGCTCGCAGCCGTGCAGCATGACGATCAGCGGCCAGCCCGAGGGCGGCGCCGCGCCATCGGGCAGATACAGCCAGTAACTCATCGTGCGCAGCGCCTGTCCGCTCTGGCCGGCGTAGCGCGCGGTGAGCCACTTGCCCGGCGCTGGCGCGTCTTTGAGCAATGCCGCCGGCGCGGCGCGCGGCGCTGGTTTGGGTTTCGGCGTGGGTGCAGCGGTGGAGGCGGCTCTGGGTTTCGGGACCGGCCTGGGAGCGGTTGTTGAGGCCAGTTTCGGTGCCGGTTTGGCGCGTGCCTTGGGTGCCGGTTTGGGCGGCGCGAACAGCGCCGTGAGCAGGCGCGCCGCCGAGCGTTGCTGCTTTTTACCCACGCGCATCAGGCTGCGCAGCAAGGGGGCGCTCGACTTTACCATCGCAAACGCACCATCACGCGCTGGTGCAGGCGCGCCCACAGGATGGCCGCGAACGAGCGGGTCGACATCGGTTTGCCGAGCGGGCCGGCGTGGGTGCAGCGTGCATTGACGATCATGGTGATGGCCTCCTTTCAGCCAGCATAGCGTGCACGCACGGCGCCGCTCCGTGCGTTGCGCCGCTTAGCCGGTCCGATGAATAAAAAAGCAACATCGGCGGGCGACGCGTGCGCGCCGACACCATTGAGGCACATCAAAGAACCGCTTGCGCAAAAACCTAGTCTGTTTGCATAAGGGCCGCGAGCGGCGAGGTCCGCACACCCAAAAACACCAGGAGAACGAGATGAATTACACAGAGCGCGACAAATATGGCATGTACAGAGGCAGCGCCGGTCCGGGCCCTGCCCTGATGGGCGCAGACACCCTGATTGGCGACAACGTCGTCAATGCCCAGGAAGACGATCTGGGCGAGATCAAGGAAATCATGCTCGACATGCGCAGCGGGCAAGTCGCCTATGCGGTGCTGGCCTTCGGCGGCATGCTGGGGCTGGGCGAAAAACTGTTTGCGGTGCCGTGGCAGGCGCTGCACCTGGACACCGTCAACAAGCGCTTCGTGCTCAATGTGGAGAAAGAGCGCCTGAAAAACGCGCCCGGCTTCGACCCGCACGCCTGGCCCGACATGAGCGACATCAGCTGGGCCAACCAGGTGCATGGCTTTTACGGAACCGAGGCCACCACCGGCGGCATGGGCGCGGGCACGCAGTCCGGCATGGGCGGCGCAGGCACGGGCACCACGAGCGGCAGCCCGGGGACCAGCAGCATGGGCGGCAGCTCCGGAACGAGCGGCATGGGCGCCGGACTATGAAGCGTGCTTGACGAATAGCACTGGCGGGGGCGCTGGTGCGGCGTGCCCGCGTGCGCCCGTATGACGCGCACGGAGTGCCGAAGGCGTGCACGGACGGGCCGAAGGCCTACGCGGACAGGCCGAAGGCCTACGGATGACACCTTGTGGCTATCCGCATGCCGACGACTCGATCAGCGCTGCATCGACTCCCACACCTTCTGCAGGCGCTTGGCCGACACCGGCATTGGCGTGCGCAATTCCTGCGCATACAGCGACACGCGCAGCTCTTCGAGCATCCAGCGAAATTCCACCATCTTCGGATCGGTGTTCTTCCCCGCAAGGCGGTCGCGCGCGGCGCGCATGAAATGGCTGGCGGACTGGGTCCACTCGGCCATCAGCTTGGCGTCGCGCGCGGGATCGGCACGCAGCTTTTCCAGCCGCACGTTGATCGCCTTCAGATAGCGCGGGAAATGCGCCAGCTGCGCGTAATCGTTATCGATCAGGAAGCGCTTGTGCACCAGTCCCTGCAACTGCGACTGCATGTCGGCCGCGGCCTGCGCCTGCACGCCCTGCAGCTTCTTGGGCAAGCCATGGAACTCGGTGAGCACCTGCGACACCAGGCGCGCGATCTCGTTCACCAGCAAGGTCAGGCGCGACTTGCCTTCCTCCTTGCGTTTGTTGAACGAGACCGCATCGGTCGGCAGCGGGTCTTGCAGGCAGGCGATGTCGATGGCTTTCTGGATGATCTGGTCGCGCAACTCTTCCTGCGAGCCCATCGCCATGAACTGCATGCCCATCTGCTGCAGACCCGGAATGTTCTTCTCGACAAACTTGATCTGCTCCTTGAACTGCAGCGCGAACAGGCGGCGCAGGCCGACGCGATGCGTGGCGGCAGCGACGGTCGGATCGTCGAACACTTCCAGGTCGCAGTGGGTCTGCTTGTCGACCAGCGCCGGAAAGCCGATCAGGGTCAGCTTGCCTTGCACGATTTCCAGCAGCTCCGGCAATTCGCCGAAGGTCCACGAGGTCAGGCCGGTGTGCTGGCTGACCTTGGGCGCATTCGGCTGCGACGCCGTGGCCGCCGACGATGCTGCCGCCGGCGCAGCGGCCGAGGCCGAGGTCGTGGCCGTCGCTTGCACCTTGCCCGGCGCCGCCGGAATCGACACCTCCGCCAGCTTCTGGAAACTCTGGCGCGCCTGCCCGCCGAATTCGGCCTGCAAGGTCGCCAGGTTGCGTCCCATGTCGAGCTGGCGTCCGTGTTCGTCGATCACCTTGAAGTTCATGAAATGGTGCGCCGGCAGCGTTTCGGGCTTGAAGTCGGTCGTCATCACCATCAGGCTCGTTTGCGAGCGGATGTCGGCGATGATGGCATCGACCAGGTCACCGCGCCCGAACTTGCCCGACTCGTGCACGCGTTCGCAAAAGCGCGCCGCGTAATCGGGCAGCGGCACGCAATGGCGGCGCAGCTTCTGCGGCAGCGATTTTAAAAGCAGATGCACCTTCTCCTTCAGCATGCCCGGCACCAGCCAGTCCGCGCGCTCGCGTGGCAGCTGGTTCAGCGCAAACAGCGGCACCGCCAGGGTAACGCCGTCGCGCAGGCTGCCCGGCTCGAAGTGGTAGGTGAGCTGCATTTCGATGCCGGTCACCGACATCACCTTCGGGAACAGCTCGGTGGTCACCCCGGCCGCCTCGTGCCGCATCAATTCGTCGCGGTTCAGGAACAGCAGCTTGGGTTCCTTGAAAGTGGCGTCCTTGTGCCACTTCTCGAAGCCCGCACCGTTGACCACATCGGTCGGAATGAGCTTGTCGTAGAAGGCGGCGATCAGATGGTCGTCGACCAGCACGTCGAGACGGCGCGACTTGTGCTCGAGGTTTTCGATCTCTTTGATCAGCTTGTGGTTATGCGCGAAGAACGGCGCGCGCGTATCGTAGTCGCCCGCCACCAGCGCATCGCGAATGAAGATCTCGCGCGCTTCGGCCGGATTGAACTGGCCGTAGTTGATGCGGCGCTGGCTGTAGATCACCAGCCCGTGCAACGTCGCGCGTTCGGACGCGGTGACCTGCGCGGCGCGCTTTTCCCAGCGCGGCTCGCCCCACGATTTTTTCAGCAGGTGGCTGCCCACCCGCTCGATCCATTCGGGCGCGATGTTGGCCACGCAGCGCGCGTACAGGCGCGTGGTTTCCACCAGTTCGGCCGCCATGATCCACTTGCCCGGTTTTTTAATGAGCGAGGAACCGGGCCACACGTGGTACTTGATGCCGCGCGCGCCCAGGTAGCCGGCGCCCGGTTCATCCTCGGACTTGAAGCCGATATTGCCCAGCAGGCCAGTGAGCAGGGCCGTATGCAGGTTCTCGTACGTGGCCGCCAGCTCGTTCATGCGCCAGCCCTGCTCCTTGACGATGGTGAGCAGCTGCGAATGCACGTCGCGCCATTCGCGCAGGCGCACCTGCGAGAGGAAGTTGGTGCGGCAGGTTTCCATCAGCTGGCGGTTGGTTTTCTTGTGCTCGATGGCCGCCTCGAACCACTTCCAGATCTTGATATAGGTGAGGAACTCGGACTTCTCGTCGGCGAACTTCTTGTGCGCCTCGTCGGCAGCCTGCTGGTGCTCCATCGGCCGGTCGCGCGGGTCCTGCACCGACAGCGCCGAGGCGATAATCAGCATCTCGGTCAGGCAGGCGTTTTCCAGCGCGGCCAGAATCATGCGCCCGACCCTTGGATCGAGCGGCAGCTTGGCCAGCTTGTGGCCGAGCGGGGTCAGGTCGTTCGATTCGTCGACCGCGCCCACTTCCTGCAGCAGCTGGTAGCCGTCGGCGATCGCGCGGCCCTGCGGCGGCTCGATGAACGGGAACGTCTCCACATCCGTCAGGTGCAGGGACTTCATGCGCAGGATGACCGCCGCCAGCGACGAGCGCAGGATTTCCGGCTCGGTAAATTTGGGGCGCTGCAGATAATCGTTTTCTTCGTAGAGGCGGATGCAGACGCCGTCGGCTACCCGGCCGCAACGGCCGGCACGCTGGTTGGCGGCCGACTGCGCGATCGGTTCCACCTGCAATTGCTCGACCTTGTTGCGGAAGCTGTAGCGCTTCACGCGCGCAAGGCCGGCGTCGACCACGTAGCGGATGCCCGGCACCGTCAGCGAGGTCTCGGCCACGTTGGTGGCCAACACGATGCGGCGCGCATTGGTGATCTTGAAGACCTTCTCCTGCTCTTCCACCGACAGGCGGGCGAACAGCGGCAGGATCTCGACGTGCGGCGGATGGTGCTTGCGCAGGGCTTCGGCGCAATCGCGGATCTCGCGCTCGCCCGGCAGGAACACCAGCACATCGCCCGAACCGAGGCGGCACAATTCGTCGACGCCATCGACCACGGCGTCCATCAGGTCGCGCTTGTCGCGCGCGGCCTGCGCCTTCGGCATCGGTTTGCCCGACGCCACTGGCGGCGCCACCGCCACCGGGTCGCGGTCCACCGGGCGATAGCGCACTTCCACCTTGTACAGGCGGCCCGACACTTCGATCACGGGCGCGAGCTTGTCGCCGTTGGCGAAGTGGCGCGCGAAGCGGTCGGCATCGATCGTCGCCGAGGTGATGATCACTTTCAGGTCGGGACGGCGCGGCAGCAGCTGCTTGAGGTAACCAAGCAGGAAATCGATGTTCAGGCTGCGCTCGTGCGCTTCATCGATGATGATGGTGTCGTAGTTTTTGAGCAGCGGGTCGGTCTGGGTTTCGGCCAGCAGGATCCCGTCCGTCATCAGCTTGACCGAGGCGCCCGGCTGCAAGGTGTCGGTAAAGCGCACCTTGAAGCCCACGTGCACGCCCAGCGGCGTGCCCAGTTCCTGCGCGATGCGCTTGGCGGTGGACGACGCGGCGATCCGGCGCGGCTGGGTGTGGCCGATCAGACCCTTCTGGCCGCGTCCCAGCTCCAGGCAAATCTTGGGCAGCTGGGTGGTTTTGCCGGAACCGGTTTCGCCGGACACGATGATGACCTGATTCTCCAGCAGCGCCTTGGCGATGTCCTGGCGGCGCCCGGAGACCGGCAGGTCTTCGGGAAAGGTAATCGGCGGCAGCGGCGTGCGAAACAACTCGCGCGGCGCACGCGCCGGACGTTCGCCCGCTGGCTGGCCTTCGCGTGGCGCACGTTCACCGGCTGCCTGACCTTCGCGCGGTGGACGCTCACCGGCCGCCTGGCCTTCGCGTGGTGGGCGCGGGGCGCGCGCCGGACGTTCGCCGGCTGGCTGCCCTGCACGCGGCGCACGCTCACCGGCTGCCTGGCCTTCGCGTGGTGGGCGCGGCGTGCGCGCCGGACGTTCACCGGCTGGCTGCCCTTCACGCGGCGCACGTTCACCGGCCGGCTGGACTTCGCGGGGTGGGCGCGGAGTGCGCGCCGGACCTTCACCGGCTGGCTGCCCTTCCCTTGGCGGACGCGCTCCCGCCCCCTGGCGCTCGCCCTCCCCCGGCTGGCGGGATTGAGACCCGCGCGGCGCGGGTTGACCCGCCTCGCTGGCATTGCGGGGCGTGGCGACGGGTGGCGACGGCGGTGCGGAAGGCTTGTTACTCTGTTCTGACATTGTTTTTACATGAATTTAGCGCGCAAGTCGCGCAGCGAATTATAATGCGCCAAATGGAAACCCCTAACCAATTCGTCCAATGGCTGCGCTCAGTCGCGCCGTACATCCACGCGTTCCGTGGCAAGACCTTCGTGGTCGCCTTTCCGGGTGAACTCGTCACCGCCGGCGCGCTGCCGGTGCTGGCCCAGGATTTGTCGCTGCTCGTCGCCCTCGATATCCGGGTGGTGATCGTGCACGGCTCGCGGCCCCAGGTCGCCGAGCAGCTCGCGCTGCGCAACGTCGAAGGCCGTTTTCACAACGGCATCCGCATCACCGACACCGCCGCCCTCGAATGCGCGAAAGAAGCGGCCGGCGAACTGCGCCTCGACATCGAGGCCGCCTTCAGCCAGGGTTTGCCCAACACGCCGATGGCGCACGCCGCCATCCGCATCATCTCAGGTAACTTCGTCACCGCGCGCCCGCTTGGCGTGATCGATGGCGTCGACCTGGAACTGACCGGCATGCCGCGCAAGATCGCCGCCGAAACCATCCACGCGATCCTGGCCACCGACAGCCCGGTGCTGCTCTCGCCGCTCGGTTTCTCGCCGACCGGCGAAGCGTTCAACCTGACCATGGAAGACGTGGCCGTGTCGGCCGCGATTGCCCTGCACGCCGACAAACTCGTATTCATCACCGAAACGCCGATGATGGTTGACGAAGGCGGCGCCGAAATCCGCGAACTGTCCTCGCACCAGGCCGAAGCCGTGCTGCAGGCGGGCTTTTTGCCGCCCGACGCCGCGTTCTACCTGCAGCACGCCATCAAGGCCTGCAACAGCGGCGTGCCGCGCGCCCACATCGTGCCGTTCGAGATGGACGGTTCGGCCCTGCTCGAACTGTTCACCCACGATGGCGTGGGCACCATGATCAGCCACGAAAACCTGGAAAGCCTGCGCCGCGCCACCATTGAAGACGTGGGCGGCATCATCAAGCTGATCGAGCCGCTCGAAGCCGACGGCACCCTAGTCAAGCGCGGGCGCGAACTGATCGAACGCGAGATCGACCAGTTCTCCGTGATCGAGCACGATGGCGTGATCTTCGGCTGCGCCGCCCTGTATCCGTTCCCGGAATCGAAAATGGGCGAAATGGCCTGCCTGACGGTGAACCCCGAAGTGCAGGCCCAGGGCGACGGCGAGCGTATCCTCAAGCACGTGGAAAACCGCGCCCGCGCGGCCGGCCTCAAGCAGCTGTTCGTGCTCACCACGCGCACCTCGCACTGGTTCCAGAAGCGCGGCTTCAAGCCGGCCACGGTCGACGCCTTGCCCAAGGACCGCCAGCATATGTATAACTGGCAGCGCAAATCCCAAGTGCTGATTAAGTCTTTATAATCACGCCTTTACACTTATCCGCTTGAGGAGTACACATGGCTCGCACCGTACATTGCATCAAACTGAACAAGGAAGCCGAAGGACTCGACTTCCCGCCTTACCCGGGCGAGCTGGGCAAGAAAATCTGGGAATCGGTGTCGAAGGAAGCCTGGGCCGCATGGCTCAAGCACCAGACCATGCTGGTCAATGAAAACCGCCTGAACCTGGCCGACCAGCGCGCACGCAAATACCTGGCCACGCAGATGGAAAAGCATTTCTTCGGCGATGGCGCCGACGCTGCCCAAGGCTACGTCCCACCAGCGGACTGAGCAAGCCTTCAGCAAACTGGCGCGCGCCCTCTCCGGGCCGCGCCAGCTTTCATCAGATCTGCTTCAAATCGCCTTGCACTGACGCAATTCGCACTTGGCCTGGAAAATGGTACGGTTATCGCACACCATGCGATACACCTCGACCGGGCCCGGCGGCGTCATCAGGCCGGCACCCACGCCGCCCTTACAACCCTGCTTCTTGGCCATGTTTTCCACCGTCACCGACGAAATGCCGGGGCGGAACGGCACGTGCGCGATCGGCTGGCCCTTGGCGTCGAGCGCTGGTGCTTGCACTGGCGCGACGGCCACCTTCACCGGCGCTTGCCGCGCCGCGACTTTTTGTTTCCTGGCCGACGAACAGCCGCCCAGCACCGCCACACACATCACCGCCAAAAGCAATCGCTTCATGTTATCCCCGTCGTTGAACTACTTCTTTAACTTCATGTTTGATCGATTTCTTGCCGAATCGATGTCTTGGATGGCTTAAAACGTCAGCGTCTTGACGCCTTCGCTTGTTCCCAGCAGGCACACATCGGCCCCGCGCTGGGCAAACAGGCCGACGGCGATGACGCCGACGATCTGGTTGATCTGTTGCTCCAGCCCGACCGGATCGGTGATCGACAGGCCTGCCACGTCGATGATCTCGCCACCGTTATCGGTAATGAAGGCTTGTTCGGTGCCGGGTTTGAGACGCAGGCGCGGCTGGCCGCCCAGGGCCGCAAGGCGCCGCATCACGGCCGCGCGCGCCATCGGCAGCACTTCGACCGGCAGCGCAAAAGCGCCCATGGTCTGCACCAGCTTGGAGCCATCGGCGATGCAGACGAACTGGCGCGACACGGAAGCGACGATTTTCTCGCGCGTCAGGGCTGCCCCGCCGCCCTTGATCATGGCGCCGCTGGCGGTAATTTCGTCGGCGCCATCGATGTAGACGGCGATCTCGGTTACGTCGTTCAGGTCGTACACGGCAATGCCGTGGCCGCGCAGGCGCGCCGCGGTCGCTTCGGACGAGGCCACCGTACCCTTGATGCGGTCCTTGATGGTGGCCAGCTCATCGATGAAGAAATTGGCGGTGGAGCCCGTGCCAACGCCGATGATCTCGCCGTCAACCACGTAGGCGATGGCGGCGCGGGCCACGGCTTGTTTCAATTCGTCTTGAGTCATGTCAGAAAATAAGGGGAGAAAAAGGAGGAATGCTCTTATTTTAACGGATCGCACCTCGCCAATACACCTTTCCTGCCCAATTTTGTTGCCATGTCGCATGAACGTAACCAAGTCGCGGATACGGCTGGCCCGTTTTACCTATACGGGGTGGGAATCTATGCGAAAATGCCTCGATGCATAGATTCTCTGGGAAAGTGACATGAACGAAACGAAAACGGTCCTTGTCGTCGATGACAGCCGGGTATCGCGGCTGATGGCGCGCCAATTCATCCTCAGCCGGCAACCCGACTGGAAGGTGGAAGAAGCCGGCACCGGCGAAGAAGCGATCGAGAAGGTGAAAACCCTGTCCCCCGTTCTCATTCTCATCGACGTCAACATGCCTGGCATGGGCGGCCTGGCCGCTGCCGAGCACCTGCGCGCCGCCTGCCCGGACGCCCACATTTCGCTCGTCACCGCCAACGTCCAGAACGCCACCCGTAGCCGCGCCACCGAACTGGGCATCGGCTTCATGGAAAAACCCATCACCGAAACGCGCATCCATGCCCTGATCGGCGCCCTGGAGTGACCATGTTCAATCTCAGCGAACTGCAGCACGATGCGCTGGTCGAGATCTTCAACATCGGCGTGGGCCACGCGGCCAAGTCGATGAGCGAGATCGTCAATGAGGAAGTGACGATGTCGGTACCGTCGATCAGCTTCCTCAACCGTGCAGAAGCCGCTGAGATGCTGGGCAACAAGGACAGTGCGCGTGTGTGCGGCGTCAGCCAGCACTACGAAGGTGCGTTCAAGACCGAAGCCATTTTGATGTTCCCCGAGGACAAGAGCCTCGACATCGTGCGCCTGATGGTGGGCGAGTCGGTGCCGCTCAAGGAATTGACGGAGATGGAGCAGGAAGCGCTGAGCGAGATCGGCAACATCATTCTCAACTCCTGCGTCGGCACCCTGGCCAATATTTTCGCGCAAGAACTGAGCGGGTCCCTGCCCGAGTACCACGTGGGCACCAGCGAAGAAATCCTCAGTGCCACCGGCGGCCTGGGCGATACCGTGGTGCTGATGCTGCATATCGACTTCATCCTCGAAAAACACCAGATCCACGGCTATGTGGCCTTCATCCTCGACCTGACCGCGCTCCAGGACCTGCAAGTCCAGGTCGACCGCTACCTTGCCAAGATCATGGGTCCGGCCTGACATGGCAGACGCCGCGGCACCCGGCCAGGGCATGCTTGAAAGCGTGCTCGGCGCGATCAATCTGGGCACGATCGTGCTCGACCATGCACGGCGCGTGGTGGTATGGAACCGCTGGATGAGCCAGTATTCGGACTTGCCGGCCGAGAGCGTGGTGGGGCAGGATTTTTTCGTCCTGTTCCCTGAGCTGGGCGGCAAGCGCATCGACGGCGCCGTGCGCCAGGCGCTGCGCGACAATTTTCCATCGGTGTTATCGCAAACCTTGCACAAGGCGCCGTTTGCGCTGTTCGTCAACGCCGCGGCGCGCGAGGCGGGCGAACGCATGCAGCAGGCGGTGGCCGTGACGCCGCTCGACGTACCGGATCTGGAGCGCCATTGCCTGATCCAGATTACGGACGTGAGCGTGGCCGTCCACCGCGAACGGCTGCTGCGCGACCAGGCACTCGAACTGCGCTCGCAGACGTTTTCGGACGGCCTGACCGGGATTGCCAACCGGCGCCATTTCGATGTGGCGATGGAAAAGGAAATGCGGCGCGCCAAGCGCTCCGGCACGCCGCTGTCGCTGCTGATGATCGATATCGATTTCTTCAAGCCGTACAACGACCATTACGGGCACCAGCAGGGGGATGACACTTTGATCAAGGTGGCGCACGCGCTGGCGGCCATGCTGCAGCGGCCGGCGGACCTGATTGCGCGTTATGGCGGTGAGGAATTCGCCGTGATTCTGCCGGAGATGACGGCTGAACACAGCCAGGTACTGGCCGAGAAGATGCGCGAGCGCATTGCCGCTTTGGCGATTCCGCATGCCAAGACCGAGCTGACCGGGTATGTGACCGTGAGCATCGGCCTAGCGACGCACGCGCTGGAAAATTCGGGCGATATTGCCGTGCTGCTGGGCGAAGCGGACCGGGCGCTGTACATGGCCAAGGGTGCGGGACGGAACCGGGTGGTGAGGTTTAGTTCGTCGTAAGCGTACCCGCCGTTCCTGGCATTGCCAGAAACGACTTCCCGCTCCCCCCACGTCGTTCCCGCTCCCCCCGTCGTTCCCGCGAAGGCGGGAACGACGGGACTAAGGCTCCGGCGAATAACTCCGCTTCATCACCCTCAGCACAAACGTCGACCTGCTGTGCCGCAGTCCCGGCAGCTTGTACAACCTGCGCCGCAAAAACTCCTCGTACCCCGCCGTCCCCGCCACCGCCACCTTGATCAGGTAATCGTACTCCCCGGTCAACAAATACGCCTCCAGCACTTCCGGCATATCGGCCAGCGCCTGTCCGAAGCGCTCGAAGGTATCGTCATCATGCCGGTCCAGGGTCACCTCGATCATCACCGTATCGGGTACGCCCAGCGCCTTTTGGCTCAGCAGCACGGTATAGCCTTCGATCACCCCCGCCTCCTCCATCTGCCGCACCCGATTCCAGCAGGGCGACGCCGACAAGCCGATCTTCTCGGCAAGCTGTGTATTTGAAATCCGCCCGTCACGGCGCAGCTCGCGCAAGATCTTGCGGTCAATTTCATCAAGTTCGGCAGCATTCATGGCTTTTGGCACCTCTAAAGAAGAATTATCACAATACTACATCCATAGCAGAAGAATCTTCCACCAATCTGCAAACCAGTCGTCACTTCAAAAGCCTATTCCGCACCCCTCCAGATATCCTTTCGACATGAACGATAGCCACCTCCCCCTGAGTTTTTCCGTGCCCAAGACGGCCACCCTGGACACCCTCGAAGCCGTGCTAGCCATCGCGCGCCGCGGCGGCCTGCAACTGGCCGCGCTGGAGCTCGACAGCCGCACCAGCAAGGACACCATTTTCCTGAACCTGCGCGCCCCGGACCCCGACCTGCTCGACCTGTTCATGGCGCGCCTGCACAACGTGATCGGCATCGCCGACATTTGCCCCATGCACCAAAAAGTTTCACGTATGCATGTTGCCTAACTAGCACAAATGGCGGACACTACGACGTCGCGCTGCCGCGCCAGCCTTGTTGAAGCCAATGACATTATTCACCCGGAAACGCGTAGCCATCCTGATCGCCGTGCTCGCTGCCGGCGCCGCCGGCGCTGCCTACCTGCAATCGAAAAAACCGCCGGTCATCCCCGAGTCGCGCTACCGCGCCGCGCAGGTCGACACCGGCACCATCACCCAAACCGTCACGGCCACCGGCACCATCAATCCGGTGGCGCTGATCAATGTCGGCTCGCAAGTGTCGGGCACGGTGGTCGAGCTCAAGGCCGACTTCAACGACCACGTGAAAAAGGGCCAGGTGCTGCTCAAACTCGACCCGACCATCTTCAACGCCCAGATCCGCCAGGTCGAAGCCGGACTGGCCTCGGCCCAGGCTTCGATGCGCCTGGCGCAAGCGAACTTCGAGCGCAATGAACGGCTGGTGGCCCAGAACTACGTCTCCAGTCTGACCCTCGACCAGGCGCGCCGCGAGCTGGACGTGGCCAAGGCCAATATCAAGCTGTCCGAAGCGCAACTGGCGCGCGCCCAGGCCGACCTCGACAACAGCGTCATCCGCGCCCCCATCGATGGCGTCGTCATCAAGCGCACGATCGACCTGGGCCAGACGGTGGCGGCCTCCTTCACCACGCCGAACCTGTTTCAGATCGCCAAGGATCTGACCAAGATGCAGATCGACACCAGCGTTTCGGAAGCCGACGTTGGCGCCCTGAAAGATGGCCAGCCGGCCCACTTCGTGGTCGACGCCTATCCCGACCGCGAATTTGCGGCCACCATGCGCCAGTTCCGCCTGGCGGCGAACGTGGTGCAAAATGTGGTCACCTACAACGTCGTGCTCGACGTGGAAAACAAGGAAGAGTTGCTGAAACCCGGCATGACGGCCCAGGTGCGCCTGGTGGTCGGCAACCGCCCCAACGTGCTGCGCATTCCCACGGCCGCCCTGCGTTTCCGCCTCAGCGATGAAGAGCTGGAAAAGGAGCAGAAGAAACGACAAAAGGAAAATGCGGCCGACGGCAAAGCCGCCCCGGCCGTGCCGCCGCCGGCCGAGGATGAGGACATCACCTTCCGCAGCAAGAACGAAACGGCGCGCATCTTCAAGATCTACAAGCTCGACGAGAAGAACGATGCCAAACCGGTCGACATCAAAATTGGCCTGTCCAACTTCCGCTACACCGAAGTGCTGTCGGGCGAGCTGAAAAAGGGCGATAAAGTCATCACGCGCGCCAACGCCAGCGCCAAGAGCGAGTTCTGATGCCGGCGCAGGACACGCCGCTGATCGATATCCGTCAGGTCACGAAAAGCTATTTTTCGGGCAGCATGGAGACGCAAGTGCTGTTCGGCATCGACCTGATGGTGCCGCGCGGCGACTTTCTGGCTGTGATGGGGCAATCCGGCTCGGGCAAGTCGACCCTGATGAATATCTTCGGCTGCCTGGACCAGGCCACCGGCGGCACTTACCTGCTCAACGGGATCGATACCTTGACGCTCTCGCGCGCCGAACTGGCAACCGTGCGCAACCGGACCATCGGCTTCGTGTTCCAGAGCTTCAATCTGATCAAGCGCATGAGCGTGGCCGAGAACGTGGCCTTGCCGCTGATCTACGCCGGCGTGTCGCGCGCGAAGGCGCACGCCAAGGCGCTGGTCGAGCTGGAGCGGGTCGGCCTGGCCGAGTACGCCAAGCGCACGCCCAATCAATTGTCCGGAGGACAGCAGCAACGGGTAGCGATCGCCCGCGCGCTGGTGGGCGATCCGCCGCTGATCCTGGCCGACGAGCCGACCGGCAACCTCGACACCCAGACCAGCGTCGACATCATGCGCTCCTTCCAGCAATTGAATGAGGAACGCGGCATCACGATCCTGCTGGTCACGCACGAGCCCGACATCGCCGCCTACAGCAAGCGCCTGATGCGCCTGAAAGACGGACGCGTGCTGTACGATGGCCCGGCCGCCGACGGCTTGCGCGAACTGGCGCTCAGCCACGAACAGCAGGCGCTGGCGCACGGAGGCGCGCCATGAATTTCTTCCAGGTTGTGATCGAAGCATTCCGCTCGATGAGCGCGAACCGCCTGCGCACCGCATTGACCATGCTCGGCATCATCATCGGCATCACCTCGGTGGTGCTGCTGCTGGCCCTGGGCGACAGCATGCAGCGCTTCATCGGCAAGGAACTCGAAGCGCTGGGCACGAATATGCTGTTCATTTCGCCGGGCGGCAACCGCGCCGCGGCCCAGCGCATGCGCGCAGGCGCCGCGCCGGCACTGACATTGGCCGACGCGGCCGCCTTGAATTCCCTGTCCAGCCTGTCCGGCGCGGCGCCGGCGCTGCAAGGCGGCTTCAAGCTGGCAGTCGGCAACGAAACCTCGTCGAGCATCGTGCACGGGGTGACGCCCGCCATGTTCAAGATCCGCAACTGGAAGATCGAACTGGGCAGCGTGTTCAGCGAGGCCGACGTGCGCGCCGCCTCGCGCAGCGTGATCATCGGCCACAAGGTCGCCGACCAGTTTTTCTACAAGATGGACCCGCTCGGCAAATATATCCGCATCGAAAATGTCGCCTTCCAGGTCGTTGGGGTCCTGCACGGCGAAGGCAAGCAGGTCGACGGGCCGGATTTATCCGAACTGGTGCTGGTGCCGATCACCGCCGCCCGCGCCCACCTGATCCGCAATCCCTTCCCCGACAATGTGCATTACGTCGTGGCGCAGGGTAAATCGGACGGCAACTTGCAGGACGCCATCGAAGACATCAACGAAACCTTACGCGACCGCCATCACATCAAGTTCGAGGAACCGGACGACTTCCGCATCGACAACCTGGCCTCGTTCGCGGAGACGGCCGGCAAGATCAGCGCCGGGATTGCCGCCATGCTGGGCGTGATCGGCGCCATTTCGCTGGTGGTGGGCGGCATCGGCATCATGAACATCATGCTGGTGTCGGTGACCGAGCGCACGCGCGAGATCGGTATCCGCATGGCTATCGGCGCCAAGCCGCGCGATGTGCTGTTGCAATTTTTGACTGAAGCGGTGGTGATTTGCCTCGCTGGCGGCGTGGTGGGCATCGCCATCGCCATGGGATTGGCTGCGGCAATTACCGCCACCGGCAAGTTCGACGTCGTGATCACCGTGTCCGCGGTGATTGTTGCCTGCGGCTTCTCCAGCCTGGTAGGCGTGTTCTTCGGTTTTTACCCGGCACGGCGCGCGTCCAGGCTGCTGCCGGTCGATTGTTTGCGTTACGAATAAATTTGATGAAGTTCACATTACTGATTGCCATGATGCTGGCGGCTGGCAACGCTCCCGCCCAGGAAGCCGAGGCCGTCAAGGAAGTCGAGACGGTGCAGATCAACGCGTTGCGCGATCCTGATTTCAAGACCTACCGGGCGTTTGTTGCCGGGCTCGATGCGTTCGAGGCTAAGCAATCGCTAGCTCCGGCAGCGGCGTTGCGCTTCCTGCTGCGCCCGAGTACGCCAGACATCAGCATCGAAGGCGTGACGATCCGGGTTGCGGGCAACGACACCAACATCGGCGTGCCGCTGGCGGCCGATGGCACCTTCGCGATGCCGCGCGATCAGGCTGCCTTGGATGAGGATGCTGAAATCATCCTCAATCGCAAGAAAGGCAGCTTCCGCTGGCGCCCGAGCATACGCACGCCGGACGTGCCCGCCAATGCGCGCCGGCTCGGGGATTTACGGCTCGAATGCGCAGTACGCTGGGCAGTGGAGCGCAAGGACCTGTCGTTCGCCAGGCGCACGCTGTTCATGGCGCTCGGCGGGCCGTGCACAAGCAAGCGGGTGTATCTGGTGCAGCTGGCGCCAAGGGCGATTGCCGGGTATCGCATGGTTGCGGGGGAGCGCAGCGAGACTGCGCCGGCCACGGCCGTGGGAGGCGGCGGGAGGACGTATGTGGTGCCGCTGCACGATGAGAGCTGGCCGGATGATGCGCTGGTGGAGTTTGAGTTTGCGGGGCCAGTTGGCTAATCGAAATCCAAACGGCGCTGGAGATATCTCACTCTTCCTCGGGCATGAATTGATGGTATCAGCATTGCTGCTAGG
>NZ_JAVCWL010000031.1:0-96781 GCF_030846505.1 Massilia pseudoviolaceinigra | reverse complement strand
CTGACTAGCAATTAATTACAGTCTTGCAAAAATAGTCTAGCTACACACCGGAGCTGGAGCGTCGGGAATCTGGTCAATCAGGGGCTGGATACAGAGCGATGACGTTGCGCTGGGTGAGGATGTATCCGAGCTGGGCCGGTTGCTTGTTCAAAACAATTTCAAATCAGAGCTCTGACCCCGGTTGTAGGAGGTGAGAGCTTGATCCAGTGGATTTTCTGACCTCTGGCAGGCAATTGTTTCGAATCAGAGCTCTGACCCCGGTTGGGTAATTGTGAGTGGCGGTTAGCCTTGGGCGATGCGGCCGGCGATGTGGGCCAGCGCTTCGTCGACCTGGTCGATCAGGATCAGGCACAGGTCGCCTTCGCCGAGACGCGCCAGCGCCGTGTCGATCGCAATGAACTCGCCGTTGATTTCGTCCACGTGCGTGGTGCGCACGGCGCCCGTCAGGCCCTGGCGCAGCAGCGCGACGACTTCGCCGTCGGCCCGCCCGCGCTGGCACTGGTCCTGGTACAGCAGCACCTCGTCGAACGCGGCGCCCAGAATCTCGGTCTGCTGGCGGATGTCTTCGTCGCGCCGGTCGCCCGCGCCGCTGATCACCACCGAACGCCGCTTGGCCGGCATGCTTTCCACGGCACCCACCAGCGCCAGGATGGCGTCCGGATTATGGCCGTAGTCGGCAATCACGGTCGCGCCGCGGTAGCTGAAGACGTTGAAGCGCCCCGGCGCGTTGTCGCTCTCGTTGGCGAACGATGTGAGCCCGGCGCGGATGTCCTCCCACGCCGTGCCGACCGCCCACGCGGCCGCCACCGAGGCCATGACGTTATCGACCTGGAAGCCGATGCTGCCGCCGCGCGTGATCGGCACCTCGGCCAGCGCGATGCGGTGCTCAAGCTTGCCTTGCGCGGCAACTAGCATGCCGCCGTCCACGTAGACCACGCGCTGACCCTGGGCGCGGTGGGTCGACATGACCGGATGCCCGGCGTCGGCCGTGAAGAAGGTGACGCTGCCGCGGCAGTTGCTGGCCATGCCAACCACCACCGGGTCGTTGGCGTTCAACACCGCCACGCCGCTGTCGGCGACGTTCTGCACGATCACGCGCTTGAGTACCGCCAGGTCTTCGACCGTGGTGATGTAGTTCAGGCCCAGGTGGTCGCCCGCGCCGATGTTGGTGACCACGGCCACCTGGCAGCGGTCGAACGCGAGTCCTTCGCGCAGCATGCCGCCACGCGCGGTTTCGAACACGGCGGCGTCGACGTCGGGATGGAGCAGCACGTTGCGCGCGCTGCGCGGGCCGCTGCAGTCGCCGCTGTCGATGCGCCGGCCTTCGATGTAGACGCCATCGGTGTTGGTCATGCCGGTGCGCAGGCCGCCGGCGGTGAGCAGGTGGGCGATCAGGCGCACCGTGGTGGTCTTGCCGTTGGTGCCGGTGACGGCCACCACGGGAATGCGGCCATCGTCGCCGTCGGCGAACAGGGAGGAGATGATTGCTTCACCCACCGCACGGCCCTTGCCGAACGAGGGCGAGAGGTGCATGCGCAAGCCCGGGGCGGCGTTGACTTCGACGATGCCGCCGTTCTGCTCTTCGATCGGTTTGAGCACGCTGTCGCACACCAGGTCGACGCCGCAGATGTCCAGTCCCACCATGTGGGCGGCGGCAATCGCGCGCGCGGCCACTTCGGGATGGACGTCGTCGGTAACGTCGCTGGCCGCGCCCCCGGTCGAGAGGTTGGCGTTATTGCGCAGGATGACGCGCTGCCCCTTGGGCGCGACCGATTCGGCCACCAGCCCTTGCTTGGCCAGGCTGGCCAGCGCAATGTCGTCGAAGCGGATCTTGGTCAGCGAGGTGGAATGCCCATTGCCGCGGCGCGGGTCGAGGTTGACCTGGTCGACCAGTTCGCGCACGGTGTGCTTGCCGTCGCCAACGACGATGGGCGGGTCGCGCCGTGCGGCGGCGATCAGTTTGTTGCCGATGACGAGCAGGCGGAAGTCGTGGCCGGGCAGGTAGCGCTCGACCAGGATATCGTCGCGAAATTCAGCGGCGGCGTGGTAGCCGGCCACCAGCTGCTCGCGCGTGGTGACGTTGACCGTCACGCCCTTGCCCTGATTGCCGTCCTTCGGTTTGATCACGACCGGCAGGCCGATTTCCAGCGCGGCGGCCCAGGCGTCGTCCGGGTCGGCGGCGACGCGGCCGAGCGGCACCGGCACGCCGGCCGCGTGCAGCAGTTTCTTGGTCAGTTCCTTGTCTTGCGCAATCGATTCGGCAATCGCGCCGGTGCTGTCGATTTCAGCGGCCTGGATCTTGCGCTGGCGGCTGCCCCAGCCGAACATGACCAGGCTGCCGTCGGTCAGGCGCCGGAACGGGATGTTGCGCGCCACGGCGGCTTGCACGATGGCGCCGGTGCTCGGGCCCAGGCGCACGTCTTCATCGAGGTCGCGCAGTTGCGCGAGGGCGGCGCCCAGGTCGAACGGGGTATCGTCGGCAGCGGCGGCGCACAGTTGCGCGGCCAGGTCCATGGCCAGGCGCCCGACCGCTTCTTCGGAGTACTCGACCACGACCTGGTAGATGCCCTTTTCGGGCGTGGCGGTGGTGCGGCTGAAGGTGACCGGGCAGCCGGCTTGCGCCTGCAACGACAGCGCCGCCAGTTCCAGCACCTGGGCCATGGCGATGGGGTCGTAGTGGCCGAGCGTTTGCAGGGAGCTCATTTGCGGGAACAGCGCGCGCAGGCGCTTTTCGAAGCCGGGCAGGGCGTCGATATCCTGTTCGGCGCTGGTGCAGGCAACGATCGCTTCGATCGAAGTGTGGTGGCTCCAGAGGTTGGGACCACGCAGGGCCCGTACGCGAGATACTTCCATAAACCGTTTCATCCTAAGTGTTGCGCTGGTGCGTCGCTGCGCCCTTGGGCGTTGACACTGCCGGCAGCCCGGCCGTTTCCGGCCGGGCGCTGTTTTGTTAAAGTTTGGCTTTTTTGGCTGTGGTATTCGCAGCCGTGTCGAAGGTGCGCAGGCCGGCGCCGATCAGGGCCGCCGGTACGTCCAGCGCCCATGCCGCCGCCACCGCCGCCAGTACCGTTTCGGGATACCTGGCGGTGCCCGGCTTGAGCGTGGACATCTGGAACAGCACCGTTTCCTGCGCGCCGTCGCCAAGCACCACGTCCTGGCCGCGCATGAAGACCGCGCGTTCGCCGGCGGCGCGGTGCGCCACGATCACGGGCAGTTCGGGGTCGAGCGCGTAGAAGATCACGCGCCCGTCGCACAGCTCGGCCAGCGCCGCGACACGTTCATCGGCGCCGTTGAGCACCGCCGCGCCGTGAGGCAGGATCACGTCGACCTGGGTGCGCATCACGTTGGCCATGCTGTCGGCATCCATGATGTGGAAGTCGGTCAGCGCTTCGTGGCCATCCATGTCGGTCACCACGCCCACCGTGCATTTGTCGTAGGCCAGGCCTTCGGACAAGATCGTGCGTGCGTTGCTTTCAAAAACAGCCGCTTCGACGGTGCGGTTGATCAGCAGGCGCTGGCCGGCCTCGAACGTCATGGCGCTCTCGCCGGTGACCTGGCGCTGGTCGAGGAACAGGCCCTGGCCGCTGGCCACGCCCGTATGCTTGCCGGTCAGGTGCACCAGGCAGCCGATCAGGCGCGCAATCAGGCTGGTGCCCCTGGTGCCGGTCACGCCGACCACCGGAATGCGGCCGCTGTCGCCAGCGGCGAACAGGTGCTCGATGATGGCCGTGCCGACCGGGCGTGCTTCGCCCTGGCCGGGTTTGAGGTGGGCCAGCAGGCCGGGACTGGCGTTCACTTCGATGATGGCGCCGCGCTGGGTGTCGAGCGGACGGGTGATGTCTTCGGCCACCAGGTCGATCCCGGCGATGTCCAGGCCGACGATGCGCGCGGCCAGCGCGGCGGCGTGGGCGATCGACGGGTGGACCTGGTCGGTGACGTCGATGGCGACGTTGCCGTTCGGCTGGATCAGCACTTTCTGGCCCGCCAGCGGGACCGAGTGCGCGCTCAATCCCTGGCGTTCGAGTTCGAGAATGATTTCGGCGGAGACGTCCGGCGCGACCAGGTTGAGCGGCGAATCTTCGCCAACGCCGCGGCGCGGGTCGGTGTTGATCTGGCCGTTGACCAGGGCGATGATGTCGCCCACGCCATCGCCGGTGACCCACAGCGATTCGCCCTTGGCGGCAGCGACCATGCGCGTGCCGACCACCAGCAGGCGGTGTTCGTCGCCGGGGATGAAGCGCTCGACGATCACGCTGGCGCTCTCGCCCTTGCGCGCGGCCAGGTGGTAGGCTTTTTCAACGTCGGCCTGGGTCATCAGGTTGAGCGAGACGCCGCGCCCGTGGTTGCCGTCGTAGGGCTTGACGACCACCGGCAGGCCGATGTCCTGCGCTTCTTCCCAGGCTTGCTCGGCACTGCGTACCAGGCTGCCCTCGGGCACCGGCACGCCGCACGATTTGAGCAACGTCTTGGTCAGGTCCTTGTCGCTGGCGATGCTTTCGGCAATCGCGCTGGTGCGGTCGGTTTCGGCGGTCCAGATGCGGCGCTGGGCGGCGCCGTGGCCGAGCTGCACCAGGTTGCCGTTGGTGAGGCGGATGAACGGGATCTTGCGCTCGGTGGCCGCTTCGACAATGTGGGCCGTGCTCGGGCCGAGGCACTGGCGGTCGACGATGTCCTTGAGCGCGGCGACGGCGGCGTCCAGGTCGAACGCGGTATCGTCGATGGCGGCCATCAGCAGGGCGCGCCCGGTGTCGAGCGCGGCCAGGCCAACTTCTTCCTGGCGCGTGCGGAAGGCCATCTTGTAGAGCCCCAGCTGGCCGGTGGAGCGCGTCTTGCCGAAGCCGGTGCGCATGCCGGCCAGGTTTTGCAGTTCGAGAACGACATGTTCGAGGATGTGGCCGGACCAGGTGCCTTCGCGCAGGCGCTCCAGGAAGCCGCCGCGCTCGCCCACGCCGCAGCGGTGTTCGATCAGGCCGGGCAGCCAGGCGGTCAGGCGTTCGTACAGTCCGGGCAGCAGGTTCGAGGGAAAATCTTCGAGTGCGCCGATATCCAGCCACGCCTCGATGACCGGGCGATAGGTCCAGATGTTGGGTCCGCGCAGGTGGCTCACCCGCAGAACGCTGATTTCTTTCTTCTTTGTCATGTCGTTATTTCTTGATAACAGGCCTGGCGTCGTTCACGCCCCAAGACCTCGTAAGGCTTTTCAAAGCGCATCATGTTGTATACTTGCTAGAGACGAAGCTTACCGTGCTGAACCGATTTCTGCCAGTCTGGATTCCCGATCGCGTCGCGCGGGCATGCCCTGCGGCATGCTGGTACGGCATCCCCGGGAGCCCCTGCCGACGGCGCCCACGTTGAACAATTACCGCCCGTAAATTCGTGGCCCAGAGCCGGAACCGCACTACGATGACTATAGATCCATCTGTTTCTCCTATGACGACGCCCACCGGGCCGCTTTCCCTGCCTGAACACTGGCAGGCTGACGTCGCTAAAAAACTTGCACCAGGGGAAAACGTTTTAAGTGGGGTCGAGGTTGACCTCGACGCCAAATTGCGCTTCAAAAAAGGCTTGGTGCTGGTCACCAGCCGCCGCCTGCTGGCGCGCGCGCCGGGCGAAACCGAGTGGCGCGAGTGGGGATTCCGTCCCGGATTGTCGCTCACGCACCACGATCATGCCGGTGTCGGCCATCTTCAATTGTTCGACGAGCAAGGTTTGCTCAGCTCCTGGCGCTTCACGCTGGGGCAGAACCTGCACGCGATCCGCGTGCTCGACCATTTCAGCGAGCAGCGCGACAGTTTTGTCAGCGGCTTGCCGGTGCAACTGGCCGAGCAGAACGTGTGCCCGAGCTGCAAGGCGCCGCTTGAACCGGGGCAGGACGAGTGTCCGATCTGCACCAAGGTGCTGTACACGCCGCCGTCGACCTGGACCCTGTTCCGCCTGTGGCGCTTCGCCAAGCCGTACAGCGGGCAGCTGGGGCTGGGTTTCTTCCTGATGCTGGCCAGCACCGCGGCGCATATGATACCGCCGTATCTGACCATGCCGTTGATGGACAACGTGCTGATCCCGTTCCAGAACGGGCAGCCGGTGGACCAGAACCTGGTGTGGCTGTACATGGCCGGTCTGTTCGGTTCGGCGGTGCTGGCGTGGCTGCTGGGCTGGGGCAAGACCTATGTGCTGGCGCTGGTGTCGGAACGGATGGGCGCCGACCTGCGCTCGGCCACCTATGAACATTTGATGAAGCTCTCGCTGGAGTATTTCGGCGGCAAGCGCACGGGCGACCTGATGTCGCGCATTGGCAGCGGCAGCGACCGCATCTGCGTGTTTTTATCCCTGCACCTGCTCGACTTCGCGTCCGACGTGCTGATGATTATCATGACCGGCGTGATCCTGTGCTCGATCAATCCGATGCTGGCCGTGATTACGCTGGTGCCGCTGCCGTTTATCGCATGGATGATCCATATCGTGCGCGACCGCCTGCGCACCGGCTTCGAGAAAATCGACCGCGTATGGGGCGAGGTAACCAATGTACTGGCCGATACCATTCCCGGCGTGCGCGTGGTGAAAGCCTTTGCCCAGGAACAGCGCGAAGCGACCCGTTTCCGCGATGCGAATAAACACAACCTGGCCGTCAACGATAAACTCAACCGGGTCTGGTCGCTGTTTTCGCCGACCGTCTCGTTCCTGACCGAACTCGGTTTGCTGGTGGTGTGGGTATTCGGCATCTGGCTGGTGTCGAACAAAAATATCACGGTCGGCGTGCTGACCTTGTTCATTACCTACAGCAGCCGGTTTTACGGCCGTCTCGATTCGATGAGCCGCATCGTGTCGGTCACCCAGAAATCGGCTTCGGCCGCCAAGCGGATTTTCGATATCCTGGACCATGTATCGAGCGTTCCGGAACCGGCCAATCCCGTCAAGCTCGACAAGATCGAAGGGCGCATCGATTTGCGTGAAGTGGGTTTCCGTTACGGCAACCGCGCGGTCAACCGCGGTATTTCCCTCAATATCAAGGCGGGCGAATTCGTCGGCCTGGTGGGGCATAGCGGATCGGGCAAGAGTACCCTGGTCAATCTGATCTGCCGCTTTTACGATGTGTCGGAAGGGGCGATTCTGCTCGATGGCGTCGATATCCGCTCGTTCGCGGTGTCCGATTACCGGCAAAATATCGGGCTGGTGCTGCAGGAGCCGTTCCTGTTCTTCGGTACCATCGCCGAAAATATTGCGTACGGCAAGCCGCACGCCACGCGCGAGGAAATCATCGCCTCGGCGCGCGCGGCGCACGCCCACGAGTTCATCCTGCGCCTGCCGCAGGGCTACGATTCGATGGTGGGCGAGCGCGGGCAGGGTTTGTCGGGCGGCGAGCGCCAGCGCATTTCGATCGCGCGCGCGCTGCTGATCGATCCGCGCATCCTGATCATGGACGAGGCGACCTCGTCGGTCGATTCGGAAACCGAAAAGGAAATCCAGAAAGCGCTCGATAACCTGGTGCAGGGCCGCACCACGATCGCCATCGCGCACCGCCTGTCGACCTTGCACCGGGCCGACCGCCTGGTGGTGCTGGACCGCGGCGTGGTGATGGAAGAGGGTAGCCACGACGAACTGATGGCGCGCGAAGGCGCCTATTTCCGGCTGTACGAAGCGCAGGCGCGCAACGTCGATACGGATATGGACGACAAGGACGGGGATTAAGACATGGCAAGCGCAGCAAGCTCGGTATTTACATTAAGCCGCGACAGTTTCGGCAAGCTGACACTGACGGCGGAAGACGGCGAAGTCCATTATGGCGTCTCGCCGGTGCGGGCGTTCCCGATCCAGGCGCCGGACCAGGGTATTTCGATGGTGCTGACCAATGGCAAGGAAGTCGGCTGGATCGACAATCTGGGGGCACTGCCAGCGGCAATCCGTGAATTGGTGCAAGATGAGCTCGATGGGCGCGAATTCATGCCGGTGATTCACCATATTGTCAGTGTCAGCAGTTTTGCCACACCATGCACATGGGAAGTGAAGACCGACCGGGGCGATACCGCGTTTACGCTCAAGGGCGAAGAGGATATTCGCCGGATCGGCGATGCGTCGCTGCTGGTGGCCGATAACCACGGCATCCAGTTCCTGATCCGCGATATGTTCACCATCGACAAGCACAGCCGGAAGATTCTCGACCGGTTTTTATGATGGCGTTTTGACGGAGATTGCATGCATTATTTGTTATGTTACGACCTGGCCCCGGATTATCTCGAACGTCGCGGCCAGTACCGCAATGAGCACCTGAAACTGGCATGGGAAGCGCAGGAGCGCGGTGAACTGATCATGGGCGGGGCGTTTTCCGATCCGGCCGATATGTCGGTACTGATGTTCCAGAGCGATTCGCCGGTGGTGGTGGAGCAGTTTGCCAAAGCCGATCCGTATCTGCTTCATGGCGTGGTGACCGGATATAAAGTCAGACAGTGGAACACGGTGGTCGGCAAGGATGCCTTTACACCGCTGCGGCCAGAGTAGTCCCCATCGTTCCCGCGAAGGCGGGAAGTCGGTTCCGGCAATGCCGGAGACGACGGGGTGCTTGTCGTTCGCCGTTCAACTCAACCTGTCAAGCCATGCGCGCCTTCTCCGCCTCCGTCCTCCTCTTCCTCGCCGTCTTCCACTCCTCCGTCCTCGCCGCCGACCCTCCCCAGCGCCCCAAAATCGGCCTGGTGCTCTCCGGCGGCGGCGCGCGCGGCGTGGCCCACATCGGCGTGCTCAAAGTCCTGGAAGACATGCGTATCCCGGTCGATTACGTGGTCGGCACCAGCATGGGTTCGATCGTCGCCGGCGCCTACGCGATGGGCAACCGTCCGGACGACCTGGAAAAACGCATCGCCGGCGTCGAATGGAACAAGGTCCTTACCGACAGTCCGCCGCGCCTGGAACGCTCAACCTACGCCAAGGCGACCGAGCGCAAGAACATCGTCAGCGGCGAGATCGGCTTTTCCGACGCCGAAATGCGCCTGCCACGCGGCCTGAATTACGGCCAGCAGATCGAATTCTTCTTTCATACCCTGGCCGCCAACACCGGCGACGTCGCGCATTTCGACGAACTCGATATTCCATTTCGCGCCGTGGCCACCGACATCGAAAACGGCAAGATGGTGGTGCTCGAACGCGGCGGCATTGCGCGCGCGATGCGGGCCAGCATGTCGGTGCCTGGCGTGTTTGCCCCGGTCGAGATTGACGACCGCGCGCTGCTCGACGGCGGTCTGGTGCGCAACCTGCCGGTCGATGTGGTGCGCGGCATGGGTGCCGATATCGTCATCGCCGTCAATCTGGGCACGCCCTTGCTCAAGCGCGACCAGATCGTCTCGGCCTTCGGCGTGGGCCAGCAAATGCTCAACATCCTCACCGAGCAGAATGTCGAGGCGTCGCTGCGCGAACTGACGCCGCGCGACGTCTTGATCCTGCCGCAGCTGGGCGACTTCAGCGCGGCCGATTTTGAAAACTCCGCCAAGACCATCGACATGGGCGCCGCCGCCGCGCGCGTGGCGGCGGAGCGCCTGGCGCCGCTGGCCCTGTCGGAAGCCGACTTCCAGGCGCACCTGGCTGCGCGCGCGGCGCGCCATCCGGCCGTGGTCAAGGTCAATTCGGTGCGCATCGATACCAGACAGCTGAAACATGTCAGCGAACGGTTCATCAACCGCAAATTCTCGATCAAGCCGGGCCAGCAATTCAGTACCGCGGAACTGCACGCCAACATGAACAGCCTGTATTCGACGGGCGACTTTGAAAACGTCATGCACCGTTTCGAGCATGGTCCGGACGGGCGCACCCTGGTGATTGAACCGGTCGAAAAACAATGGGGCCCGAATTATCTGCAGGCCGGCGTGAGATTATCGACCGACCTGGCCGGCGAAAGCGACTTTACGATCCTGCTGGCGCATCGCGGCAAATGGCTGACGCGCTCCGGGCTCGAATGGCGCAATACCGTGTCGCTGGGCCAGTTCAATTCCTTCACCTCGCAGCTATATCAGCCGCTCGGAGGCGAAAGCCGCTGGTACATTGCGCCGACAGTGCGTTTTTCGCAGAACAAGGATAACCTGATCATCAACGACAAGGCGGTGGCGACCTACAGCGCCAAGCATGCGTCCGTCGGGATCGATCTGGTCAATCACGTCGATGACGACAGCACCTTCAAAGTGGGCCTGGAACGCGGCACCGAGCGCTCCGATCCCAGCATCGGCGTATCGCAATTGACCAGCGAGAGAAACCAGATCGGCGTCATCAAACTCGAATACGTGCAAGACCGGCTCGACGATTGGGTGTTTCCATCGTCGGGAAATTTCACCTTTGTGAATGCCCGTATCGCCCCGACCTCGGTGCGCAGCACGCTCGCCTACAAGCGCCTCGACATGGGCCACGAAAGGGCGTGGAACAGTGGCGCGCACCGTTTCAGCGTGGCGGGTCGCGCGGGCAAACTGTGGGGCGACGATTTACCGTTGATGGAATTGTTTTCGCTGGGCGGATTCCTGAACCTGTCAGGTTACCAGGCGCGCCAGTTCCTAGGGGGCGATTATCTGTTCGGGCGCGGTGTGTACACGCTCAAGACGACCTTGCTGGGCACCCGCAACGTGTATCTGGGCGCCTCGGTCGAAATAGGCAAGATGACCCGGCGCTTGAATGGCGACCCGATGGAACGGGTCCAGTTTGCCAATTCCGTGTTCGGTGCGGTGAATACGGCCCTGGGGCCGTTCACCGTGGCGGTGGGAATTGGGGAACGCGGCAACCAGACGTTTTATTTGTTCTTCGGCAAGCCATGAACGCGATGCGTGTCGAGTCCGACGAGGTTTCACTCCTCGGTGCTCGACACGCGACTGGCCACCTCTTTCAACTCGCCGGCGTGTGCTACAACGGTTCCAGGGCGAAGTACGCTTCAATCCCCGACGGCTCCTCGGTCGGTGCCTTGCGGGGAATCACGCAATTGAAGTAGGTACGATACCCGGCACCACCACCGTTCACCCCCACCGAATTAAGACTCTGTGGTCCCCCACGGCCCGAGCTCTCGATGCGAGGAGCAGAGTACGGGCGCGCAGCTGAGCTTCGGCTGGTCAGGGTACAGTGGACGTTGGAAGCCGCGCTGTAGTCAAAGACTCGTACACCTGCCTTTTCCAGTCCGCGGATGCCGTCCGTGATCACGGGACAATTCACCCTCAGCTCACTCGTGGTGGACGCATTCTGGATCATGCCGTCGATATAAACCGGAGTGCCGCTAACCGCGACACAGTGCGCGCCGCTATAGAAATTGGCGGCGGATGCCGAAGCAGGCAACATCACGGCGCAACAGGTAATTCCGAGCTGAACAGCCAGAGGCCGCAGCAGTTTGGTGGGACGCAGGTTCTTCATAATCAGCTCCTTCCGGTTCGGGTTTCCGTTCAATTGATGTAAATAGTTTATTTTTCATCAGGAACCCGCCTTGGACATCGAACAAGGTTCGACTTGATCGCACCGTAGCCCGCCATGGAACCGAGGGCAGGCAACGATGAAATCATCGTTGCGGACACCCCTGCGTCGAGCGCTTCCATCCAGCAACCCGTTCTATTTTTTGGAATGATTACTATGAAAGACTCTCTTTCCTGCGAGAGAGCCTCTGCTTGCTGCCGGCTGGTCAGCGGCGCAGACGCGCTTCCCCGAAAACGTACGGCAGCAGGCGCGCGATATTGCGGGCGTCGTCGATGCCGCGATGGTGCGCGCCGGCGAAGGTCATGCCGGCCATCCGGATGGCTTCGCCCAGCCCCGGTTTTTTGGACAGCTTCTGGCGTTGCGCCATCAGGCGCTTGACGTTCATGTGCGATGCGCTGATCGGATAGGGCACGTTGTGGAATGCGCAGTCCTGGCGCAGCTGTTTCAAGTCATAGTCGCCCCAGGAAAAGAACAGGAAATCGCTGTATTGATACAGCCAGGTTTTGAAATGATCGATCGCTTCCTCGAACAGCGGCGCGCTGTCGACGTCTTTTTGCTCAATCGAGGTGAGCGTGGTGCAGAACGGCGTGAGCACCGGGTGCCGCACCGGGAGGATGAAACTCTGGAACTCGTCGACCACGGCGAGGCTGGCGCCGTCGACCATCACGGCGCCAATTTCAATGATTTCCATATGGTCGCGCGCCACCGTGCCCTTGTCGCAGCAGGTGGCTTCAAAATCGATAACGAGCTAGCGGTCGGCTTGCATGTCAGTGAATTTCCCATGTGTGTTCAGGGCGCTACTATAATCAATGAATGAAAGCACACGAAATTTCACTGATGTTGGCCGATATTGCGATGGTCGAGCAGATCGAGTACGCCGTGCTCGAATGCGAGGAAGACCTGAGCGAGGAAGAAATCGGCGTGCGTTATTGGCGTATTGGCGATATTCTGCTGGCCAACGCGCGTATCCACGATCTGGATGAAGATATGATGAATCTTCTGTGCTTGTCGCGCTGCGTCGCATGCGAATTGCTGTGCGAGCCCATGCGCACGAGGCATTTTCATGGGAAATGCTGGGAGTTCAAGCCTCCCTATACCAGGCATCATGGCGACAATGACGGCAGCAGTGACATCCGGCCGGTTGAAACGCAGAAGATCGGTTTGGTGATGAACCTGCTTCATTTCCTTCACTATGACCCGGTGTTCGTACCCGGCGTCAAAGTCCTGCAAGCCTATCACCTGCGGCATGATTTGTGGACCGGGGCCGATATGATCTGCCGCGAATGATGGGAGCCGTAGCCCCATCCTGCGTGCCGTTATTTTGCCGATGCGATCCAGCGATCCACCCGCGCTTCGAGCAGCGGCAGTGGCAAGGTGCCGTCGCCGATCACCACTTCGTGAAACTTGGGCAGGCTGAATTTGTCTCCCATCGCATTGCGCGCGCGCTCGCGCAATTCCAGGATCTTGAGCGCGCCGATTTTGTAGCTCAGCGCCTGCGCCGGCCACACCATGTAGCGCTCGATCTGGTTCTTGGCGCGCGCCTCGCTGTAGCCGAGCGTTTCGCGCGCATAGGCAATCGCCTGTTCGCGGGTCCAGCCTTTGGCGTGCATGCCGGTATCGACCACCAGCCTGACGGCGCGCAGCAATTCATCGTTCAGGTGGCCGAAGTAGGCTTCCGGATCGTCGTACAAACCGAATTCGTGACCCAGGGTTTCCGCATACAGGGCCCAGCCCTCGGTAAATGCGCCGATATTCGGGTTTTCGGTATTGAATTTGCGAAAATCCGGTACGTCGAGTTCCTTCAGCAGCCCCGCGTGGAAATGGTGGCCGGGCTGGCCTTCATGCAGATACAGGGTGACCATGCCGGTACGGCTGTATTGTTTAGGGTCGTTCACAACAGCCCAAAAGACGCCCGGATGCGAGCCGTCGGCCGCCGCCGGCGTGTAATGGTCGGACGCGGTCGCGCGGCTCAGCTCCGGTTCGAGCTGCAGTTCGAGCGGCGCTTTCGGCAGCAGCGAAAACAGCGGCGCGAGCTTACCCCTGACCTTGGCGTCGATCTGCCGATAGGCGTCGAGCACTTCCGCCTCGGTCTTGAACGGCTTGAATTTTTCCTGCGCGACGATCCATTGCGGCAGCGCCGCCGGCGGGCCGCTGTAACCGAGCTTGGGACCGAGCACCGCCCATTGCTGCTCGATGCGCGCCACTTCCTTTAATCCCAACTGGTGAATCTCTTCGGGATTCATCGATACTGTCGTGCGGTCCTTGATCTGCGCCTGGTACCACGCGGCGCCATCGGGCAGCGCGCTCCAGCCATCGGTATTCCGGCTGGCGGGCAGGTATTCCTTTTCCACGTAAGTCGCCAGCCGGTCCAGGGCAGGTGAGAGCTTGTTCGCAATCGTGCCGCGGTAGGCTGCGCTCAGGCGGTCTTTATCGGCTTGCGAAAACGTCGCCGGCAGATTCTTGACCGGCGTGTAAAAGATATTCGCTTCCGGAGTGGCGCTGCGCAGTTGCTGGAACTGGGGCAGCATCGCCACCGTAATCGCTTTCGGCTGCACGATGCCGCGCTTGACGCCTTCGCGCATGTTGGCGATGGCCTGGTCGATCCAGGCCGGGAGCTGGTTCAGCCGGTTCAGGTAATCCTGATACTGGGCCACGGTATTCAAGGGCTGGGAGCCGGTGCCGCTGGCGTAATTGGCCAGGGTGCCGGGAACATGGTCGAAGTGGTTCAGCGGGAGCAGATGCTCGGGGAACTTCTCCAGGCTGAGGCCACTTTCCAGCTCGAATGCGAGCAGGTCGTAGTTCAATTGTTCCTTGTCGCTCAGGCGCGCGCGCGGAATGGCTTTTAACTGCGTCTGCATGCGGCGGTACAGGGCAAACTGGCGGGTGCGGCTTTTTGGCGAGATGCTCATTCCCAGCTGGTCGTTATAGCGGCTGTCGCCATTGGCCGTAATGAGCAGCGGATCGAAGCGGGCGCGCGCCTGATAAAAAGCGTCGGCCAGCTTGTGCAGCTGGTTCGTCGCGCGCGCGGGCGCGGTGGCCGCGGCCGGATTGGCCGATGGGGCGGCGCTCGCCTGGGAGAGCGGGGACATCAGCACGGCAAGCAATGCGGTGGTGCCGAGCAGCGGGCGGGAAAGGCGCAAACGCATGAGGGTTCCTTGGACTTTGAATGTGGAGAACTGAAATAGCATAGCGTAAATGGCTGCGGCCGGGCAGCGGCGGTACGCTGTATGATGAGCGGCGCTTCGTGCCCGTCGGCGCCAGCGCTGTTCATCTCATTTATGGAAGCGCCATGTCAGATTATTCGACCGTTTTGCCGCATATTATCGTGGTTACTACCGGCACGGCCGGCGACCTGTTTCCATTCCTGAGGCTTGCGCTCGGCCTGCGCGAGCGCGGCCATGCCGTCACGTTCCTCGCGCCCGCCATGCACGAAGCGCTGGTGCATCAGGCCGGCCTGGCGTTTCATGCCATGCCGGCCGATCCGACCGTCCTGAACGATCCCGACCTGTGGCATGCCCGGCGCGGCTTCGGCGTGGTCTGGCGCGCCATGCAGCCCGGCATGGACGCGATGCGCGCATTCATGGCTGCACTGCCGCCGGACGAGCCGTGCACGATGCTGGTCCATCCGCTGGTGGTGGCCCATGCCGACCTGTGCCGGGCGGAGCGGCCCGGCATCCGCATCGTGGCCGGCTTCCTGGCCCCGTCCAATCTGCGCACCGTCCACGATCTGCCGATGCTGGGACCGTTCCCGGTGCCGCGCTGGATGCCACTGACCCTGCGGCGCTGGATGTGGCGCGGCGTGGAGGCATCGGCGGTCAATCCGGTGGCCCTGCCCGACCTGAACGCGGCGCGCCGGCTGCAAGGGCGAGCACCCATATCGAGCTATATGGACACGATGTATGGCGCGCCGGATTTGTCGGTGACCTTGTTTCCCGAGTGGTTAGCCGCGCGCCAGCCGGACTGGCCTTCGCCGCTGGTGTGCGGCGACTTTCCGCTGTACGACCCGCACCCGGACGCGTCGATGGCGCCGGATCTGGCGGAGTTCATGCGCGCCGGCAGTGCTCCGCTCATCGTGACCCATGGCACCGGCAACCTGCAGGCCGCCGCGTTTTTCGCCAGCGCGCTTGAAGCGGCGCACAAGCTGGGACGGCGCATCGTGTTCCTCACGCCGCACCGGGCACAGGTGCCGGCGGCGCTGCCGGCATCGGCCTTCTGGCAGGATTACTGCCCGCTGGCGGCCTTGCTGCCGGGCGCGGCGGCGCTGGTGCACCACGGCGGCATCGGCACCACGGCCGAAGCGATGCGCGCGGGCACGCCCCAGCTGATCGTGCCGATGGCGTACGACCAGTTCGACAACGCGGCGCGCGTCACGGCCCTCCAGGCCGGCCTGACGCTCAAGGCCGGCAAAGCCAGCGCCCGCGCGCTCGCCAATGCACTGCAACAATTGCTGCAGTCGCCAGAGGTGCACATAGGATGCTCAGCAGTAAAAGCGCGCCTGGCGGCCGGGAGCGACCTCGATGGCGTGCTGGAATCCATATCAAAAACGGTATCGAAAACCGGAAAAATATGATTGGATTGATTCTTTGCGTTTCCTTACTATCCGGTTCAAGGGATAAAAATACCCAGGAATCATATAACTAGAATGCCAAGGAGACGTATGACATCGCACGCACAAGGCCCCGTCGCGGCCATTTCCCGCACCCCCTTGACCTTGAAGATGACCGTGGCGGCCCTGGCCGGCGCCGGCATCCTGAGCAGCGCCTCGGTATGGGCGCAGGATGCGGTTCCGGCCGACAGCACCAGCGTCGTCACCGTCTCCGGCGTGCGCAAGGCCGCCCAGAGCGCCCAGACCATCAAGCGTAATGCCGATGAAGTGCTCGACTCCATCGTCGCCGAGGAAGCCGGCAAGTTCCCGGACAAGAACGTCGCCGAAATGCTCGGCCGCATCACCGGCGTGCAGATCCGCCGTGAAAACGGCGAAGCGCGCGAAGTCGTCATCTGCGGCTTGCCCGGCCTGGTGACCCTGCTCAACGGCCGTGAAATGTTCACCGCCGGCAAGGAAGGACGCAGCCTGTACCTGGCCGACATTCCAGCCGCCATGCTGCAGCGGGTGGATGTGTACAAGACCCAGGGCGCCGAGATGGTCGAGGGCGGTACCGCCGGCGTGATCGATGTGCGCACCGCGCGCCCGTTCGACGCCAAGGGCTTCACGTCGAGCATCATGGCGCGCGTGGAAAACCGCGACAAATCGAAGACCAACGATCCCAACCTGTCCGGGATGATCTCGAACCGCTGGAAAACCGGCTACGGCGAGATCGGCGCGCTGCTCGGCCTGTCGTACCAGGATGGGAATTACCACGATGAGGTCACCTGGAACTCGCCGCCGAAGGACCGTGCCGCCGACCTCGGCGCCGGCATCTCCGCGCCAGACGAGCTGGGCCATGTGCTGTATCAGGGCCGGCGCAAGCGCGTGGCCGGCAACTTTGCCGTGCAGTGGCGTCCGAACGCGGATCTGGAATTGTTTGCCGAAGGCATCTCCACCGAAATCCATCACGACGCCGAACGCCAGTTTTACGTCGGCGCGCTTGGCCTGAACAAGAATTCGAGCTATACCCTCATTCCCGGCACCAACCAGGTGCAGACGGCGACTTCGCCCAACTCCAACCCGTTCGCACTGGGCTCGACCCAGGCGCCGCACGATTACTCGCTGGGCAGTCAGGGCGCCATCGGCGCGCGCTGGAACGTGTCGCCGGGCTGGCGCGTGACCACCGAACTGGCGCGCACCTTGAGCAAAGTGCGCCAGGAGTATCCGATCGTCGACCTGGTGGCGGCCCCGCCTACGATCACTGGCAATACCTACGTCAATGGCGGAGCGCAATTCTCCTATCCTGGTTACGACATGACCAACCCGAACAATTATCGGGTCGCCACCTTCTTCGATAACCATAGCCATTCCGAAGGCCGCTCGACCGACTGGCGCGCCGACGCCACCTGGAGCCCGGAAAACGAGGGCTTCATCAAGGAAGTATCCACCGGCGTGCGCGTTGCCAAACGCAACGCGGCGTATGTGCACGAGCTGGACGGTTTCCAGCCGGCGCCAGGCAACATCCCTCTGAGCTCGGTGCCCGGCCTGGCTTGCAATTCGATGCCGATGGCGGGCGACTACGGCATGGCGTCGTGGGTGACGCCGTGTGCTTCCTACATGCACGACAACATCGGTTCGCTGCGCAAGCTGTTTAACGGCACCGGCGCCAGGACCGAGGAAGACAGGCTGTCGCAGTTCAATAACCAGGAAACCACCTACGCCATCTATACCAAGGCCAAGTACGGTTTCCGCGCCGGCGATATTCCCGTGGATGGCACCATCGGGGTGCGCGTGGTGCAGACCAAGGGTGTGCTGAGCGGTTATTCGCAGGCCAACGGCGTGATTGTGCCGGTCTCCAGCACGCCATCGTCGACCGACGTGCTGCCCAACGCCACGCTCAAGGCGATGATCCTGCCGGACGTGCAGGCACGCCTGACCGCAGGCAAGTCCATGCAGCGCGCCAACTTCGACCAGTTCAATCCGGGCGTGTCCTACAACGTGCCGAGCACCACCGTGCAAGCGGTGGGCACGGGCGGCAATCCCGACCTGAAACCGATCGAAGGCAATAATTTCGATGCCGCCGCGGAATGGTATTTCGCGCCGACCGGCTCGCTCACGGCCACCCTGTTCCGCCACGACTTCAAGAACTACATCCTGACCAGTTCGACGAAAGAAACCTATAACGGCATCGTGTACGACGTGAACCGGCCGCGCAATATGTCCAAGGGCACGCTGCAGGGCGCGGAATTGTCTTACCAGCAGTTCTACGACAAACTGCCGGGCTGGCTGGGCGGCTTCGGCCTGCAGGCGAACATCACCTACATGAAGGGCGACCTGACCGATACCGGCGGCGTGCTCAAACCCTTCGTGGGCATGTCCAGGCTGTCGTACAACATCGTCGGCCTGTACGAGCGCGATGGCTGGTCCGGCCGCCTGGCCTACAACTGGCGCGACAAGTATGTCGACACCTTCAACTACCGGGGCCTGGGTTTTGACCTGATCGTCGATCCGATCAAGACCATGGATGCCTCGCTGTCCTACAAGATCAGCGAAGCGATGAGCCTGACCGTGGACGTGGAGAACCTGCTTGACCGCAAGTACCACGATTACCATGGCGTCGCCAGCAACCCGCGCGATATCCGCCGCTACGACCGCGTGGTGGGCCTGTCGCTGCGCTACAAGATGTAAGCCGCGCCCCGAGCGATCATCCCGGAAGCGTTGCGAGGAAGTTGCACGCAGCGCTTTCTGTCCTTGCATGGCTGAGAAAGTTTGAATGAATACGCTAGCTAAGAATTCCCAGAAATTATCGACCCTCGAAAAAGTCGGTTTCGGCACCGGCGACATGGCGCTCAACGTGGTGATCTCGTCGATGATGCTGCTCATCACCTTCTTCTATACCGATATTTACGGACTGCGCACCGAGCACCTGGCGCTGCTGTTCGTGGTGGTGAAAGTCATCGGCGCGGTGGCCGACCTGGCCATGGGGCAGGTCACCGACCGCTTCACCTCGCGCCTGGGCCGTTATCGCCCGTGGCTGCTGTGGCTGTGCGTTCCCTACGGCGTCAGCGTGTTTTTCGTGTTCACCACGCCAGCCTGGGGTTATGACGCCAAGCTGGTGTGGGCGTATGGCACCTATATTCTGATGACCTTGATGACGGCCGGAGTCGGCATTCCCTATATTTCCCTGATCAGCGGCTTGACCAGCGACCCGCAGGAGCGTCTGTCGGCCAACGGCTACCGCCTGTTCTTCGCCAAGATCGGCGCCTTCATGGTGACCATCATCGTGCCGCTGCTGGCCGAAGAATGGGGCAAGGGCAGTGCGGCGGCCGGTTACCAGGCGGCGATGGCGGTCATGGCGGTGATGGGCGTGGCACTGTTCCTGTTCTGCGTTTTCACGACCACCGAAAGGGTGATTCACGTGCTCGAGCGGCAATCGCTGCTCGAGCAGTTCACACTGCTGATGCGCAACGACCAGTGGCTGATCCTGTGCGGCGTATGCGTGACCGGCACCATCGGCTATGTGGTGCGCGGCTCGGTGGCCATCTACTACGCCACCTATTACCTGGGCCTCGGGCCGAAGATGGTATCGGCCTTTCTGTCGACCGGCGTGGCGGCGGCGATCCTGTCGATGGTCGCCTCGACCTGGATCACCAAGTCGTACTGCAAGGTCAAGCTGTTCCGCTACACCCAGCTCGGCGTGGCCCTGATCAGCGTGCTGATGTACGTGGCCATCAAGCCGGGCGACGCGGTGCTCGCCTTTATCCTGTATTTCGCGCTCTCCTTCGTGGTCGACCTGCATGCGCCGGTGTTCTGGTCGGCCATTGCCGAAACCATCGATTACGGCCAGGTCAAGACCGGCAAGCGCGTCTCCGGCTTTGCCTTCGGCGGCATTTCGGTGTGCCAGAAAGCCGGCATGGCGGTGGCCGGCGGCATGGTCGGCCTGTTGCTGACCTATTTCCAGTACGTACCCAACCAGGCGCAGACCCCGCTGGCGCTCAGTGGCATCGCGCTGATGGTGACCGTGATCCCGGGTTTCTTCCATTTCCTGATGGGCGCGCTGATGTTCAAATACCGCATCACCGACAGCTACTACGGCGACGTCAAGAGCGACATGCGCAAGCTCGGCTTCGCCGCAACATAAATTTCATGACCAACGCCACCACCATGCAAACCCTCACTCCCCTGATCGAACAACGCGCCGACCCGTTCATCTACAAGCACAGCGACGGCTATTACTATTTCACCGCCTCGGTGCCGGAATACGACCGCATCGAAGTGCGGCGGGCGCCCACGATTGCGGAACTGCCAAGCGCGCCTGCGGTCGATGTCTGGCGCAAGCCGGATTCCGGACCCTACAGCGAACTGCTGTGGGCGCCGGAGATCCACTTCAACCAGGGCGCATGGTACGTCTACTTCGCCGCCGCGCCCAGCCGCGAGATCAAACACAAACTGTTCCAGCACCGCATGTACGCGGTACGCAATACCAACCCCAATCCGCTCGAGGGCGAGTGGGAATTCATGGGCCAGATCGACACCGGCATCGACACCTTTTGCCTCGACGCCACCACCTTCACCCATGACGGCGTGCTGTACTACCTGTGGGCGCAAAAGGACGAGGCGATCGAAGGCAACTCCAACCTCTACATCGCGCCGATGGCCACGCCGTGGCAACTGAAAGGGCCGCCGGTCATGCTGAGCAAGCCCGAATTCGGCTGGGAAATCCGCGGCTTCTGGGTCAACGAAGGGCCATCCGTGCTCAAGCGCAACGGCAAGATCTTCATCAGCTACTCGGCCAGCGCCACCGACGAGAATTATGCGATGGGCTTGCTGTGGGCCGACGAGAACGCCGACCTGCTCGACCCGGCCGCATGGACCAAACTGGCCGAGCCGGTGCTGCAAACCTGCTACGAACACGGCATCTACGGCCCGGGCCACAACAGTTTTACCTATGGCGAGGATGGCGACACGGTGATGCTGGTGTACCATGCTCGTACCTATACCGAGATCGTCGGCGACCCGCTGTGGAACCCCGACCGCCATACATTCGTCAAGCCATTGCGCTGGGACGAGCAGGGCATGCCCGTGTTCGGGCGCCCGTCGCTCGCCTGAGGAAACTTAACGAGGAGCACCGTGCAAGCCAGTATCAAGCAAACCGCATTCGGCCATCTGCCCGACGGCAGGGCCGCCACGCTGACCACCTTGACCAACCCGAACGGGCTGCTTGTCAAGATCACCGATTTCGGCGGCATCATCACCGAAATCCACGCGCCCGACCGCAACGGCGCCCTGGCCGACATCACGCTCGGCTTCGACACGGTCGCGCCGTACGTGAAGGACTCGCCGTACTTCGGCGCCTTGATCGGACGCTACGGCAACCGCCTGCGCGATGGCCGCTTCACGCTCGACGGCCAGGTGGTGCAACTGCCCACCAATAACGGCCCCAACCACCTGCACGGCGGCGAGCTGGGCTTCCACCGCGTGCTGTGGCGCGCCATTCCTTTCCAGGAAGGCGACTCGGTCGGCGTCACCCTGATCTACCGTAGCCCTGATGGCGAGCAGGGCTATCCCGGCACGCTCGACGTGACGGTGGTGTACGAACTCACCGCCGCCGACGAGCTGGTGGTGGCCTTCGACGCGGTGACCGACAAGGCCACGCCGGTCAACCTGACCCAGCACGCGTACTTCAACCTGGCCGGCGGCGGCGACATCCTCGGCCACGTGCTGCAGATCGACGCCGACGCCACCACACCGATCGACCATACCCTGATTCCGACGGGCGAACTGGCGCCGGTGGCCGGCACCGCCTTCGACTTTCGCACGCCGCACGCGATCGGCGAGCGCATCGGCAACGATGACGAACAATTGCGCCACGCCGGCGGCTACGACCACAACTTCGTGCTCAACAAACCGGCAGCCAGGGCGATGACCCTGGCTGCGCGCGTGCACGAGCCGGTATCCGGCCGGGTGCTCGAACTGTTCACGGAAGAACCGGGTGTGCAGTTTTACAGCGGTAATTTCCTCGACGGGACACTGAGCGGCAAGGGCCGGACCTACGGTTTTCGCAGCGGCTTCTGCCTGGAACCGCAGCACTTTCCCGATTCGCCCAACCAGCGCGCGTTTCCGAACACCATCTTGCGCCCCGGTGAGGAATATGCCACTGTATCGCGGTACAAATTTTCGGTGGAGAAGTGATGCTTGAACTAATGGTCGACGCAAAAAATGCGCTGGGCGAGTGCGTGCTGTGGTGCGAGCGCAGCGGCCGGGTGTTCTGGACCGATATTCCGGGTTCGACCCTATGGGCGCACCATCCTGCCAGCGGCGCCACGCGCAGCTGGGCCATGCCGGAGCGGCTGGCATCGTTTGCCTTCACCGACCACGATCATCGCCTGCTGGTCGGGCTGGCGACGCAACTGGCGTACTTCGAGCTGGAAAGCGGGGTGCTCACGCCGATTTGCGAAGTCGAGGCCGGGCTGACCACGCGCATGAACGACGGGCGCTGCGACCGCCAGGGGCGCTTCGTGTTCGGTACCTTCAACGAAGTCGAGCCGCGCCTGCCGATCGGCGGCTTTTACCGGCTCAACCGCGACCTGGGCGTGGAGCGCCTGCCGCTGCCGCACGTGGCGATTGCCAACAGCATCTGTTTCAGTCCCGACGGCGCGACCATGTACTACTGCGATTCCCCGGACCGGGTGATCCGCTGCTGCGACTACGACGTGGTCAGCGGCGCGCTGTCGAACCAGCGCGTGTTTGCGCAGGTGGACGGCGAGGGTGAGCCGGACGGGTCATGCGTCGACGCCCGTGGCTATGTGTGGAACGCCCAGTGGGGCGCGGGCAAGCTGGTGCGTTATGCGCCGGACGGCAGCATCGACCGCACCGTGGCGGTGCCGGCCAGCCAGCCGAGCTGCGTTGCCTTCGGCGGCGTGCTTCTGGACCAGTTGTTTGCCACCAGCGCGCGTGTGGGGCTGGCCAGTCCGGTGGATGCGGATGGCGGGCTGTTCACCGGGACGATGCCGGGTGTGCGTGGTTTGCCGGAAAGCCGGTTTATTTGCTGATTGGTGTTCCCGGTGTTGCCAGAGCGCGCGCGGCGCAGATTAAACGCCATGGATGGGCACACCGCTGGAGCTTATCGACATTTTTTCAGACCGGGATCGTGAATATACTGCCGTACGACTTCTGCCGTGATCTGGCCGCTGGATCGATGAGCCGGGTTGATCAACACGTTGAATTCCTCGGGAATAATGACGGAAGGTACCAGTAGCAGAGGAGCGGAAACGCTCCGCAACCATTTGTCACCAAGATCGATGGTGGTAGCGCCGGGCGGCTCTGCCAGCCATGTCGGCGGCAGGTTGGCGGGTGTGATGATTTCTCGCTTTCTCCATACGGCGCTGGGAACAGCGATCCTCACGAGGAAGACATTACGCATGGTCGTGTTGTCCTCCACGCGCGTCAGTGTTTCCAGCGTAGCCAGGGCGATGGACGTGGCTGCGTACACGACAGGCACACCTTTGCTATTCCAACGCCCTCCGGTCGATTTGGCTCCATAACCGCTCATGTCTGTTGCATGGTATTGAGCGGTATGCTTCGCAATGCGCCATAGAATCAGGCAGCGCGGCCGCACTAGGCCACAACCCCGTGCTCGATTCGCCCCAGTGTATCCATGACGAGTTCGTGACCAACTTCGGTGTCGAGTAGCGACAGCGGGGATTCCCCGCCAAGTGCCCGATTGTTTCGGGTAATCCAACGGCGTGCGGAATCGTCATCTTCGAGGACATCGAGTGTCCGTTTCCAGACGCGGTCCGCCCTGTAGACGCGGTCCTGTTCGGTCGATGACAGCAAAGCGTTTTTGACGATCCGCTCCTGTAACGTGTTTCGCGGCAAGCGCAATTGATCGAACAGGCTGTCCTGAGTGATTCCAAAGCGATTTGCCAGCTCGGGGATAACACTGGCGGGCGTGCCGCTGCGCATCTCGTTGATGGTTGCTGATGTGTCTCCCGCAAACAGCGTTTTCGCAGCATCTGCAGGGGAACTTGTTTCTTCATTAATCCGCTTTGTTGAATAGGCCATGATTTCTCCAGTCAGGACGGAATCGGCGAAGCACACGACACCCCAAGTGCTTCCATTTATAGAATTGGACGCGCTGGGTCGATCTTGGTTCGATATCACTATCGATATCAATATCGCCAAAAAAGTGATTGGAAAGGCATCCCAAGAATCTTTAGTATTCCTCTATCGCTGACCGAACGACGACATGAGTTCGAGACGGCATCAGAATAACCAGGAGGAATACATGTCTGAGACGAAAAAGCCGAAACTGCGCTCCGCGGAGTGGTTCGGCACCCAGGATAAAAACGGGTTCATGTACCGCAGCTGGATGAAAAACCAGGGCATCCCCGACCACGAGTTTCAAGGCAAGCCGATCATCGGCATCTGCAATACCTGGTCCGAACTGACTCCTTGCAACGCCCATTTCCGTCAACTGGCCGAACACGTCAAGAAGGGCATCCTCGAAGCCGGCGGCTTTCCGGTCGAGTTCCCGGTCTTTTCCAACGGCGAATCGAACCTGCGCCCGACTGCCATGCTCACCCGTAACCTGGCCAGCATGGATGTGGAAGAATCGATCCGCGGCAATCCGATGGATGCGGTCGTGCTGCTGGTCGGCTGCGACAAGACCACGCCAGCCCTGCTGATGGGCGCGGCCAGCGTCGACCTGCCGACCATCGTCGTCAGCGGCGGTCCCATGCTCAACGGTAAGCTGAACGGCAAGAACATCGGCTCCGGCACCGCCGTCTGGCAGTTGCACGAACAGATGAAGGCCGGCACCATCACCCTGCACCAGTTCATGTCCGCCGAGTCCGGCATGTCGCGCTCGGCCGGCACCTGTAACACCATGGGCACTGCCTCGACCATGGCCTGCATGGCTGAAGCGCTCGGCACCTCGCTGCCGCACAACGCCGCCATTCCCGCCGTCGATTCGCGCCGCTACGTGCTGGCCCATATGTCGGGCATCCGCATCGTCGAGATGGTGCAGGAAGACCTGCGCCTGTCCCAGATCCTCACGCGCGAAGCGTTCGAGAACGCGATCAGGGTCAATGCCGCCATCGGTGGCTCGACCAATGCCGTGATCCACCTGAAAGCGATTGCCGGGCGCATCGGCGTGCCGCTTGAGCTGGAAGACTGGACCACCATCGGCAAGGGCACCCCGACCATCGTCGACCTGCTGCCGTCGGGCCGCTATCTGATGGAAGAGTTCTACTACGCCGGCGGCCTGCCGGGTGCGATCCGCCGCCTGGGCGAAGGCAAGCTGCTGCCGCACAAGGATGCGTTGACCGTCAACGGCAAGAGCCTTTGGCAGAACTGCGAAGAAGCGCCGATCTACGACGACGAGGTGATCCGTCCGCTGGCCAAGCCGCTGATCGAGGATGGCGGCATCTGCATCCTGCGCGGCAACCTGGCGCCGCGCGGCGCCGTGCTCAAGCCGTCGGCCGCCTCGCCGCATCTCATGAAGCACCGCGGCAAGGCTGTCGTGTTCGAAGATTTCGAGCACTACAAGAGCCGTATCCTCGATCCGGATCTGGATGTCGATGCCGATTCGATCCTCGTGATGAAAAATTGCGGACCGAAGGGTTATCCCGGCATGGCCGAGGTGGGCAACATGGGCTTGCCGCCCAAGCTGCTGGCCCAGGGCGTGACCGACATGGTGCGCATCTCGGACGCGCGCATGAGCGGCACCGCTTACGGCACCGTGGTGCTGCACGTGGCGCCGGAAGCGATGGCCGGCGGTCCGCTGGGCATCGTGCAGGATGGCGACTTCATCGCGCTCGACTGCCACAACGGCAGCCTGAACCTGGACATTTCCGACGACGAAATGGCCAGCCGACTGGCTGCCCGTGCCGGATCGCAAGCGCCGGTGGCCAAGAGCGGCTACCAGAAGCTGTACATCGACCACGTGCTGCAAGCCGATGAAGGCTGCGACTTCGACTTCCTGCTCGGCAGCCGCGGTTCGGCCGTGCCGCGCCATTCCCATTAACTGCGCCGGGTTTCAGGTCTGGCATCCACACAGGCTCATCCGCTTCGCGCTTGAGCCCGTGTCTGCATGCCGCACCTGGAACCGCGCCAGACATTACCGGAGATCCCATGTTACTCGTCCAATTTGCCAATGAAGCCGGTGCGCGCCGCGTTGCCGTGCTCGAGCAAGACCAGCTGCGCGTCGTCGATGGCTACGCCAGCACCTACGCCCTGGCGCGCCAGGCGATCGCCAGCACGACCAAACTGGCCGAACTGGCCGCCGCGGCCATCGGTGCCGAAGTCCATTCCTACGAAGCCGTCGCCACGTCAGGTCGCCTGCTGGCGCCGCTCGACCACGCCGACGCGGCCCACTGCTACGTCACCGGCACCGGCCTGACCCACCTGGGCAGCGCCGACACGCGCGACGCCATGCACAAGAAAATCGGCGGCGACGTCGAAACCCTGAGCGACAGCATGAAAATGTTCCGCATGGGCGTGGAGGGCGGCAAGCCGGCCGACGGCGCCCGCGGCGTGCAGCCGGAGTGGTTCTACAAGGGCGACGGTTCGGTGGTGCGCGCCAGCGGCGAGGCGCTGCGGATGCCCGACTTCGCCCTCGATGGCGGTGAAGAGCCGGAAATCGCGGGCCTGTACCTGATCGGCGACGATGGCCAGCCGCACCGCCTCGGCTACGCCATCGGCAACGAATTCTCGGACCACGTGACCGAGCGCCAGAATTATCTGTACCTGGCCCACTCCAAGCTGCGCAATTGCGGCCTCGGCCCTGCATTGCTGCTCGGCGACCTGCCAGCCCACGTGGCGGGCACCTCGCGCATCATCGGCACCGATGGAAAAGTGCGCTGGGAAAAAGCGTTCGTGAGCGGCGAGCAAAATATGTCGCACTCCATCGCCAACCTGGAATACCACCATTTCAAGTACGGCCTGTTCAACCGCGCCGGCGACGTCCACATCCATTTCTTCGGCACCGCCACCTTGAGCGTGGCCGATAACATCACGGTCCTGGCCGGCGAAACGTTCGAGATCGAATCTCCCGTTTTCGGTCCGGCCCTGCGCAATCGCCTCGACCGTGAAACATCCACCTTTACGAAAGTGAACGCTTTATGACCATTACCGGAGAAGCACTGATTGGCGGACACGCGGTGCGCGGCAATGGCGGCTCGTTCCAGGCGTTCGATCCGTCCACGCGCGCGCCGATCGAGCCTGCCTTCCACATGGTCGATGCCGGCCAGATCGACGAAGCTTGCCGCCTGGCGGAAGCGGCGTTCGATCCGTTTCGCGCGACCAGCAATGAAGCGCGCGCTACTTTCCTGGAAACCATCGCGGCCCAGATCCTGGAACTCGGCGACGAGCTGATCGTGCGCGCGATGACGGAGTCCGGCCTGCCGCGCGCCCGTCTCGAAGGCGAGCGTGGCCGCACGATGGGCCAGCTGAAGCTGTTCGCCGACCTGCTGCGCGAAGGCTCGTGGGCCGATGTGCGCATCGACAGCGCCCTGCCTGACCGTCAGCCCTTGCCGCGTCCCGATCTGCGCTTGCGCATGATCGGCCTGGGCCCGGTTGCAGTGTTCGCGGCGAGTAACTTCCCGCTGGCGTTTTCAGTGGCCGGCGGCGATACCGCTGCCGCGCTCGCCGCAGGTTGCCCGGTCGTGTTGAAAGCCCATTCGGCCCATCCCGGCACGTCGGAACTGGTGGCGCGCGCGGTGGTCAAAGCGATTGAACTGTGCAAGCTGCCGGCGGGCGTGTTCGCACTCCTGACCGGCACTGGCAACGGCATCGGCCAGGGCCTGGTGGCGCATCCATCGATCAAGGCGGTTGGCTTTACCGGTTCGCGTTCCGGCGGACAAGCGCTGATGGGCGTGGCGGCAGCGCGTCCGCAGCCGATTCCCGTGTATGCGGAAATGAGCAGCATCAATCCGTTTTTCCTGATGCCGGAAGCGCTGGCCGCGCGCGGCGAGCAGATCGCCACCGCATTCGCCGCGTCGATGACGATGGGCTTGGGGCAGTTCTGCACCAACCCGGGCCTGGTGCTGGGATTGAAAGGACCGGAATTCGACCGTTTTGCCGAGAAGGCCGCGCAGGCGCTGTCCAGCATCGAGGCGGGGACGATGCTGACGGCGGGTATTGCCTCGGCCTATCAGAGTGGCGTGCACAAGCTGGCGCAGCACGAGGCGGTTGACGCGTTGAAGGAAGCGACGCACACCGAAGGCAAGGGTGCTCCTGCGCTGTTCCGTACCAGCGGCAAGGCATTCCTGACCGAGCAGGCGCTGCACGGCGAAATTTTCGGACCGGCGTCGCTGCTGGTCGCTTGCGAGAGCGTGGATGAAATGCGCGCCATCACCGAAAGCCTGGAAGGGCAGTTGACGGCAACCGTGCAGATGGATGAGGGCGACACGGAACTGGTGCGTGCCTTGCTGCCTGTGCTGGAACGCAAAGTAGGGCGGATTCTGGCCAACGGCATGCCGACCGGTGTGGAAGTATCGAGCGCGATGGTGCATGGCGGGCCGTTCCCGGCCACGTCGGATGGGCGCAGCAGCTCGGTTGGGACGGCGGCGATCCAGCGTTTCCTGCGGCCGGTGTGCTACCAGAACCTGGCGCAGAGCTTGTTGCCGGACGTGCTGCGCGATGATAATGAGGGTGTGTGGCGCCGTCGGGATGGGGCGTTGACGAAGGCCTGACCCCCCGTCTTTTCGACCAAAATCAGCAGCGCCGAATGGAGCGCCGTCATCCCCGCGCGGGCGTGGATGACGGCAGAAAAAAGTTGGAGACAGCATGAAAAAATCAGCCACCTACCCGAGCCTGCAAGGCAAGCGGGTCTTCATCACCGGCGGCGGCACCGGCATCGGCGAGTCGCTGGTTGCCTCCTTCGCCGCCCAGGGCGCGCAGGTCGCGTTCGTCGACATCGTGCGCGACGCCAGCGAAGCGCTGTGCCTGCGCATCGCCGAATCCGGCGCGCCGGCACCGGTCTTCCGCTACTGCGACATCACGGACATCCCCGCTCTCCAATCCACGATGGCCGACCTGGCTGCCCAGCTGGGCGACTTCGACATCCTGGTCAACAACGCCGCCAACGACCAGCGCCACCAGACCGAAGACGTGACCGTCGAATTCTACGACCAGCGCATCGCCATCAACCAGCGCCCCATGTTCTTCACCTGCCAGTCGGTCCTGGCCGGCATGAAGAAGAAGGGTGCCGGTTCCATCATCAACGTCGGTTCCATGTCGTGGCACGCCAAGAACGGCGGCTACCCGGTGTACACGTCCACCAAGGCAGCCACGGTCGGGCTGACCCGCGGCCTGGCGCGCGACTTCGGCGCCCATGGCATCCGCGTCAACACCGTCACGCCCGGCTGGGTCATGACCCAGCGCCAGCTTGACCTGTGGGTCGACGAGGCCGGCAAGGCCGACATCAAGCGCAACCAGTGCCTGCCGGGCCCGCTGATGCCGGACGATATCTCGGCCATGATCCTGTTCCTCGCATCCGACGACAGCGCCATGTGCACCGGCCAGGATTTCATCGTCGACGCTGGCTGGATCTGACCCCGGTTCCCGCCACGATCGCGGTATCTGCAAGGCTCGAAGGTCGCGCTGACCGCCACAGCCTTGCGCCCACATAAGGCGCACACATGTATATAAGCAAGCACGGTTTCTTCCTGATGCTGTCGCTGGCGGCCGCCCAGGCCCAGGCGCTCGACAGTCCCGACCAGCGCATCGGACTCAAGGTCGAACTGACACCGCAACAAACCCTGGTCTATTCGATCACGCGCGACGCAAAGCCGGTCGTGCTGGCGTCCAGCCTGGGATTGCAGCTGGCCGGGGCCGACCTGACCCATGCCCTGAGCCTGAAGCCGGCCTCCAAGGTGAGGCCGGTGAGCGATCATTACGAAATGGCGGTCGGCAAGAAGCGCAAGATCAGCTACCGCGCCAACGAACAAGTGTTCCCGGTCCAGAATGCGGCCGGCCAAACCATGGACCTGATTTTCCGCGTGTCCAACGATGGCGTGGCTTTCCGCTATGTGGTCAAGGGCGCCGAGCCGGCCCGCAAGCAGTTCATCAGCGAAGCGACCGGTTTCACCTTCGCGCCGGCGGCCACGGCCTGGCTGCAGCCGATGTCGGTGGCCCAGACCGGCTGGTCCGATACCAATCCGTCTTACGAAGAACACTACCAGCGCGAGGTCGCGGTCGGCACGCCGTCGCTGTCCAAGGCCGGCTGGGTGTTTCCAGCGCTATTCAAGAGCGGCGATACCTGGGTGGCGCTGACCGAGGCGGGCATGGACGGCTCCTTCCACGCGTCGCGCCTGCAGGCCAAGGCGCCGAATGCGAGCTACCGCATCGGTTCGCCGATGGACGCCGAGGTCTATACCGGCGGTAAATTGCTGGCGGAAAGCAGCGCTGACCTGGTCACGCCGTGGCGCATCATCGCCCTCGGGTCGCTGGCCACCCTGGTCGAGTCGACCCTGGGGACCGACCTGGCGGCGCCGGCTATCGCGTTCGACAAGGCCAAGGTCAAGCCGGGCCATGCGGCCTGGAGCTGGGCCCTGCTCAAGGATGACGCCACGGTCTACGACGTGCAGAAGAAGTTCATCGATTACGCCGCCGACATGCACTGGGATTACGCGCTGATCGATGCCGACTGGGACCGCAAGATCGGCTACGAGAAGATCAAGGAACTGGCCGCCTACGCCGCCACCAGGAAGGTCGGCGTACTGGTCTGGTACAACTCCTCGGGCGCCTGGAACAAGACCGCGTATTCGCCCAAGGGCGCCTTGCTCACGCGCGAGCAGCGGGTCAGGGAATTCGCCCGCCTCAAGGACATGGGCATCAAGGGCGTGAAGGTCGACTTCTTCAGCGGTGACGGCGCCTCCATGATCGGCTACTACGTGGGCATCCTGAAGGATGCCGCCGCGGCCGGCCTGCTGGTCAATTTCCACGGTGCGACCCTGCCGCGCGGCTGGGCGCGCACCTATCCCAACCTGATGACGGCCGAGGCGATCCGGGGCCTGGAGTTCACCACCTTCGAACAGAAGGATCAGGATCTGGTCGCGCGCCATGTGGCGACCATCCCGTTTACGCGCAATCTGTTCGATCCGATGGATTACACGCCGATGGTGTTTGGCGATATTCCAAAGATCAGGCGCGTCACCCGCAATGGTTTCGAGCTGGCCGAGTCGGTCCTGTTCTTGTCCGGCATCCAGCACTTCGCCGACACGCCCGAGGGCATGGCGAGCGCGCCAGCGTATGTCAAGGCGCTGCTGCAAGAGTTGCCGCGCAGCTGGGACGCCAGCAAGTTCATCGACGGCTATCCCGGCACTCACGCAGTGATCGCGCGCCAGTCCGGCAAGGCCTGGTATGTGGCTGGCCTGAATGCCGACGACACGCCGCGCACGGTCACCATGGACCTGGGCTTCCTCGGCAAGCGCAAGGGAAAACTGATCAGCGACGGCAAGACCGAGCGCGAATTCACCGAATCGGAGATCAGCGGCGGCCAAGCCGTGGTCACCATCGAACCCCACGGTGGCTTCATCGCTGTTTTCAAATAATTCGTTCAAAAAACTAGATCCTCAGGAGACTGTATGAAACTCATCAAGAAAAGCCTCGCTGTCCTGTGCATGGCGGCCCTGCCTGCCTTCGCGGCCAATCCCGTCAGCGTGACCATCGACGCCGGCAAGCCCGGTCCGGTCATCAACAAGAATGTCTATGGCCAGTTCGCCGAACACCTCGGCACCGGCATCTACGAAGGCATGTACGTCGGCACCGGCTCGAAAATCCCGAACACCAAGGGCTGGCGCAACGACGTCGTCGGCGCCCTCAAGCAGCTGCACGTGCCGCTGGTGCGCTGGCCGGGCGGCTGCTTTGCCGATGAATACCACTGGAAAGACGGTATCGGCCCGCGCGCCAAGCGCCCGGTCAAGGTCAATACCAACTGGGGCGGGGTGGAAGAGAGCAACGCCGTCGGCACGCACGAATTCTTCGACCTGGTCGATCTGCTCGGCGCCGATGCCTATGTGAATGGCAACCTCGGCTCCGGCACGGTGCAGGAAATGGCGGACTGGGTCGAGTACATGACGTCCGACAGCAAATCGAGCCTGGCCAACCTGCGCCGCAAGAATGGCCGCGACAAGCCGTTCAAGGTGGCGTATTTCGCGATCGGCAACGAAGCATGGGGTTGCGGCGGCAATATGACGCCTGAGCACTACACCAATCTGTACAAGAATTACGAAACAATGCTCAAGGCGCCGAAGGAAAACCGGCCTCTGATGATCGCCAGCGGCGGCAACGACGACGACACCAGGTGGACCGACGTCATCAGCAAGAACGCGAAGGCCCAGACCTCGGCCATCAGCTTCCACTACTACACCATCCCGACCGGCAAGTGGGAAGGCAAGGGCGCAGCGACCGGCTTTGCCGAGCCGCACTGGATCTCGACCCTGGCGAATACCTTGAAAATCGATTCGATGATCAAGAACAATATCGCCGTGCTGGACAAGAACGATCCGGAGAAAAAGATTGGCTTGTACGTGGATGAATGGGGCACCTGGTACGACGTCGAGACCGGCACCACGCCAGGCTTTCTGTACCAGCAGAATACCTTGCGCGATGCGGTGGTGGCTGCGCTTAATTTCAACATTTTCCACCAGCACGCCGACCGCGTCCATATGACCAATATCGCGCAGATGGTCAATGTGCTGCAGGCCATGATCCTGACGGAAAAGGACAAGATGCTCCTGACGCCGACGTATCACGCCTTCCACATGTATGTGCCGTTCCAGGATGCGACGTCGCTGCCGGTGAAGGTGGCGGACGACAAGGCTTACACGCTGGGCGAGACGACGATTCCGGGCATCAGTGCCTCGGCGGCGCGCGCCAAGGATGGCAAACTGTATCTGTCGCTGGTGAATACGAATCCGGGGCAACCGGCTGATGTGGTGGTCAATGTGGCGGGCAAGCAGTTGGCCGGTGCGAATGGCCGCGTGCTGACGGCAACGGCAATGGATGCGCACAACACCTTCCAGAATCCGCAGGCGATCAAACCGGCACCGTTCAGTGCAAAGGCGAGTGGAGGTAAACTGACGGTCACGGTGCCGGCGAAAGCAGTGGTGGTGGTTGCGCTGGAAGGCTGATCGGCCTTCGCTGTCAGCCACTCCTCTGGCCCGTCCTTTTACCTTTACCCTGTGCTCCGTCATTCCCGCGCCTTGGCGCGGGAATGACGTATTCGCGTTCTTGGGAATTATATGCGTCCACTGATCCGATCCCTCGCCTGCATCACCAGTCTGCTCTTCACCACCCCGAGCCACGCCAAACAAGTCAGCGTCCACGACCCTGTCATGGCCAAGGAAGGCAAGACCTTCTACCTGTTCAGCACCGGCCCCGGCATCACCTTCTACAGTTCCACCGACATGCGCAACTGGAAGGAAGAAGGGCGCGTGTTTCCCGGCGAACCCGCCTGGGCCAGGAAAGCCGCTTCCAGCTTCAACGACCACATCTGGGCACCGGACATCTACTTCCACAACGGTAAATACTACCTCTACTACTCCGTCTCCGGTTTCGGCAAAAACACGTCCGGCATCGGCGTGACCACCAACGCCACCCTGAATCCGCGCGCGGCCAACTATCAATGGCAAGACCAGGGCATGGTCCTGCAATCGATCCCCGGGCGCGACAACTGGAACGCCATCGACCCCAACATCGTCGACGACAGCAGCGGCACGCCGTGGATGTCGTTTGGCTCCTTCTGGAGCGGCATCAAGCTGGTCAAGCTCGACGCCTCCCGCACGCGCCTGGCCGAGCCGCAGGCCTGGCACACGATCGCCCAGCGCACGCGGCCGGCCGGCATCCCCGATGAAGAGGCTGGCCCGGCGGAAATCGAAGCTCCGCACATCCTCAAGAAGAATGGCTACTACTACCTGTTCGTCTCCTGGGGCCTGTGCTGCAAGAAAGAGGCGAGCACCTACCACGTGGTGATGGGCCGCTCGAAAGACGTCACCGGCCCCTATCTCGACCGCGCCGGCAAGGACATGGCCAGGGGCGGCGGCTCGCTCCTCATCGAAGGCAATGCGCAGTGGAAGGGTGTCGGCCACAACAGCGCCTACAGCATCGACGGCAAGGATTTGCTGGTCATGCACGCCTACGAAACGGCCGACAACTATCTGCAGAAGCTCAAAATCCTCGACATGAAGTGGGACAAGGATGGCTGGCCGTCGGTCGACCCGCAAGACCTGGACCGCTACCAGAGCAAGCAACAATAAGGGCGCCATGAAACACCTCCTTGCAGCCGCGCTGATGGCGGCGTGCGCGTTGCCGGCCATCGCCGCCGAACGCTTTGCGCTGGCCGACGTGCGCCTCACCGCCAGCCCCTTCCTCGACGCCCAGAACACCAACCTGCGCTACCTGATGGCGCTCGAGCCGGACAAGCTGCTGGCACCGTTCCGCCGTGAAGCCGGTCTTGCGCTCAAGCAGGAAAGCTACGGCAACTGGGAGTCGAGCGGGCTCGACGGCCACATGGGAGGCCATTACCTGTCGGCCATGGCGCTGATGTATGCAGCCAGCGGCGACAAGGAAGTGCTGGCGCGCCTGAACTACACCATCGCCGAACTCAAGAAGTGCCAGGAGGCGAACGGCAACGGTTATCTGGGCGGCATTCCGGGCGGCAGCGATGCATGGCAGGCCATTGCCAAGGGCAAGCTGGAGGCGGACAACTTCTCGGTCAACGGCAAGTGGGTGCCCTGGTACAACCTGCACAAGGTCTACGCGGGCTTGCGCGACGCTTATCATTACGCCGGCAACGAGGACGCGCGCGCGATGCTGATCGCGCTGTCGAACTGGGCCTTGAAGCTGACCGCCACGCTCACGCCGGAACAGATGCAAACCATGCTGCGCAGCGAGCACGGCGGCATGAACGAAATCTTCGCCGACGTCTACCAGATCACGGGCGACAAAAAATACCTGGCATTGGCGATGCGTTTTTCACACCAGGCGATCCTCGACCCGCTGGCGAAGTTTCAGGACAAGCTGACCGGCCTGCACGCGAACACGCAAATTCCGAAGGTCATCGGCTTTCAACGCATCGGCGAGCTGAGTGGTGATCCGAAGTGGCACGATGCCGCGCAATATTTCTGGACCACGGTACGCGAACGGCGCACGGTCGCCATCGGCGGCAATAGCGTCAAGGAGCACTTCCACGACGATCAGGATTTTTCGCCGATGGTGAACGAGGTTGAGGGCCCCGAGACCTGCAATACCTACAATATGCTGCGCCTCACCGAGATGCTGTTCCTCAAGGACCAGCAGGTGCGCTACACCGATTATGTGGAGCGGGCGCTGTACAACCACATTTTGTCGTCGCAGCGGCCCTCGGACGGCGGCTTCGTGTATTTCACGCCCATGCGGCCGAATCATTACCGCGTGTATTCGCAGGCCGACAAGGCGATGTGGTGCTGCGTCGGGTCCGGCATCGAGAGCCAGTCGAAGTACGGCGAATTCATCTACGCGCACGATGGCGACGCGCTGTTCGTCAACCTGTTCATTCCCTCCACCTTGCACTGGCGCGCGCAGGACGTGAAGCTGACCCAGAGCACCCGTTTTCCGGACGAAGGCAAGACGCGGCTGACGATCGAATCGGACAAAGCATTCACGCTCAAGCTGCGCTATCCGGGCTGGGTCAAGCGCGGGTCGATGCAGGTGAGGGTCAACGGCACGGCGGTGAAGGTGGACGGCGAACCGGGCGCGTACGTGAGCCTGCGGCGCGCATGGCGCAAGGGCGACACAGTCGATGTGACGTTACCGATGCACACGACGCTCGAGCAGATGCCGGACAAGACCGATTATTACGCCGTCCTGCACGGTCCGATCGTGCTGGCGGCTAAGACCCGGTTGTTCGCGGACGAGAAACTGAACTTTGCCGCGGATGCCACACGCATGGGCCATATTGCGTCCGGGCCAGTGTGCCCGCTGGAGGCCGCGCCGATTTTTGTGAACAATACGCGCGATTTCGTCGCCAGGTTCAAGCCGGTCAAGGGCGAACCGCTGACCTTCACGGCGCCGGGGCTGATCCGGGGCAAGGGCGCGGGCAGTTTGCGGCTGATTCCGTTTTTCCGTTTGCATGACTCGCGCTACGTGGTGTACTGGCCGTATTCGACGCCGGCCAATCTGGCGGTGACGCAGGCGGCAACTGCACGCGGCGAGGCGGAACGGCTGGCGCTCAATGCGCGGACCATCGACCAGGTGGCCCCGGGGGAGCAGCAGCCGGAGTCCGATCACGCTTATCAGGCGCAAGGTGGCGACGCGGGCATAAACAAGGGCAAACACTGGCGGCACGCGAGCGATTGGTTCAGCTATGTGCTGAGCGACCCCAAGCTCGAAGCGGTCGCGCTACGGCTCAGCTTTTCGACGCTGGATGCGGGACGCAAGTTCGATGTGCTGGCCAATGGCGAGACGATTGCGGCGGTGGAACTCGATGCGCCCGCGGGGCAGGAGATATATACGCGCGATTTTGCGATTCCGAAGGCAACCGTCGCAGCTTCCGGGGGGAAACTGGTAGTGAAATTTGTAGCTCGGCCGGGGTCGATCGCCGGTGGGTTATATGGTGTTCGCTTGTTGCGCGCTGGTTGATCTTCGAGTGCGTCATTCCTGCGGGAACGACGGTGCAGTGGGCAGGCAGGACGCTGCGATACCACTTCGGATATCGCAGACGTCAAAAAATTGATTGGATGGCTATGTGAATTTCTCCTAACATACAATGATAAACGGAGTCCCGAATTCCACCCCTAAAAATAGGAGACACACATGAACACCACCCGCAGGGCCGTTCTGGCCACCGCACTGCTCGGCGCTTTCACCACCTTTCCCGCGCTTGCCGCTAAACCGCTGACCATCGGCTTTTCCCAGGTCGGCGCCGAAAGCGAATGGCGCACCGCCAATACCCTGTCGATCAAGGATGCCGCCAAGAAGGAAGGTATCAACCTGAAATTTGCCGATGCTCAGCAGCGCCAGGAAAACCAGGTCAAGGCGATCCGCTCCTTCATCGCCCAGCGGGTCGATGTGATCGCCTTTTCGCCGGTCGTGGAATCGGGCTGGGAAACCGTGCTGCGCGAAGCCAAGGCCGCAAAAATCCCCGTCATCCTTACCGATCGTGCCGTCAACGTCACCGATCCGTCCCTGTACGTCGCCTTCATCGGTTCCGACTTTGTCGAAGAAGGCCGCCGCGCCGGCCGCTGGCTCATGGAACGTGCTGCCAAAACCCCGGATCGTACGTTCAACATCGTGGAACTCCAGGGAACGGTCGGGTCGGCACCAGCTATCGACCGCAAGAACGGCTTTGCCGAAGTCATCGCCGCCAATCCCAAGCTGAAGATCACGCGCTCCCAGACCGGCGACTTTACCCGCGCCAAGGGCAAGGAAGTGATGGAAGCGTTCCTCAAGGCGCAGGGCAAGAGCATCAATGTGCTTTACGCGCACAACGACGATATGGCCATCGGCGCCATCCAGGCCATTGAAGAGGCAGGCCTCAAGCCCGGCGTCGATATCCTGGTGATTTCGATCGACGGTGTGAAGGGTGCGTTCCAGGCCATGATTGCAGGCAAGATGAACGTCACGGTCGAGTGCAGCCCTTTGCTTGGACCTCAGCTGATGTCGATCGCGCGCGATGTCGTGGCGGGCAAGCCCGTGCCGAAGCGCATCACAACGGTCGAGGGTGTGTTCCCGGCTGAAGTGGCTGCCAAGGAACTGCCAAACCGCAAATACTAGGCCGCACCATGAGTGAGGCAATGCAAGCCGCCGCTCCGGTGCTGGAGCTGCGCGGCATCAGCAAGCAATTTCCCGGCGTGAAGGCGCTTAGTAACGTGGGCCTTCAGCTGTATCCGGGTGAGGTCCACACCCTGATGGGCCAGAACGGCGCCGGCAAGTCCACCCTGATCAAGGTGCTGACGGGCGTGTATGCGCCCGACAGCGGCACCATCGTCATGGAAGGGCAGGAGATTCGACCCGGCTCGACCCAGGATGCGCAGCGCCTCGGCATCAGCACGGTGTATCAGGAAGTGAACCTGTGCCCGAACCTGTCGGTGGCCGAGAACATTTTCATCGGGCGCTATCCGCGCAAGTTCGGCATGGTGGACTGGGCCGGCATGCGCGCGCAGGCCGCCGTCTTGCTGGAACAGCTCGAAGTGCGCATCGACGTGCGCGCCCAGTTGTCCAGCTTTCCGCTGGCGATCCAGCAGATGGTGGCCATCTCCCGCGCGCTTAACATTTCCGCGCGCGTACTCATTCTCGACGAACCGACCTCCAGCCTCGACGAGGCGGAAGTGCAGCTGCTGTTCCGCGTGCTGCGCACACTGCGCGCCCAGGGCATGGCGATCCTGTTCGTCACCCATTTCCTCGACCAGACGTATGCGATCTCGGACCGCATCACCGTCATGCGCAACGGCGAGCGCGAGGGCGAATACGCCTGCGCCGAACTGTCGCGCCTGGCGCTGGTGAACAAGATGGTCGGCGCGCCCGATGCCAGCGAGCATCCGGCCGAGATGGTCCATGCGAGCGCCGCGCAGGCAGCGCCAGCGACCTTGCTGCAAGCGCGCGGCCTGGGACGCCAGGGCGCGCTGGCGCCACTCGACCTCGACATCCGCGCCGGCGAAATGCTGGGCCTGTGCGGGCTGCTCGGTTCCGGCCGTACCGAGGCGGCACGCCTGCTGTTCGGGGCCGACAAGGCCGACAGCGGAACGCTGCGCATCGGTGAACGCAGCCACCCCTTCGGCTCGCCGCGCGACGCGATCGAAGCCGGCATCGGCTTTTGCTCGGAAGACCGCAAGCACGAGGGCGCGATCCTGGAGCTGTCGGTGCGAGAGAACATGATCCTGGCGCTGCAGGCGCGCGCCGGCATGCTGCGCGCGATTCCCTTGCGCCAGCAGCAGGCGCTGGCGCAAGACTATGTAAAGTGGCTGGGCATCAAGACGGCCGATATCGAAACACCGATTGGATCATTGTCTGGCGGGAATCAGCAGAAAGTGCTGCTGGCGCGCTGGCTGGTGACCGCACCGGCGATGCTGATCCTCGACGAACCCACGCGCGGCATCGACGTGCGCGCCAAACAGGAAATCATGGATTACGTTAGTGGACTTTGTCGCAAAGGAATGGCAATTCTGTTCATCTCCTCCGAACTCCCCGAAGTTCTGCGCTGCAGCGACCGCCTGGTCGTGATGCGCGACCGCAAGGCGTGCGGCGAATACCAGCGCGGCGAACTGGACGACGCGTCGGTGCTGCAAGTCATTGCCGGAGAAACGGCGTGACGGCCGTGGCGGCACAGGCCGCATCGAAAGACGACGCGTCGGCAACGCCGGCGTCGCTGCTGCGCCACCCGCTGTTTCGGCCGCTGGCGGCGCTGGCGGTCCTGCTGCTGATCGACCTGATCGCCATCCCCGGCTTTTTTCATCTGTCGATCAAGGACGGCCACCTGTACGGCAGCCTGGTCGACATCGTCAACCGCGCCGCGCCGCTGATGCTGGCCGCGCTCGGCATGACCCTGGTGATCGCCACGCGCGGCATCGATATTTCGGTCGGCGCCGTGGTGGCGCTGTCGGGCACGGTGGCGGCCATGCTGATCGGCGGCGGTCCGCAGGCCGAGACGCCGCTGATATGGGCGATGGCGGCCGCCATGGGCGCGGCCCTGCTGTGCGGGCTGTGGAACGGGGTGCTGGTCTCTGCGCTGGGCTTGCAGCCGATCGTGGCCACCCTGATCCTGATGGTAGCGGGCAGGGGACTGGCGCAGCTGCTGACCGACGGGCAAATCGTCACCGTCTATTACGAACCTTTCTTTTTCCTCGGCGGCGGTTACTTTGCCGGCTTGCCTTTTTCGCTGACGGTGGTGGCGGTGGTGTTCGCGGTCATTGCGCTGATGATGCGCAAAACCGCGCTCGGCCTGTTCATCCAGGCGGTCGGCATCAATCCGGTGGCGGCGCGCCTGGCGGGCCTGAAGACGGCGTCGCTGATCATTTTTGTCTACGTGTTCTGCGCCGCCTGCGCCGGGCTGGCCGGGCTGATGATCAGTTCCAACATCAAGAGCGCGGACGCGAACAATGCCGGCCTGCTGCTCGAACTCGACGCCATCCTGGCCGTCACCCTGGGCGGCACCTCGCTGGCTGGCGGCAAGTTCAGCCTGGTCGGCAGCGTGATCGGCGCGCTCATCATCCAGACCCTGACCTACACCATCTACTCGCTCGGCGTGCCGCCGGAAGTGAACATGGTGGTCAAGTCGGTCGTCGTATTTCTCGTGTGCCTGTCGCAATCGGCAGAGTTCAAACAATTGTTTTCGCGTGCGAGGGCTGCATGAAATCGCCTTACTTTACCCCGCTGGTCACGGTCGTCCTGCTGCTGGCCATGCTCGGCATCGGCGGCGCCGTGTATCCGGGCTTGCTGTCGGTCCAGGTCATCCTCAATTTGCTGATCGACAATGCGTTCTTGCTGGTGCTGGCCATCGGCATGAGCTTTGTGATTCTGTCCGGCGGCATCGACCTGTCGGTCGGCTCGGTGCTGGCGCTGGCGACCATGATATCGGCCTGGCTGCTGCAGGTGGCGCACTGGCCGCCGCTGGCGGTGATCGCGCTCGTGCTGTTGCTGGGCGCCCTGTTCGGCGGCGGCATGGGCGCGATGATTCACTACTTCAAGCTGCAACCGTTCATCGTGACCCTGGCCGGCATGTTCCTGGCGCGCGGCCTTTGTTACCTGATCAGCATTAACTCGATCACCATCGAGGACCCGCTGTACCTGGCCATGTCGCAAACCCAGCTGGGCTTTTTGGGCGGCTTCGTCTCGCCGAGCGCGCTGGTCGCGCTGCTGATGCTGGCGCTGGCCATTTTCCTGGCCCACTTTACCGCCTTCGGGCGCGGCGTGTACGCGATCGGCGGCAACGAGCAGTCGGCCCTGATGATGGGCTTGCCGGTGGCGCGCACCAAGGTGCTGGTGTATGCCTTCAGCGGCTTGTGCGCGGCGCTGGCGGGGGTGCTGTTCTCGTTCTACATGCTGTCGGGCTACGGCCTGCATGCCCAGGGCACCGAACTGGACGCCATCGCGGCGGTCGTCATCGGCGGCACCTTGCTCAGCGGCGGATATGGCTATGTGGCGGGGGCGCTGTCCGGCGTGCTGGTGCTGGGCACGATCCAGACGCTGATCGCCTTCGACGGCACGCTCAGCTCGTGGTGGACCAAGATCGTCATCGGCGCCTTGCTGTTCGTGTTCTGCGTGGTCCAGCGCCTGATGGCCATGGGCGCGGCGCGGCGCGCGGCGGCCTGACGCGGCCCGGCCTGACGCGGCCCGGCCTGACGCGGCTCGGCCTGACGCGGCCCGGCCTGACGCGGCTCGGCCTGAACTCATTCCAACTACCAGCAACAGGAGACACACATGATCAAATACGCACTGGGCGCACTCGCGCTCGGCTTCGCAACGGGCGTTGCCTCGGCGGCCAACCCGATCGTGAGCAATATCTTCACGGCCGACCCGGCGGCGCTGGTCGACAAGGGCCGTGTGTATCTCTACGTCGGCCATGACGAAGCCGAGCTTGAGGGCAAAGATTACGTGATGAAGGAATGGCGCGTGTATTCCTCATGCGACATGAAAACGTGGAAAGACCACGGCTCGCCGGTGCAGTATTCGACCTTCAAGTGGGCCGGGCGCGATGCCTGGGCGGGCGATGTGAGCAAGCGTAACGGCAAATATTATTTCTACTCCACGGTCGATCACAAGACCATTCCCGGCAAGGCCATCGGCGTGGCCGTGTCCGACAGCCCGACCGGACCGTTCGTCGATGCGCGCGGCAGCGCCCTGGTGAGCAACGATATGACCAAACACACCGACATCTTGTGGGATGACATCGACCCGGGCGTGTTCGTCGACACTGACGGCCAGGCCTGGCTGTACTGGGGCAACACCGTCCTCAAATACGCCAAACTGAAGAGCAACATGACCGAGCTCGACGGCCCGATCATGACGCACGCCATCGATTCGTTTACCGAAGCGCCCTATGTGTACAAGCGCGGCGCGACATACTACCTGTCGTACTCGCGTTACTTCCCTGAAGAGATGGTCTACGCCACCAGCACCAGCCCGGCCGGACCGTGGACTTTCAAGGGCGTGATCATGGACAAGAACGAGAACGTCAAGACCATTCACCAGGCCATCATCGACTTCAACGGCAAGTCCTACGTGTTCTATCACAACGCCAAATTGCCGGGTGGCGGCGAATTCCGGCGCTCGGTGGCGGTGGAAGAGTTGCATCACAACGCAGACGGCAGCATCAAGTTCGTGCCGCAGACGGGCAGCGGCCCGGCCGCCAACCCGTCGCCGGGCTGCCAATGATATCCAGATCGGTATGTTGCGCTGCGTACCGATATCATTTAGGGGTATGATCCGATGATGGAGACACTCAACCCCAACTGGTTTTTAAAGGCGCGCCTCAAGACGCGACAACTGCTGCTGCTGATCGCGCTCGACGACCACCGCAACATCCACCGCGCCGCCGAGGCGCTGCACATGACCCAGCCGGCGGCGTCGAAGCAGATCAAGGATCTGGAAGAGATGCTGGACGTCAAGCTGTTCGAGCGCTTGCCGCGTGGCATGGAGCCGACCATGTTCGGCGAAACCATGGTGCGCCACGCCCGCATGGCACTGACCAGCCTGGCGCTGGCGCACGACGACATCCTGGCGCTCAAGGCCGGGCTGGCGGGGCAGGTGGAGGTCGGCGTGATCATGACGCCCGCCATGGCGCTGCTGCCGCGTGCGATTGCGCGCATCAAGCAGCATGCGCCGATGCTGCGGATCGGTGCCCACGTGGAAGCGAGCAATATCCTGCTCGACAAGCTGCAGCACGGCACGCTCGACTTCATGATCGGGCGCATCCTCGAAAAAGAGAATTCCGCCGGCCTGATCTATGAAGAATTGAACGAGGAGCCAGCTTGCGCGGTCGTGCGCGTCGGCCATCCGCTGCTGGAGGTCGACAAGCTGGAGCTCAAGCACATCGCCGACCAGCCCTGGATCCTGCCACCGCACGGCAGCATCCTGCGCCATCGCTTCGACATGATGTTCCGCCGCGCCGGGCTCGATATTCCGGTCAACGTGGTCGACACCACCGCGCTGCTCCTCATTACGGCGCTGCTGCAGCAGACCGATTCGCTGCACGTGATGCCGGTCGACGTGGCGCAGTATTACGCCTCGCTCAATGTGCTGAGCATCCTGCCGATCGAGTTGCCGTGCAAGATGGATGCCTTCGGTATCATTCGCCAGAAAGACCATTTGCTCTCGCCGGGCGCGGAACTGCTGCTGCAGGCAGTGCGCGACACTGCGCAGGAAATGGTTTGAACTGGTGGGTCTAGCTTCAGGCCGGCTGCTGCTGGCGTAACGACGAACTTGGGTTGCCGCCTGCGCAGGAAGTCATTTCTGCCAGTGGCAGGAATGACGAAAACACCTCTTTTGCGAGTACCTTCATGAGCAACGACATCACCCCCGTGCGACCGCGCGAGATCACCCTGCGTTTCCTGGCTGAACCGACCGATGTCAATTTCGGCGGCAAGGTGCACGGCGGCGCCGTGATGAAATGGATCGACCAGGCCGGCTACGCCTGCGCGGTCGGCTGGAGCGGCTATTACTGCGTCACCGTGTATATCGGCGGCATCCGCTTCTATAAACCGATCTTCATCGGCCAGATCGTGGAAGTGAAAGCGATGGTTGTCCATACAGGCAATTCCAGCATGCACATCGCCATCGATGTCTCGGCCACCGAACCGAAGACCGGGGCGCGCCAGCGCACCACGCGCTGCCTGATCGTGTTCGTGGCGGTCGACAATGCCGGCGACACCGTCAAGGTGCCGGCGTGGACCCCGGTGGGCGAAGACGACAAGCGCTTCGAGCAGTATGCCATCCACATGGCCGCGTTGCGTAAAGAGCAAGAAGAAGAGCTGCAGGCGACTGAAACCGCGCCGCCGGTGTGACAAGAACGCCACAGTTTGTGGTTTTTCGGTGAAAACTTTTCAGTTTCCAAACAGTTATGTTCGCTACCGAACCGAACCACTGTTGTGAATAAGGAATAGTAGATACCGAGCTAAGCACAAAAGCATTAGCGATACACCACATCAGCGATAAACCATCCGGGCGGCCAGTCTGTCCGACACATACATACGAGAGAATACAACATGACCCTGACTAAGAAAATCGGTACTCTGAGCGCAATCGGCTTCGCAATGCTGGCAGGACAAGCATCGGCACAAGACCAGTTCGTGAATCCAGAGTGGGCAAACAGCGCCACCTACATCGGTGCCGGTATCGGCCAGTCGCGCAGCTACACCAAGGCGGCTCCGGTGATCAAGAACCTGAACGGTCAGGGCGGTATGGTCAATTCGTGGCGCACCGACGAAAAAGACATGGGTTACAAATTGTTTGTAGGTAAGCAACTGAGCCGCTACTTCGCAGTGGAAGCCGGTTTCTTTGACCTGGGCAACTTCAACGTCAAGACCACCAACAACTTGGGCGGCGTTGTCAACGCTGAGCAGAAGTACAAGGGCGTGAACCTGGACCTGATCGCGCAACTGCCGATGAGCGAGCGTTTCTCGGTGTACGGTCGTGCCGGTATGCATTACACCAAAGCAAAAACCCAATTCTCGGGTAACCGTGCAGTTGGCCTGTTCGCTGGCGAAAAGAGCGAGAAGAAGCTGAACCCGAAATTCGGCGTTGGCCTGGAATACAAATTCACCGAAGCGCTGGCTCTGCGCGCCGAAGCTGAAAACTATCGCATCGACGACGCACTGCGCAGCAACGGCAACACCAAGCTGTACTCGATGAACCTGGTCTACAAACTGGGCCGTCCGGCAGCATCGAAGCCAATGCCGGCACAAGCACCAGCGCCAATGCCGGAAGCAACGCCAGCACCAGCGCCGGCACCAATGCCAGCACCAGCACCGGCACCAGTGCCAGTGTCGGAAAAAGTCTCGTTCGCTGCTGAAGCCCTGTTCGACTTCGACAAATCGGTTGTCAAGCCAGAAGGCAAAGCCGCTCTGGACGATCTGCTCAACAAGCTGCAAGGCATGAACACCGAAGTCATGGTTACCGTTGGCCACACCGACTCGGTCGGTTCGGACGCGTACAACCAGAAACTGTCGCTGCGCCGCGCTGAAGCCGTGAAAGCCTACATCGTGTCGAAAGGCGTGGAAACGTCGCGCGTCTACACCGAAGGCAAGGGCGAGTCCCAGCCAGTTGCTGACAACAAATCGGCAGAAGGCCGCGCTAAAAACCGTCGCGTGACGGTTGAAGTGGTCGGTACCCGTACCACCGCCAAGTAAGCTTCCGCCGTACTGAAAAGCCGCCGTGCCCGCAAGGGCCGGCGGCTTTTTGACGTTAACGGCTCAGTGTGTTGCTACGGTAATGATTATTTTTACGTTTAAAAGCCTATGTACGGTGGCGAACGGAGCGACGTGTGACAAAAGGCAATAGTGAATGATGTTGCCGCTGTCCGGCCACAGGCCCCAACCCAAAGGAATCAAAAATGAAAATCACGAAACACGCGAGGGCGTTGCTCTGCACCGCAGGATTGCTCGCCGTTTCCCTCCTCGCCGCATGCGGCGGCGGTGGGGATCAGGGCCGCGACCCAATCCTTGGCCAGCCGGCCGCCGCCCTGGTCAGCGTCGCCGTCACGCCAGCCAACGCCACGGTCCTTACCACTGAAACGCGCCAGTTCACCGCCACCGCCACCTATGCCGACGGCACATCGCGCGACGTAACGTCGACCTCGGCCTGGCTGTCCGCGTCGCCCGGCATTGCCGGCGTAAGCGCTGCCAACGGCCTGGCCACCGGCATGACTGCCGGCAGCGCCGCCATCACCGCCACCTTTTCCAGCAAGACCGGCGCCGCCACCCTGGTCGTGACGGCACCGGTGCCGCCGCCACCGCCGACCTTGTCGTCCATCGCGATCACGCCGGCGACTGCGTCCATCATGGTGGGCTCGACCCAGCAATTCATTGCCATCGGCACCTATTCGGACAAGTCGACCGCCATCATCACCAATTCGGTGACCTGGAACTCGGCCACCAACGCCAACGGCACGATCGCCGCATCCGGCATGGCCTCCGGCGTTGCCGCCGGCACCACCGCGATCAGCGCCAGCAGCAGCGGCCAAACCGCCAGCGCCGTCCTGACGGTCACCGCGGTGCCAGTCGTTCCACCAGTGGTGCCGCCAGTGGTGCCACCAGTGGTGCCGCCAGTCGTACCGCCGGTCGTGCCACCAGTGGTGCCGCCAGTCGTTCCACCAGTGGTGCCACCAGTGGTGCCGCCAGTGGTGCCGCCAGCTGCCGACATCAGCCTGGGCCGCGCATCCAGCTTTGCCGTGCTCGCAGGTACGTCGATCACCAATAATTCCGGTGGTACCACTCTGGTCACCGGCGATGTCGGTGCACCGTCGCAAACCACCGCGCCAACCCAGTCCGCCGGCTATGCTAACTACAGCTCCGGCGCGATCCTGGCGGGCGCACTGGAAGACTTGCAAGTTGCCGTGACCAGCGCCAACAGCCAGACCTGCACCGTCAGTTCCGCGTCGGGCGTCGATCTCGGCGGGCTGGTGCTCACCCCGGGCGTGTACTGCTATGCCGGCGCCATCAGCATCACCGGCACGCTGACTCTCAACGGTCCCGGCGTGTATATCTTCCGCACCGCGTCGACGCTCAACAGCACGGCCAATGCCATCGTGGCGCTGACCGGTGGCGCATCGGACGGCAGCCTGTACTGGATTCCGGCCGGACCGACCACCCTCGGTGCGAACGGCGTCTTCAAGGGATCGATCCTGAGCCAGTCCGCCGCCATTACCGTCGGCGACAACACGAGCTTGTTAAGCGGCCGTGCACTGAGCGGCGCCGCGGTCACCCTGCGCAATAACAAGATCAGCAAATAATTCACAAGCAAGCAGCCAACAAGCCGACTACTTTTTTCCGAAAGCACATCATGACATTAGCAAAACACATCGGCGCCCTGAGCGTCATCGGCTGCGCCCTTCTGGCGAGCCAGGCCGCACGGGCGGACGAGCCCTTCGTCAACCCGGAGTGGGCCAACAGCGCCTGGTACATCGGCGCCGGCATCGGCCAATCGCGCGCCAATATCGACAATGAGCGCCTGACGCGCAGCCTGACGGCCAATGGCGCCACCCTGAACTCGTTCAAGGTCGACGAGCGCGACCTGGCCTACAAGCTGTTTGTCGGCAAGCAGCTGAACCGCTACTTCGCGGTCGAGGCCGGCTTTTTCGATCTGGGCAAGTTCGGCTTCGATGCGAGCACGTCCCAGAATGGCCGCCTGATTGGCGAAGCGGGCTTTCGCGGCGTGAACATGGATCTGGTGGCGCAACTGCCGATGTCCGACCGTTTTTCGGTGCTGGGCCGGATTGGCATGAACTACGCCAAGGCCAGCACGCACTTCAGCGGCAACCGCCTGTTTGCGGTGACCAATCCCCACCCGAGCGAGCGCAAGCTCAATGCCAAGGCCGGACTGGGCCTGGAATTCAAGTTCAGCGAAGCGCTGGCCCTGCGCGGCGAAGTTGAGCGCTACCGCGTCAACGATGCCGTGGGCAACCGCGGCGATGTCGACATGGCGTCGCTCAGCCTGGTGTACAAGCTGGGCCGCCCTGCAGCGAGCCGTCCGGCACCGGTTGAGCCGATGCCGGCGCCAGCGCCAGTGACGGTCGCCCCGGCCCCGGCACCGGCTGCGCCAGCGCCTGCCGCGCCGGTTGCCGTATCGGAAAAAGTATCGTTCGCCGCCGAAGCGCTGTTCGACTTCGACAAGTCGGTGGTCAAGCCGGAAGGCAAGGCCGCGCTCGATGACTTGCTGAACAAGCTGCAAGGCATGAACACCGAAGTGATGGTCACCGTCGGCCATACCGATTCGGTCGGCACCGACGCCTACAACCAGAAGCTGTCGATGCGCCGTGCCGAAGCGGTCAAGGCCTACATCGTCTCGAAAGGTGTCGAGGCGGGGCGCGTGTACACGGAAGGCAAGGGCGAAACGCAGCCGGTTGCCGACAACAAGAGCGCCGAAGGCCGTGCCAAAAACCGCCGCGTGACGGTGGAAGTGGTCGGCACCCGCAGCGTCAACAAGTAACTGCTTCGCCAGCAACTGTTGCTTAACCGGGCTCAGAGCTCCGACTCGAAACATTTCTTAATCGAGGTCAGACCCCTTCTTGTCAGTGGCAATAGTTGCAAGGGCGGCGTGAGCGCGACATGCGCCGCCGCCCCATTTTTTGCCGGAACAAGGCAATAAAAGAGCCCTGCAGGACTTTCCCGTTGTGTTTTAGTACAATGTTGCCAATCTTTAAGCCGTTATGTTCGCTGGCGAACAGAACACCCTGATGCACAGGGGAATAGTGTTGAATACACCTCGTAACGGCGAGAAATTTTCATTCCCAAGGACGCTTTAATGAACATTAAAAAATATACAACAACTCTGTTATGCGCGACCGGCCTGCTGGCCGTGTCCCTGCTGGCAGCTTGCGGCGGCAGCAGCGACCGCGGCCGCGATCCGATTCTCGGCCTGCCGGCCGCGGAACTGGTCAGCGTCACGGTCACGCCGCCAACGGCCACCGTGCTGACCGGCGCCAGCCAGCAATTCATCGCCACCGCCAGCTATGCCGACGGTACCTCGCGCAATGTGACCGATGTGTCGGTATGGGCCTCGGCCTCGCCTACCATCGCCCGCGTGACCCCGGCCGGCGGCCTGGCCACCGGCCTGACCCCTGGCAGTGCCGCCATCACCGCCGCCTTCGGCGCCAAAACCGGCGCGGCCACCCTGGTGGTGAACGCACAGGTACCGGTCAACCCGCCTGCGGTGATCAGCGTGACCGGCCTGTCGGTGACCCCGGCCGCGGCCAGCGTGCGCGTGGGCGCCAGCCAGCAGTTCACCGCGATCGCCACGTATTCCGACAGCTCGACCGCCGTCATCACGAATGACGTGAAGTGGACCTCGGGCAGCACCGCCATCGCTACCGTTGCCGCGTCCGGCAGCGCGACTGGCGTTGCCGTTGGCAATACCGTGATCACGGCCACCTCGGGCGACAAGAGCGCCACCGGCGCCCTGACCGTCACGCCGGCACTGATCATCGATCCGCCGCCGGTCGTGCCGCCAGTCGTTCCGCCAGTGGTGCCACCAGTCGTTCCGCCAGTCGTGCCACCAGTGGTGCCGCCGGTGACCAACCCGCCAGTGGTGACGCCACCAGTCATTGAAGCGCCTTCCGACGGCGGCATTGGCCTTGGCCGCGCACGCGAATTCGCCGTGCTGGCGGTAACCACCATCACCAACAATGCCGGCGGCACCACCCTGGTGACCGGTGACGTCGGTGCGCCGGTACAGAATGTCGAGCCGGAGCAGCCGCTGGGCTTCCGCAACGTCAAGTCCGGTTTCGAGCTGAGCGGTCCATATCAGGATCTGCAGGTTGCCGTGATCAATGCCAACAACCGTCCTTGCGCGATCCTGTCGGACGCCGGCATCGATCTTGGTGGACTGGTGCTCCAGCCTGGCGTGTACTGCTATTCCGGCGCGATCAGCCTGACCGGCAAGCTGACCCTGAGCGGCAACGGCCCGTACATTTTCCGCGCCAAGTCGACCCTGACCACGATGGCCAACTCCACCATTGAACTGATTAACGGTGCACGCGCCGACAATGTGTTCTGGGTGCCGGTCGAGGCGACCACGCTGGGCGCGAACAGCGCGTTCAAGGGAACCGTTCTGAGCCGTGGCGAAGACATCACGGTGGGCGACGGCGCGACGGTGTTGAACGGTCGTTTGCTGAGCGGCAAAGCTGTAACGCTGCGCAACAACAAGATCACCAAATAAGAAAAATTTTTGAGAGAGAGCAATGACATTTACTAAAAAAGCGGGCCTCATTGGCGCCATCGGCTGCGCCCTGGTTGCAGGGCAGGCAGCGGCAGCGGACGACGTCTTCATCAACCCGGAGTGGGCCAACAGCGCCTGGTACATGGGCGGCAATATCGGCCAGACGCGCGCCAACGTCGATGACGTGCGCCTGATCCGCAGCCTGACCGCCAATGGCGCCGGCCTGAACTCGTTCACGACCGACGAGAAAGATGTCGGCTACAAGCTGTATGTCGGCAAGCAGCTGAACCAGTACTTCGCGGTTGAAGCAGGCTTCTTCGATCTGGGCAAGTTCGGCTTCAAGTCGACCACTACCCAGAACGGCACCCTCAACGGTGAAGCCGGGTTCCGTGGCGTCAATCTGGACCTGGTGGCGCAAATGCCGCTCTCGCAGCGCTTCTCGGTATTTGGCCGCGCCGGCATGAACTATGCCAAGGCGACCACGCGCTTCCATGGTAACCGCCTGTTTGCGGTGACCAATCCAAGCCCGAGCGAGCGCAAGCTCAACGCCAAGGCCGGCCTCGGCCTGGAATACAAGTTCAGCGAAGCACTGGCCTTGCGCGGCGAAGTCGAGCGCTACCGTGTCAACGATGCCGTGGGTAACCGCGGCGATGTCGACCTGTTCTCGGTGGGCCTGGTCTACAAGTTCGGCCGTCCGGCTGCCAAGCCGGTCGCTCCGGTCGAGCCGGCGCCGGCGCCGGTGGTGCCGGTCGTGGCGCCAGCTGCGGCCCAGCCGCCGGCCGAGCCGGCCAAGCCGATGAATCCGGTCTCGGAAAAATCGACCTTCTCGGCCGAAGCCGTGTTTGCCTTCGACAGTGCCGTGCTGCGCCCTGAGGGCAAGGCATCGCTCGACGAGCTGCTCGGCAAGCTGCAAGGCATGGATGCCGACGTCATGATCACGGTCGGCCACACCGACTCGATCGGGCGCGCCGCATACAACGAGAAGCTGTCGCTGCGCCGCGCCGCGTCGGTCAAGGCCTACCTCGTGTCCAAGGGCGTCGACGCCGCGCGCGTCTACACCGAAGGCAAGGGCGAAACCCAGCCGGTAGCCGACAACAAAACGGCCGAAGGCCGCGCCAAGAACCGCCGTGTGACGGTGGAAGTGGTCGGCACGCGCCGCTAAGCCGATCCGGCTTGCTGCACAAAAAACCGCAGGGCTGCGCGCCCCGCGGTTTTTTTTCGTCGATCGCCTGCGCTTGCGTGTGCCATCGATCAATTTTTGTGTGGCAGCGTACGGTCGGCGCTGGCGGACGGGCGTGTAATGGCCGCTGATCAATCATCGGCAGCTCCCCATGCGCAAGAAAAACGACGACGCCCCCGCCATCGCACCGCTGGCCCGGCCCGGCTTCGTCCAGGTGCGCGGCGCGCGCGAGCATAATCTGAAGAATGTCGACGTCGACATTCCGCGCGACGCGCTGGTCGTATTCACCGGCGTGTCCGGCTCGGGCAAGTCCTCGCTCGCTTTCGGTACCCTGTATGCCGAGGCCCAGCGGCGCTATCTCGAATCGGTCTCGCCCTACGCGCGCCGCCTGTTTCACCAGATGCCGGTGCCGGAAGTGGACGATATCGACGGCCTGCCGCCCGCCGTCGCCCTTCAGCAGCAGCGCGGCTCGCCCACCACCCGCTCGTCGGTCGGCAGCGTGAGCACCTTGTCCAATTCCCTGCGCATGCTCTATTCGCGCGCCGGCGACTATCCGGCGCGCCAGCCGCTCCTGTACGCCGAATCGTTTTCGCCGAATACCCCGGAAGGGGCGTGCACCGAGTGCCATGGCCTGGGGCGCGTGTATCAGGTCACCGAACAATCGATGGTCCCCGACGACAGCCTGACCATCCGCCAGCGCGCGGTTGCCGCCTGGCCCACCGCCTGGCACGGCCAGAACCTGCGCGATATTCTCGTCACGCTCGGCTACGATGTGGACACGCCCTGGCGCGACCTGCCCAGGAAAGTGCGCAACTGGATCCTGTTCACCGACGAGCAGCCGACCGCGCCGGTGTACGCGGGCTTCACGCCCGACGAGGTGCGCGCGGCGCTGGGGCGCAAGGAAACGCCGAGCTACCAGGGCACCTTCACCGGCGCGCGCCGCTACGTGCTGCACACCTTCGCCACCACCGAAAGCGCATCGATGAAAAAGCGCGTGGCGCGCTACATGGTCAGCGCCGAATGTCCGCTATGTCGGGGCAAACGCTTGCGCCAGGAGTCGCTCTCGGTGACGTTTGGGGGCATGGACATTGCCGACATATCGCGCCTGCCGCTCGAACGCCTGTCAGCGCTGCTGCGGCCCTTCGCCGACGGCAGCGCACCGCGCAATGCCAGGGCGGCGGCGCTGCATCCGGAAAAAACCATCGTCACGCGCCGCATCGCCGAAGATCTGGTCGCGCGCCTCGACGTGCTGCTGGCGCTGGGCCTGGGCTACCTGTCGCTCGAACGCAGCACGCCGACCCTGTCGCCGGGCGAGCTGCAGCGCCTGCGCCTGGCGACCCAGGTGCGCTCGAACCTGTTCGGCGTGGTGTATGTGCTCGACGAGCCGTCCGCCGGCCTGCATCCGGCCGATACCGAAGCCTTGCTCACCGCGCTGGCCCAGCTCAAGGCGGCCGGTAATTCGCTGTTCGTGGTCGAGCATGCGCTCGACGTGATCGGTCACGCGGACTGGATTGTCGACGTCGGCCCCGAGGCGGGTGAGCAGGGCGGCCATATCCTGTACAGCGGTCGTCCGGACGGCCTGCGCCACATCGAGGCGTCGCACACGCGCCGCTATCTGTTCGCGGCCGACCCGCCGGCGCCGCGCACCCCGCGCAAACCCGCGGCCTGGCTGCGTCTCGAAGGCGTCACCCGCAATAACCTCGACCGCCTCGATATCGAGCTGCCGCTCGGCGTGCTGGCCAGCGTGACCGGCGTGTCCGGCTCGGGCAAATCGACCCTGGTCAGCCAGGTGCTGGTCGAGCTGGTTGGCGCCGCGCTCGGCCAGCCGCAGGCGGCGCAGGCGGACGAAGGCGAGGAGCCGGAACACGAAGAAGTCATTCCGACCGAAGGGCGCATCGTCTCGGGCATGGAGCACATCAAGCGCCTGGTGCGGGTCGACCAGAAGCCGATCGGGCGCACGCCGCGTTCCAACCTGGCCACCTACACCGGGCTGTTCGACCATGTGCGCAAGCTGTTCGCCGCCACCAAGACCGCGCGCGCGCGGCGCTACGACGCCGGCCGCTTTTCGTTCAACGTGGCCAAGGGGCGCTGCGAGCATTGCGAGGGCGAGGGCCAGGTGATGGTCGAGCTGCTGTTCCTGCCCAGCGTGTACGCGCCATGCCCGACCTGCAACGGCGCGCGTTACAACGCCAAGACGCTGGAAGTCACTTACAACGACAAGAATATCGCCGAGGTGCTCGGCATGACGGTCGATGCCGCCGCCGCGTTTTTTGCCGATGAAGCGCCGGTGGCGCGTTCGCTCGAGGTGCTGCGCGATGTCGGCCTGGGCTACCTGCGCCTCGGCCAGCCGGCTACCGAGCTGTCGGGCGGCGAGGCGCAACGCATCAAGCTGGCCACGGAGCTGCAGCGCGCCGCGCGCGGGAGCATGCTGTACATACTCGACGAGCCCACCACAGGCTTGCATCCGTCCGACGTCGACAAGCTGCTGGTGCAGCTGGAACGGCTGGTGGAAGCGGGGAACAGCGTCATCGCGGTCGAACACAATATGCGGGTCGTCGCAGCCAGCGACTGGGTAATCGACATCGGACCGGGCGCCGGTGAAGCGGGCGGCAAGGTGGTGTTTTCCGGGCCGCCGGCCGTGCTGGCGCTAGAAAAAAGCAGCCGCACCGCGCCTTATCTCGGCAAATTCATGGCTGCGAAAAGCTGATGCACGCCGGTGCGCGCACGTGCGACGGAAGTGAAAGGAAGTGAAGATTGCGCCACAGGCGCGACGCGGTCAAGCGTTCAGCGTGGGCTCGCAGACCGGGGCGGCGTCGCCAATCAGGCGACGCGCCGGCAACATGATCGTCGGATCGGCGCCTTCGCCGTGCTTGAGGCGATGCGTCGATCGGATAGGCAATTCGTTACCGCAGGAAATACTGGACATCCGTGCGCTTAGTGGAAAAACAGCGCAGCCGCGGTACCGCTTAACACATCGGTCGAGCACAGCAGGTACGTTGCGGCGCCAGCCAGGGTGACGTGCAGGGCAGCCCAAGTCAGTGGAAATAAGCGCATCATGATGTCCTCCGGTCGTGCGTTAAGGGAATTGCTGTCGGTATGTGATCATCTTAGCTAAGGTTCTCTGTAGAAACTATCGGCAAAACGTCCGACGAAATGTAGGACGTTGGCTCGCCTGTTTTGCTGTTGCCATTCTCCTACGAAAAATGTAGGCGACGTCCTATGGTGCACCATGCGTGTGCGCCATAAAGTTGTGACATGACTACTCACAACCAACAACTTCTCCACAACGGCGCCCGCGCCGCCCGCCGCCATACCATCAATAGACTGCTGCGCTCGATTTTCGGGGTGGAGAGTTTGCGGGATGGCCAGCAACAGGTGATCGACAGCGTCCTCGATGGCAAGGATACGCTCGCGATCATGCCTACCGGCAGCGGTAAATCGCTGTGCTACCAGATTCCTGCGCGCATCCTGGACGGGACCACGATTGTCGTCTCGCCATTGATTTCTCTCATGAAAGACCAGCTCGAAAAGCTCGATGCGCTCGGCGTGCGCGCCGTGCAGGTCAACAGCAGCCTGACGCGCGAGGAAGAAGATGCGGCCATGGAGGGCATTCGCGGCAGCTTTCACGAAATCGTGTTCTGCACGCCGGAGCGCTTGTCGACGCCATCGTTCCTTGAAGCGCTCAAGGAAATCAAGGTCGCCCTGGTGGTGATCGATGAGGCGCACTGCATTTCGCAGTGGGGCCACGATTTCCGTCCCGCGTACCTCGAGATGGCGGCCGCCATCGACGCGTTGAAACGCCCGCCGGTACTGGCGCTGACCGCCACCGCCACCGACGACGTGGTAGCCGACATCGCCCGCCAGCTTGGCCGCGCGCGCATGAGCGTTGTCAATACGGGCATCTACCGTCCCAACCTGCACTACCGCGTGGCCCAGGTGACCAACAACGACGAGCGCTATGCGCGCGCGCTGGAATACGTGCAGGCGTCCGAAGGCGTGGGCATCGTCTACGCGGCCACCGTCAAGGCGGCCGAAGAGATGCTCGACATTCTGGTGAACGCCGGCGAAAGCGCCACGCTCTATCACGGCAAGCTGCCAGCCGCCGAACGCAAGCGCAACCAGGATGAATTCATGTCCGGCGAAAAGCGCGTGATGGTCGCCACCAACGCCTTCGGCATGGGCATCGACAAGCCTGATACCCGTTTCGTGCTGCACCTGCAGCTGCCCGCCAATCTCGAAGCCTACTACCAGGAGTCCGGCCGTGCCGGGCGCGATGGGCTGGACGCCGAGTGCACCTTGCTGTACTTCCAGGACGACAAGCGTCTGCAGCAGTTCTTCCTCGTGAAGCATTACCCGACTGCGAACGACCTGAAAGCGGTCTACGATTCGGTATGCGCGATGGCGCAGGAAGAGAAGGTCAGTTTCGACCGCCTGAATGAAGAACTGGACGAACTGGCCTCGGGCAAGCTGAAAATCTGCCTCAAGCTGCTCAAGGACGGCAAGCTGCTGCGCCAGAACCGCAAGCTCGAATACATCGTGACGCCGAAGGAGGCCAGCGCCGATCTGTTCGAGGAGCTGTCCGCCATCTACGCACGCAAGCAGGAGCGCGACCGCGAATCGCTGGAACAGATGGTATCGTATTCAGTCAGCGGTTTTTGCCGCTGGAAGGTGCTGCTCGACTACTTCAAGGATGAAGTCGAGGGCTTCGACAAATGCTGCCGCTGCGATAACTGCCTCAATCCCCCGGCGGTGGCGGAGATCGAGATCCGTGACGATGAATTCGAGCGCGATCCCGAGCCGGCACCGGCGGCGCCGCACTTCGAGCCGGGCACCCAGGTACGCGTACCGAAGTTCGATGTCGGTACCGTGGTCTCGATGGCCGGCGACCAGGTGACCATTGAATTTCCCGAACACGGCGAAAAGACCTTCCTGGCCGATTACGTGGAAGTGGCTTGACCAGCAGTCTGACTGTCAGCGCCGTCCAGGGGCGCGAGGAGAAAAACATAGGAGAGCACGCATGTCGGACATGGTAGTGGTACGCAAGGAGGGACTGTTCTGCGTCCCCGGGCAGTTCTACATCGACCCGTGGCGGCCGGTGGACCGCGCCGTGATCACCCACGCCCACGGCGACCACGCGCGCGTCGGCCATGGCCACTACCTGTCGGCCGCCAGCGGCGTGAACGTGCTGCGTTCGCGCCTGGGCGAGATCCATATCGACGGCCTCGAATACGGCGAGCGCATCGTGCACAACGGCGTGACAGTGTCGCTGCATCCGGCCGGCCACGTGCTCGGCTCGGCCCAGGTGCGCATGGAGCACCGCGGCGAAGTGTGGGTCGCTTCCGGCGACTACAAGGTCGAACCGGACCGCACCTGCGTGCCGTTCGAGCCGGTGCGCTGCGACACCTTCATCACCGAATCGACCTTCGGCTTGCCGATCTACCGCTGGCAGCCGGAGCAGGAGATTTTCGACGACATCAACAGCTGGTGGCGCAAGAACGCCGACGAGGGCCGCGCCAGCGTGGTCTTTGCCTACTCGTTCGGCAAGGCGCAGCGCATCCTGTCCGGCCTCGATCCATCGATCGGCACCATCATCTGCCACGGCGCGGCCGAGCCGATCAACCGGGTCTACCGCGAAGGCGGCGTGGCGCTGCCGCCCACCGTGCTGGTGACCCAGGTCGAGAAGGCGGCCATCAGGCGCTCGATCGTCATCGCGCCACCGTCGGCGGGCAATTCCACCTGGATGAAGCGCTTCGGCGACTACAGCGATTCGTTTGCCAGCGGCTGGATGCAGCTGCGCGGTGCTCGCCGCCGGCGCGGGGTGGACCGCGGGTTCGTTTTGTCCGACCACGCCGACTGGCCCGGCCTGATGACGGCGATTCGCGCCACCGAAGCGCCGCGCGTGATCGTCACTCATGGCTCGATTCCCATCATGGTGCGCTGGCTGCGCCAGGTGGGCCTGGACGCCTCCGGTTTCGACACCGAATACGGCGATGAGGATGAAGCCGTGGAAGCAGCAGGCGACCCTGCGGCGGCTCCAGCGACAGAACCCGCGCCCGAGGGAACGCCCGAGGTGACGGATGCGTGAGTTTGCCCGCCTGTACACTGAGCTCGACGAGACCACCGCCACCAACCGCAAGCTCGAAGCGCTGCAAGCCTATTTCGGCCGCGCCGCTCCCGACAACGCTGCCTGGGCGGTTTACTTTCTGGCCGGCGGCAAGCCGCGCCAGGCCGTGCCGACCAAACTGCTGCGCCAGTACGCCATCGAGTACGCGCAGCTCGACGAATGGCTGTTCGACGAGTCGTACAACGCCGTCGGCGACATGGCCGAAACCATCGCCCATATCCTGCCGCCGCCCGAACAGCAAAGCGACATCGGCCTGGCCGAGTGGATGCAGGAGCGCATAGGTCCCTTGCGCGGCGCCGATCCGGCCACCATACGCACCGCCTTGTTCGGGTTCTGGAACGAACTCGATTGGCGCGAACGCTTTTTGCTGACCAAATTGATCGGCGGCGGCTTTCGCGTCGGCGTGTCGAAACTGCTGGTCACGCGCGCATTGTCGTCGCTGGCGGCGGTCGACAGCAAACTGATTGCCCAGCGCCTGATGGGCTGGACCGACGGCAGCGTGCGCCCCACCGCCGCCGGCTTCCTGCAGCTGATCGCCGCCCAGTCGGACGAAGAGCACAAACTGCGTGGCGGCCAGCCCTATCCTTTCTTTCTCGCGCACCAGTTGCAGGGCGAGCCGCAAGGACTGGGGGAGGTGGGCGGCTGGCAGGTGGAATGGAAGTACGACGGCATCCGCGCGCAGCTGGTGCGGCGCGGCGCGCAAAACTACCTGTGGTCGCGCGGCGAAGACCTGATCACCGAACGCTTTCCCGAACTGGCGGCGCTGCATCTGCCCGAAGGCACCGTGGTCGACGGCGAAGTGCTGATCTGGACCGAGGAAGACACGCCGGCCGCATTCGCGGACCTGCAAAAACGCATCGGCCGCAAGACCTTGTCCGCCAAGCTGCTGGCCGAACTGCCGGCGGTGCTGGTAGCCTACGACTTGCTGGAGCAGGATGGGGTGGACCTGCGCGCGCTGCCCCAGCATGAGCGGCGCGCCCTGCTGGAGGTGCTGGTGCGCGAAACAGCGAAGCCGCAGCTCAGATTGTCGCCGCTGATTCACGCCGCCAGCTGGAACGAACTGGCGCGCGTGCGCACCGAGTCGCGCGCGCGTGGCGTCGAGGGCATGATGGTCAAGGCGCGCGAGGCCCAGTATGGCGTGGGCCGCACCAAGAATGTGGGCACGTGGTGGAAGTGGAAGGTCGACCCGTACACTATCGATGCGGTGCTGATCTACGCGCAGGCGGGCCATGGCCGGCGTGCCTCGCTCTACACCGACTACACTTTCGCGGTGTGGGACGCCGACGGCGAGGGCGGCGAGCGCAAGCTGGTGCCGTTTGCCAAGGCATACTCCGGCCTGACGGACGCCGAAATCGCGGTGGTCGACAATGCGATTCGCAAGACCACCATCGAAAAATTCGGGCCGGTGCGCTCGGTTCGCCCGACCATGGTGTTCGAGATCGGCTTCGAGGGCATTGCGCTGTCGAGCCGCCACAAGGCCGGCATCGCGGTGCGCTTTCCGCGCATCTTGCGCAAGCGCGACGACAAGACCATCGACGACGCCGATTCGCTCGATACCCTCAAGGGCCTGCTGGCCGCAGCCGGTACATGAGCAAGAGCCAGATGGCACAAGCCATCGACGACTGGTTCGTCCAGCGCAAATGGAAGGTGTTCCCGTTTCAGCGCGCGGTGTGGCGCGCCGCGCTGGCCGGCGAATCGGGCCTGCTGCACGCGAACACGGGCGCCGGCAAGACCTATGCGGTGTGGCTTGCGGCGCTGCTGCGCGGGGCGCTGGCCGGCAAGCGCCGTGCGTCCGGCCTGCGCGTGCTGTGGATTACGCCGATGCGCGCGCTGGCCGCCGATACCCAGCGTGCGCTGGAGGAGGCGAAGGCGGTGCTGGCGCCCGGCTGGACGGTCGGCGCGCGCACCGGCGACACCAGCTCAAGCGAGCGCGCGCGCCAGTCGCGCGCCATGCCGTCGGCGCTCATCACCACGCCCGAAAGCCTGTCGCTGCTGCTCAGCCACGCGGCGGCGCAGACCCAGTTCGCCAGCCTGGACATGATCATCATCGACGAGTGGCATGAGCTGATGGGCAGCAAGCGTGGGGTGCAGGTGCAGCTGGCGCTGGCCCGCCTGCGCCACTGGAACCCGCAACTGGTGGTGTGGGGCTTGTCGGCCACGATGGGCAATCTGGCGCAGGCGCAGGACGTGCTGCTCGGCGTTGGCAAGGGCACGCTGGTCGAGGGCGACCTGAAAAAGGAGATCCGGGTCGATACCCTGATTCCGGCCAACGTGTCGCGCTTTCCGTGGGGCGGGCATCTTGGCATCGCCATGCTGCAGCCGGTGATCAACGAGATCGAGGAATACAACGCCACGCTGGTGTTTACCAATACCCGTTCGCAGTCGGAGCTGTGGTATCAGAATATCCTGGAGGCGCGCCCCGACTGGGCCGGCGTGATCGCATTGCATCACGGCTCGCTCGACCGCGAAGTGCGCGAGTGGGTCGAAAACGGCCTGAAAAAAGGTGAGCTCAAAGCGGTGATCTGCACCGCCAGCCTCGATCTGGGGGTGGACTTCCTGCCGGTCGAACGGGTGCTGCAGATCGGCAGCGCCAAAGGCATCGCGCGCTTGCTGCAGCGGGCGGGGCGCAGCGGCCACGCGCCGGGGCGCGTCTCGCGCGTGACGCTGGTGCCCACCAACAGCCTGGAATTGCTGGAAGCGGCGGGCGCGAAGCATGCCGTCGCGGCGCGCCGCATCGAAGGGCGCCTGGTGCCCAACAAGCCGTTCGACGTGCTGGTGCAGCATCTGGTGACGGTGGCGCTGGGCGGCGGTTTTCGCTCCGAACAGCTGTACGAGGAGGTGCGCGGCGCCTGGTCGTACCGCGCGCTCTCGCCCGAAGAGTGGCAGTGGGCGCTCGATTTCGTGGCGCGCGGCGGGCAAAGCCTGATCGCGTATCCGGAATACCAGCGCGTCATTGCCGACGACGAGGGCGTGTACCGCGTGCCGAGCGTGGCGCTGGGGCGGCGCCACCGCATGGGCATCGGCACCATCGTGTCCGATTCGACGATGCAGGTGAAGTACATGAGCGGTGGACGCATCGGCAGCGTCGAGGAATCGTTCATCTCGCGCCTGAAGGCGGGCGACCATTTCCTGTTCGGCGGACGCATCCTGGAATTCGTGCGGGTGCACGAGATGACCGCATTTGTGAAGCGCGCCACCGGTGCGCGCGGAGCGGTGACGCGCTGGCAGGGCGCCAAGATGCCGATGTCGTCGGAACTGGCGCACGCCGCGCTGGAAGAATTGCGCCACGCGGCGCTGGGCGAATTCCGCGGCCCGGAAATGGAGGCGATCCGCCCGCTGCTGGAAATCCAGCAGCGCTGGTCCGCGCTGCCGACCATCGATACGCTGGTGGTGGAGGCCATGACCAGCCGCGAGGGCCATCACCTGTTCATGTATCCGTTCGCGGGACGCTCGGTGCACATGGGATTGGCCTCGCTGTTCGCGTACCGGATCGCGCGCGTGCAGCCGATTACGTTTTCGATCGCGATCAACGATTATGGCTTCGAGCTGCTGGCGGCTGAACCGGTGGATTGGGCGCGCGCCTTCTTGGCCGCGTCCGAGAACGTGACGGGCCTTGAGGTGCCGCTGTTCTCGACCGAACTGCTGCTCGAAGATGTGCTGGCGAGCCTGAACGCGACCCAGCTCTCGCAGCAGCGCTTCCGCGAAGTGGCGCGCATCGCCGGGCTGGTGTTCCAGGGGTATCCCGGCCAGCCGAAAAGCACGCGCCAGATCCAGGCCTCGTCGTCGCTGTTTTTCGAGGTGTTCCGCAAGCACGATGCGGCCAACCTGCTGCTCACGCAGGCGCAGCGCGAAGTGATGGAGCAGGAGCTGGAATTGACGCGCTTGCGCGATACCTTGATCGAGCTGCACGGGCGCGGCGTGGCCTTCCGCGAAGTCAAACGCGCCACGCCGTTCGGCTTTGCGCTGATGGTCGAGCGCTTCCGCGAAAAACTCAGTACCGAAAAACTGTCGGACCGCGTCGGGCGCATGCTGCGCGAACTGGAGAAAGCGGCCGTGCCATGACGTACCGCGAGATGCGGCTGGCCGGTGAAACGGTCCTGCTGCTGCCTGAAAAAGCGCTGTACTGGCCGGCGCGCGCGCTGCTGGTCATCGCCGACATCCACTTCGGCAAGGCGGCCTCGTTTCGCGCCCAGGGCGTGCCGGTGCCGCGCGGGACCACCACCGAGAACCTCGACGCTTTAGATGCGCTGATGGCCGTGCATACAACCCGCGAGATCGTCTTTCTGGGCGACTTCTTGCACGCGCGCGCCGCCCATGCCTCGGCCACCGTGACCGCCATGCTGGCGTGGCGTGCGCGCCATCCGGACCTGATCCTGACGCTGGTGCGCGGGAACCACGACAAGCACGCGGGCGACCCGGCGGCATCGCTGGCGATCGGCATGGTCGACGAGCCGCACACGGTGGCGCCGTTCTCGTTTTGCCACCATCCCGACATCGCCGCGCCGGGCTACGTGCTGGCCGGGCACGTGCATCCGGTGTACCGGCTCTCGACCCGGCTCGATTCGCTGCGCCTGCCATGTTTTCTGATCGGGCCCACGCGCATGGTGCTGCCGTCGTTCGGCGCGTTTACGGGCGGTTTCGTGGTCGCGCCGGGCGCGGGGGAGCATGTATGCGTCAGCTCGGGAGAGGCTGTGCATTGCGTACGCTAGCGCACCGACGCCCGTATGCGACCAGCGTAACTTGACGTGACTGCTGGAAATATCCGGCTTCGCTGTACAACCTCCGAGGAGATCATCATCAAAACGACAACAATAATCCGCGCCGCATCGCGCGCCGCAGTCCTGGCTGCGATGCCGCTCTTCGCCATGACCCTGGCCGCGCCTGTACAGGCGCAGCAATACAACAACAATGCCGCCGCCTACGCCCCGGTGATCCGCGGTTTCGACGTCGAAGAAGTGCGCCGCCTCAAGCCCGGCGTGGAGCTGAACTTCAACCTGTACGGCACCCCGGGCGGACGCGCCACCCTCAGCATCGCCGGCGCCAACCGCAACCTGAACCTGACCGAAACCGAGCCGGGCCAGTACGAAGGCACCTACACGCTCGGCGGGCGCGACAACATCACGGGCAGCAGCGCCGTGACCGCCAATCTGCGCGTCGGCAACCAGGTGACTAGCGGCGTGCTCAGCGAATCGCTGCTGCGCGACGTCGGCCGCCATCCGCGCGACAACCAGGGCCGCGAGCGCGCCGCCGATGTGCCAAGGATCGCGCGCTTCGACGTGCAGGGCACCGACGACTTGTCGCCGGGTAATGAGCTGACCTTTTCGGTTTACGGCACGCCTGGCGCCAAGGTCGATATGGTCATCGCCGGCACCCGCGGCGTGTTCTTCTTGCCGGAAGTCAAACCAGGCGAGTACAGCGGCGATTACACGATCCGCCGCGCCGACCGGATTGCGCCGAACAGCGCCGTGACGGCCACCATGCGCGTCGGCGGCCGCGTCTCGACCGCCGTCCTCGGCAAGCCATTGCGTGTCGCGGCGGCCACGCCGACCCCGCGCGAGGTGCGTTATTGCACCAATTGCGCCACGGTCGACGCGATCAACGTGATCGAAGTCAATGGCGACGGTAACTATCTCGGCACCATCGGTGGCGGCGTGGTTGGCGCCGTGCTGGGCAGCCAGGTCGGCAAGGGCAGCGGCCGCACCGCGGCGCAGATCGCCGGCGCTGTGGGCGGCGCTTACGTGGGCCGCAATATCGAACGCCGGGCCCGCAAAACCCAGCATTACGAAGTGGTGATCCGCTTTAACAACGGCGGCACCCAGACCGTGACGTACGAAAACGATCCAGGCTTGCGTGTGGGCGAGAAGGTCCGGATCACGGATGGCGTGCTGTCGCGCGATCAATAAGCAGGTGTGATGGAATAAGAAAGGCGCCCCGCAGGGCGCCTTTTTTCATGCGGATGCTGCTCAGACGGTGGTGGTGGCCAGCACCTTGCCGTCGGCGGCCTGTTGTTCGGCTTCGGCCTTGGCCTTGGCGGCGCTGTTCTGCTTGGCGCGCGAGCGCGATGGCGGCAGGCGGCGCAGGGTTTTGAGCGCATCGGCGTCCTTGATGCCGATGGTGCGCTGGTCGACCGTGATGAGCCCGATTTCATTGAAAGCCGACAAGGTGCGGCTGACGGTTTCCAGGGTCAGGCCCAGGTAGCTGCCGATTTCATGGCGCGTCATGCGCAGGTTGAACAGCTTGCTCGAGTAACCCATGGCGGCAAAGCGGTCGGCCAGCGACACCAGGAAGCGCGCCACGCGGGCTTCCGCGCTGAGGGCGCCGAGCATGCCGATCATGGCTTGTTCGCGCACCAGTTCGCGGCTCATCACGCCGTACATGACGTTTTCCAGTTCCAGGTGCACGCGGCCCAAGGCCGTGAGCTTCTTGAACGGCAGCAAGATCAGATCGCAGTCGGACAGGGCCACCGCTTCGGAGGCATAGTGGCGGGTGTGGATGCCGTCGACGCCGAGCATGTCGCCCTTCATGGGGAAGCTGAGTACCTGTTCGTTGCCGAATTCATCGATGAGCACGGTCTTGAGGAAGCCCGAGTTGACGATGTAGAGGGTGTCGAAGGCCTGGCCGATGGTGTGGACGCGCTGGCCGGTCTTGAATTGCACGTGCTGGAACAGCAACTCTTCGCTGTTGATCGAGACTGCCGCGCTGATGTGCAGCAGGTCGCAGACTTCCTTGAGATTGGACCAGAGGCGGCCCTGACGCTGCCGCCCTGCTTCCATCGGAGAGGAATGCATGGTCGACGTGGTGGTGGTGCGGGTATCTTGCGGTGGCGTGGTCAGCATGCTCATCTCCAGGGTAAGGAAAATTCGAAGTTTCAGGCTGCGGGTATCAGGCTTGAACAACGATCTGAACAACCTGCGACCGGAGCTTCAAAAGTGATGTACAGCACGGCTGGCTAGCTTGCGTAAGAACAATTTATGAACCGCAGGAAAGCCGAATCGCTGGATTTAAGTATGCCAACACGAGTCCGGCATTGATATCAGCGAACGCTGAATCTGGGAGTAGGATAGGGCGCGCCTTTGTAGGACTATTCCTATTGGAAAAGCTGTTCTACAGAGTGAAAACATGGTCTTGGCGGGGGTGTCGAGCGGGTGCTACTGATGGGTACAGAATCCGACTACTTGAGGTTTCTCGGCACGAAACCATCGCGCCGGTGTCTAAAACTTTTCGCCGTCAGTCAGGCGTGCTTCAGGTCTTGAACGGCGACAGCAGGCGATGGGCCACGGCATATTGCACCATTTCCGACAGCGACGTCATGCCCATCTTTTGCATGATGCGCGTTTTGTGGGTGCTGACCGTCTTCACGCTCAGGTGCAGGCTGTTGGCGATTTCGGTAATCGACTTGCCACCCACCAACAAGGAAAACACTTCGAATTCGCGGTCCGACAACTGCTTGTGCAGCAGCTGTTCGTTGGGCGTCATGATGTTCAGCGCAAGCTGCTCGGCCACTTCGGTGCTGATGTAGGGCCGGCCCGAGGCCACCTTGCGGATCGCCCCCACCAGCTGGGTGCCGGCGCTTTCCTTGGTCAGGTAACCCTGGGCGCCGGCGCGGATGGCGCGCACCGCGTACTGCTCTTCCTCGTGCATGGTGAGGATCAGGATGGCCAGCTTGGGCGCCTCGCTGCGGATCTGGCGGATCAGGTCGACGCCGCTGCGGCCCGGCATCGACAAGTCGAGCAGCAGCAGGTCGAAGCCGCCCTGGCGCACATGCGACAGCACTTCAAAGCCGTTGATGGCTTCCCCGACAATATCGATGTCGAGGGCGCCGTCGAGGATGCGCTTGAGGCCCTCGCGCATGATCGTGTGGTCGTCGGCAACAACAATGCGTATCATAAAATTGCAATCAGGTAAGTAAGCATGAACGGCGCGCGCGCCGCTGAAAAAAGACTACCAAAAAGCAAGACGGCGCCAGCGCCGATGCCCCGCGGCCCGGCACAGGGTACGGCAAAATGGTCGCTCGCGCCATATTCAGCACTGCTAGGTAAGTGCTAGGTTCCGGGCTCGGTGATCAGCCGGTGAACCAGCACCGGCTTGCTGGTGTGCGACAGTACCTTGTTCGTCACACTGCCCAGCAACAGCTGGCCCCAGCCGCTGCGTCCGTGCGAACCCATGAAGATCAGGTCGCACTGGCGCTGCTCCGCCACCTCGACGATTTTCAGCGCGGCGGCGTCGGCAAACGCGGTCAGCCCCTCGCAGCGCAGCCCCGCATCCTGCGCCGCCCGCAGGACCGACCCGAGGTGCTCCTGGCCGACGCGCCGCATCTGCGCCAGGTATTCCTCTTCGCTGGGATAGGAGGGCGGAATGATTTCCACGTACACCGGGTACTGGTACTCCGGCGCGACATACAGGACCAGCACATCGGCCCCCATCTGTTTGGCGAAGTTCACGCCGGCACAGGCTGTGTGCTTCGATACCGCCGAGCCATCCGTCGTAATCAGAATTTTCCGATACATGATGAGTCCTCCCACGCAGCAGGTCGTATTCTCTATTGTAGTGCGCGATCTGGCGATTGATAGAACGCAAACCTTTGATCTTGATCAAACTGACAAGCAAGCTGGACAAGAAACGTGACATCGTTTTTTTACCTGGAGTATTCGATTCGCCCCCTCCGCGTAGAGCCCCCTTACGAAATACAACACTCCACAGTATCAATTGCACATCAAAGTCACGTTTTAATTATCGATGGCACAAGTTTCGCGTGCCATTTTGCCGCGACCCATGCACAGTGATTTACCAAGGGCACTTCACGCTGCTAAACTCGCGTAAACCGGCGATGTTGCCGCGCATCATGCTCTGCCCCAAACTTGCATGGCACGACCAGACACCAGCAGATTGATTGCGAACACTTTACAAACATGGAGAAGCAGGGACTATGACCGACGCCGCTGATGATTTCGACGCATTATTCGAGGAAGTGTCCGCGCAGCGCAGCAGCGAGCCGGCGCCCGCAGTTGCGCCGGCGCCCGCCGCCGCTGCCGAAGACGATATGGAAGCTTTGTTCGACCAGGTCGCTTCGACCCGTCCGGCCGAGTCCGCGCCTGTCGCGGCGGCTGCGCCAGCTGCCCCTGCCATGGCTGCGGCCCCCGCCGCGGACGGTGCCGCCGTCGAAACCGACGAGCACGGCAAACCCATGTTCGAGCGCCTCGGCGGCATCGTGCGCCTGCTGCACGACTCGCTGCGCGAACTGGGCTACGACAAGGCCCTGTCGGAAGCGTCGACCCAGATCGTCGATGCCCAGGACCGCCTGGAATACGTCGCCAGCCTGACCGAGCAGGCCGCCAACAAGGTCCTCAACACGCTCGACGAAGGCATGCCGGCGCAGGATGTGCTGTCGAAGAAAGCCAAGGTCATGGAGACGCGCTGGGCCGACCTGTTCGCGGGTAAGCTCAGCATCGACGAATTCAAGACCCTGGCCGGCGACTCGCGCGCCTTTGCCCAGGCTGTGACCGACGCCACCGAAGCCGAAAAAGCGCGCCTGCTCGACATCATGATGGCCCAGGACTTCCAGGACATCACGGGCCAGCTGATCAAGAAAGTGGTGATCATCACCAAGACGGTGGAACACGAACTGGCCGAGCTGCTGCGCGACAACGCGCCGCCGGCGGTTCGCGAAAAACTGCTGCACAAGCCAGCGCTGATGTCGGGGCCGTCGTTCCCGTCCGTCGCACTCGATCAAGACAATGTTGACGACCTACTTGCCGATCTGGGATTCTAATGGACGATATGCTCAAGGATTTCGTCGTCGAGGCGATGGATCTTGCAGTCAACGTAGAAGAACACCTGCTCGCCCTCGAGCGCGACCCGAACAATAAGGAAACGCTCAACGCGGTGTTTCGCTCGTTCCACACGATCAAGGGTGGCGCGGGCTTCATGAACCTGCCGGCCCTGGTGGCGGCCTGCCACCTGACCGAGAACCTGTTCGACGCGCTGCGCACCGGCGCCGCGCCGGTCACGCCGATCGCCATCGAAGCGGCGCTGCAGGCATCCGGCTTCGTGGCCGACCAGCTGACCGACCTGTCGAACGGCGCCAGACCCGAACAACTGGCCTCGATGCCCGACTCGCTCGAACGCATCCTGGTCAACGCCATCGAAGGCAAGGGCGATGCGCCGCCGAAGCCAGCCCCCGTGGCCGCCCCGGCGCCCGCACCGGTCGCCGCCGCGCCGGCCGCAGCCGCTCCTGCCGCCGCCCCTGCTCCCGCCGCCTCCACCAGCGCTCCCGGCGCCGATGGCCTCGACTGGGAAGCCATGTTCGTTGCGGTCACGCCGGCCGGCACCTACACCCCGGCCGAGAAGCCTGCCGCGGCCGTCGCCGCTGCCGCTCCCGAGCCGGCGGCCGCTCCCGTGGCTGCCGCCGCACACGCACCGGCCGCCGCCAAGCCTGCCGATGCCGGCGCCGACCGCCGCGAAGAAAAGGTGCAGGAATTCCGCGCCGCCTCCGCGCCCGCCAAGGAAGACAGCATCCGCGTCGACGCCGTCAAGCTCGACGCCCTGCTCGAGGTGGCCGGCGAGTCGGTGCAGGCCGCCAACCAGGCTGCCGTGCTGCTCGAACGCCTGCTGCAATTCAAATTCGAAGGCCCCGCCGCCACCCTCATGGCGACCCTGACCGAAACGCTGGAACGCGCCTCGCGCTATTCGGCCGAACTGCAGCGCGCCACGCTGGCCACGCGCATGCAGCCGGTCGGACGCCTGTTCCAGAAATTCCCGCGCCTGGTGCGCGAACTGGCCAAGGACCTGGGCAAGGACGTCGAACTGACCATCGAAGGGGCCGAGACGGAAGTCGACCGCGTGGTCGTCGACAGCCTGTACGACCCGCTGGTGCACATGCTCAGGAATGCGCTCGACCACGGCGTCGAATCGCCCGAAGACCGGCTCGCGGCCGGCAAGCCATCGAAGGCGTTCATCTCGCTCAAGGCCTGGCAGGAAGCGAACAGCGTCATGATCGTGCTGCAGGACGACGGCAAGGGCATGGACCCGAACGCGCTGCGCCGCAAGGCCGTGCAAAAAGGCCTGATCAACGAGAACGGCGCTCCGAGCGACGAAGAAGCCTACCAGCTGGTGTTCCTGCCGGGCTTTTCGACCAAGGAAGTGGCGTCCTCGGTGTCCGGCCGCGGCGTCGGCATGGACGTGGTCAAGACCGCGGTGGAAAAGAACCGCGGCGCGATCCACATCGATTCCTCGCTCGGCCACGGCACCAAGTTCGCGATCCGCCTGCCGATCGAACTGTCGATCGTGCCGACCATGCTGGTGTCGACCTCCGGCGCCGCCCTGGCGCTGCCGATGGCGGTGGTCCAGCGCGTGGTCGAGCTGCCCGATAATTTCATGAATGTCGGCGGCGCGCCGGTGCTCAAGGACCAGGGACGCCCGCTGCCGGTGCGCTCGCTGGCAAGCTCGCTCGGTTACGAAGCCTGCTCCGAAAAAGTCGGCATCGTGATCGCCGCGCCCCAGCCTTATATCCTGGCGGTGGAAGCGGTGGACGGCACCGCCGACCTGGTGATTAAGCCGATGACCGCCATCAGTGTCGACGGCATTACCGGCACGGCGCGCTCGGCCGAAGGCGAACTGGTACTGGTGGTCGGCCTGTCGTTCCTCATGGATGGCTGCCGCAGCACTCTCAAAGTCGCCGCCTGATTGTCCCAAAGCGCTGCCGCGCGATCCGTTCCCCGGCAGCGCGTCTTCTCTTCCCCATCATTGACAACGTTGACGTTGCCTTGCAGCTGAATGCATGGCAGCATGGCATCGTTTGTTTTCCTTAAAAAACTTAATTGAAAGTCGTTCATCGATGGCGTCGGAAACTTTTGAGCAGGTGCTGAGCGCTGCACAGGCGGATGGATCCTTGAATCCGGCCTGGAAAAAATTGGTGAACACGCGTTTCTTCGTTCCCGTCAGATCGGTTTCCGGCAGCGCCGCCAGCGGCGCCGAATTGCATCTGACCGACGCCGCCGGCGACGGCAAGCGCTCGATCCTGGTGGCGGAAGTGCGCGAGCAGGTCGAGGCGCAGCAAGGCAGCGTGCTGACCTCGCTGCGGGGGCATGATCTGGTGCGCGTGCTGCAGCCCGGCGCCGGCATCCGCATCGCCTTGAGCGATCGCGTCTTCGAAATCGCCGGCGACCGGGTCGAGTGGCTCCGGAAGGGCATTGACGCATCGCTGGCCAAGGCCGCCGCCAAGGCGGGTACCGCCGCATCGGCAGCCGTACCCGCACCCGCACCTGTTCGCGCAGCTGAACCGGTTCGCGCGCCGGCACCGGTCATTCCCGGCAAGGCCGCGCCGGCCCGGGCCAGCGTTCGCCGCCCGCCCGCCGCTACCGTCGATGTCGGCGCGCTCGAGCCGCGCAGCGTCGTCATGCCCAACATCGGCCTTGCCTTGTTCGTGCCGGCCGCCTGGGGCGAGAGCCGCACGTCCGGCGGCCTGCGCTTCCAGGACAAGCAGAGCGGCATGGTGTTGGAACTGACCGGGTCACTGCGTCCCAACGTCTCGCTGACTCAGTGGATGAGCAACCGCATCGGCATGGTGCAGCAGCAAATGCCCAGCCTGACGCAGGACGGGGCGGCATATGACATCAACGGCGAAGGCTGGGGCGAGCGCATCGAAGGCAAGGCCGCCGAATTTAGCGGCACCTTCCCCGGCGACAAAGCCGCAAGCCGCTTCCTGCTGGCCTGCATGCGCATCGATGGCACCGTGGTGGCGATCACGATCCGCGCCCCGGCCGCCGCATTCGAACAACACCGCGCCGTGTACCAATGGCTTCTCGGCCGCGTCAATATCAAACCGGTGGCGGCGGAGCTGTACAGCATGGCCGCTGCGTCCGCCGGCGCCAGCATCAATGCACTGGAGGCCGGGGTGTATAGCGTGTCGGCGGCCTCCATGGGGGGCGGCGCGGTGGCGCAGCGCGAAACGGACGGGGAGCCGGGCATGGTCGGCTTGTCGATGAAAGGCCGCATCGGCCGGCTGCGGGCAATGGCTTACTCGATACCGCTCATGGTGGCGATGTCCGTCGGAGGGATTGCGGCCGCAGTGGTCGGTATTAACGCGGGGGTGGCCATGTATGTCGTTGGCGGCCTGGTTGCCATTGCGACCTTGTATCTGTCCATACGGCTGATGGTGTTGCGCATGCACGACGTGAACCTGAGCGGCAAATGGCTGATCGGATTGTTCGCGGCCATGATGCTCATGGGCGCCTTTGACAAGAGGGAGTTCATGGTCGTGGCGTTGGTTCTTTTCTCGTTCGGAACCATGCTCATTTACTGCCTGGTTCCAGGCACCGACGGCGAGAACGACTATGGCGACGCGACCGGGCCCGATTCCACCCTGGTCAAGGTGGGTGCGGGACTGTTCATCCTCATGTATGGCGTTACCTTGGTGGGTCGGCTGACGTAGGCAAGGAGCGCGCCATCGCGCCGCGGCGGCGCGCTCCGGCTATCCTTACATTGAAAGTTGCTATTAGATGCCGCAAGATTTCGAGCAGGTGCTCATCGCCGCGCAGGCGGACGGATCGTTGAATCCGGCATGGAAAAAATTCGTTGGTACCAAATTTTTTGTCCCGGTCATCCGGCCGCCCGGCAGCGCCGCGGGCAGCATCACGCTGCGCCTGTCCGGCAGCACCGGCGCTACCGGGCAGTCGATCCTGATCTCGGAAGTGCGCGAGCGCGTCGAGCAGCATCACGGCAGCGTTATCGCCTCGCTGTCGGGCGCCGAGGTGGTGCGCATGCTGCACGCCGAAGCGGGCATCCTGGTCGCTCTGAGCGACCGTACCTTCGACATCGCCCGGGACCGGGTCGAGTGGCTCAGGAAGGGCATCGAAGCGTCGCTGGCCAAGGCCGCCGCCAGGGCGGGCGGGCCGGGTCCTGCGCCGGCAGCGGTGGTCCCCGCGAAGGTGGCGCCGCCCCCGGTACGGCGGCAGGCCGACGGAGCGCTCGATATCGCCGCGCTCAAGCCGCGCAACGTCACGATCCCCAAGTTCGGCCTCGAATTCTTCGTCCCGGCCGAGTGGCGCCAGTCCACCATGTCGAACGGCTTGCGCTTTCACGACGACGCCAGCGGCACGGTGCTCGAAGCGATCGGTTATCTTCGTCCCGACGTCTCGCTCAGCAAATGGGTCGACATGCGCCTTGCTGTGGTCAAGCACGAAATGCGCTATCTGAGGCAGGCCGGCGAAGCGTATGGCCTCCACGGCGCCGAATGGGGTGACCGGGTCACCGGCAAGGCGATCGAATTTACCGGCACGTTCCCCGGCGACGAACTGGAGAGCCGCTACCTGCTCGCCCTGGTGCGTGTCGACGGCATCGTGGTGTCGATTGCTATTCGTGCAGGGGCAGACGCTTTCGAGAAAAACCGGGCCCTGTACACGTGGTTCCTGAGCCGCGTCGACATCGTTGCGGCGTGGGCCGAGGTGGTTGGCGCGCCGGCGTCAGGCGCCGGCCGCGCCGGGGTAAGCCAAGCGCAGGACGAGCCGGGCGTGTTCGGCTTCTCGATGCGGGGCCGCATCGGCCGCCTGCGCGCGCTGGCATACTCGCTGCCGGTCTTCCTGCCGCTGATCCTGCTGGCCATCCTGGTCCCCTCCATGGCGCAGAAAATGTCGCGCATCGGCACTGCCGCGATCCTGACAGGCGTTCCCTTGTCGATGTTCTTCTGCATGCGCCTGATGGTGCTGCGCCTGCACGACGTGAACCTGAGCGGAAAATGGCTGCTCGGGCTCATCGCGGCCATCGGCCTTGGCGGGGTGCTGGGCAAGGAGTATTTCGTCATCGTCGCCTCCGTCATGTTCTGGAGCGGTGCGATGATCATCTATTGTTTCGTCCCGGGCACCGACGGCGATAACGATTACGGCGAGGCGCCCGGTCCAGATTCCAACCTGGTCAAGATCGGCGCAGGGCTGCTCATCTTCCTCCAGGCTGCTTCCATCGGGCTGCATTTACAGAAGAAGGGTTTCGGCAACGGCCAGGTTCCCAATCCGGTACGTGACCTCGACCGCACCACGCCGGTCGACCCGAACGTCTGGTTCTGGGTCTCGCCCGACAAGAACATGACCGTCGATTTTCCTGGCAAGCCTGAGGAAGTGATCACGCCGGAGGCGCTGCGACAGCGCCCCGGCAGCGGCCTCATGCAGCAATTCGGCGCCACGGTAGAGGGGCGGATCTACCTGGTGCAAGTGGTCGACTATGGGCACACGCCGCTCGACGCCCAGCTCGTTACGGTAGGGATGCGGGCGGCGGTGATCGGCGCCGAGGGCGAACTGGTGAGTGAAAGGATGAGCCTGCGCTTCATGGACCATCCGGGAGGCGAGGTCAAGGTACGGCTTCCGGGCGGAATCATGCGCTCGGCCCGGTTTGCCGTGTCCGGCTCCAAAACCTATATGGCGCTGGCATTGTCGAAGAACGATCCGGCATCGGTGGCCAGGGTCGACGAGTTCCTTCGATCATTCAGCATGACACGCTAAGGCAAGCTATCGTTCGTCGACCCGATACATTAAGTGAATAAACTTCAGTAAAGGCGTATCAAAAACTCCAAAAGTATCAAAATGGGGCAAGGACTACTGCGCTGCACAAATATGGCATAATCAAATGCAGTACTCGATTCATGCAGTCGCCTAAGACCAACCATCATGATAAAAACGCTCTACGACAAACTCTGGGAATCGCACGTCGTGCGTTCCGACGACGACGGTACGACGGTGCTTTACATCGACCGCCATCTGCTGCATGAAGTGACCAGCCCGCAGGCCTTCGATGGCCTGCGCGCCGCCAACCGCAAGCTATGGCGCAATTCGGCCAACCTGGCGGTGGCAGACCACAACGTGCCGACCACCGACCGCAAGGACGGCATCGCCGACCCCACCTCGCGCCTGCAGGTCGAAACGCTGGACGCCAACTCCAAGAGTTACGGCCTGACGTACTTCAACATGAACGACAAGCGCCAGGGCATCGTGCACGTGATCGGTCCCGAGCAGGGCGCGACGCTGCCGGGCATGACGGTGGTGTGCGGCGACTCGCACACGTCGACCCACGGCGCCTTCGGCTGCCTGGCGCACGGCATCGGCACGTCCGAAGTCGAGCACGTGCTGGCGACGCAAACGCTGCTGGCCAAGAAATCCAAATCCATGCTGGTGCAGGTCGACGGCGCGCTGCAGGCCGGCGTGACCGCCAAGGATATCGTGCTGGCCGTGATCGGCAAGATCGGGACCGCCGGCGGCACCGGCTACGCCATCGAATTCGGCGGCTCGGCGATCCGCGCGCTGTCGATGGAAGGGCGCATGACGGTCTGTAACATGGCGATCGAAGCTGGCGCGCGCGCCGGCATGATCGGCGTGGACGACACCACCATCAATTACGTCAAGGGCCGCCCGTACGCACCAAGCGGTCCGCACTGGGACCGCGCGGTCGATTACTGGCGCACCTTGCATTCGGACCAGGGCGCCCAGTTCGACATGGTCGTGCTGCTCAATGCCGCCGACGTCAAGCCGCAGGTCACCTGGGGCACCTCGCCCGAAATGGTCACCTCGATCGATGGCCGCGTGCCCGATCCCGACCAGGAAAAAGACGCCGTGCGGCGCGACGCCATGGAAAAGGCGCTGGTCTACATGAACCTCAAGCCAAACACGCCGATCGCCGACATCCGCATCGACAAGGTGTTCATCGGCTCGTGCACCAATTCGCGCATCGAAGACTTGCGCGCGGCCGCGGCCGTGGTGCGCGGCAAGCACCGCGCGTCCAACGTGCGCCTGGCGCTGGTGGTGCCGGGCTCCGGACTGGTGAAAGACCAGGCCGAGCGCGAAGGACTGGACAAGATTTTCAAGGACGCGGGCTTCGAATGGCGTGAGCCAGGCTGCTCGATGTGCCTTGCCATGAATGCCGACCGGCTCGAGCCGGGCGAGCGCTGCGCCTCGACCTCGAACCGCAATTTCGAAGGTCGCCAGGGGCAGGGCGGGCGTACCCACCTGGTATCGCCTGCCATGGCGGCGGCGGCCGGCATCACCGGCCATTTCGTCGACGTGCGCGCACTGCGCTAACATCCATCGTCTGTGAGTTTGTAATGAAAAAGCTGTTTGCCCTGTTTGCCATCGCACTGCTGCTCACCGGTTGCAATACCGTATCGGGCTTTGGCAGGGACATTCAAAAAGTCGGCCAGAAGATAGACGGCGCCGGCAAAAAATAACAGGCGGATCCGCGGACCGCCGCGTCGCTCCCGCGCAGGCGGGGGCGCGCCCACACTGCAAAAGACCATGGATAAATTTACGATATACGAAGGCCTGGTGGCCCCGCTCGACCGCGCCAACGTCGACACGGATGCGATCATTCCCAAGCAGTTCCTCAAGTCGATCCTGCGCACCGGCTTCGGCCCCAATCTGTTCGACGAATGGCGTTATCTCGATCACGGCGAGCCGGGCAAGGATAACAGCGGCCGGCCGCTCAATCCCGACTTCGTACTCAACGAGGCGCGCTACCAGGGCGCTTCGATTCTGCTCACGCGCAAGAACTTCGGCTGCGGCTCCTCGCGCGAACACGCGCCATGGGCGCTCGACCAGTACGGTTTTCGCGCCATCATCGCACCGAGCTTCGCCGACATTTTCTTCAACAACTGCTACAAGAGCGGCCTGCTGCCGATTGTCCTCGCCGAGTCGCAGGTCGAGCATCTGTTCAACGAAGTGAAGGCTTTCCCGGGTTTCCGGCTGGTGGTGGACCTGGAACAGCAGCGCATCTCCACCTCGAACGGCGCGGTGAGCTACGACTTCCAGATCGACCCGTTCCGCAAATACTGCCTGATGAATGGCCTGGACGATATCGGCCTGACCCTGCGCCACGCGGACGAGATCCGCGCCTTCGAAGAGCGCCACCTGGCGGCCCAGCCCTGGCTGGCCAACGTCATCTGAACACAAGAAAAAGAGATCACATGAAGATTGCAATCCTGCCCGGCGACGGCATCGGCCCTGAAATCATGGCGCAAGCGGTCAAGGTACTGAACGTCCTTGGCGAACAATTCGAGATGGAGACCGCCGACGTCGGCGGCGCCGGCTACGCCGCCCACGGCCACCCGCTGCCGCCGGCCACGCTGGCGCTGGCCAAGAGCGCCGACGCGGTGCTGTTCGGCGCCGTCGGCGACTTCAAATACGATACCCTGGAGCGCTCGCTGCGCCCGGAGCAGGCCATTCTGGGCCTGCGCAAGGAGCTGGCGCTGTTCGCCAACCTGCGTCCGGCCATCCTGTATCCGGAACTGGCCGGGGCGTCGACCCTGAAGCCCGAAGTGGTGTCGGGCCTGGACATCCTGATCATCCGCGAACTGACCGGCGACATCTATTTCGGCAAGCCGCGCGGCGTGCGCGAATGCCCGGACGGCCCGTTCAAGGGCGAGCGCGAAGGCTTCGACACCATGCGCTACGCCGAAACGGAAATCCGCCGCATCGCGCACGTGGCCTTCCAGGCCGCGCAAAAGCGCAGCAAGCGCGTGACCAGCGTGGACAAGGCCAATGTGCTGGAGACGTTCCAGTTCTGGCGCGACATCGTCACCGACGTGCACAAGGAGTACCCGGACATCGAGCTCGATCACATGTACGTCGATAACGCGGCGATGCAGCTGGTGCGCGCGCCGAAGAAATTCGACGTCATGGTCACCGGGAACATGTTCGGCGATATTTTGTCCGACTGCGCGGCCATGCTCACCGGTTCGATCGGCATGCTGCCATCGGCCTCGCTCGACGCCAGCAACAAGGGCTTGTACGAGCCGTCGCACGGTTCGGCACCGGACATCGCCGGCAAGGGCATCGCCAATCCGCTGGCGACGATTTTGTCGGCCGCGATGATGCTGCGCTTTTCGCTCAACAAAGCCGAGCAGGCCGACCGCATCGAGAACGCGGTGAAAAAAGTGCTGGCGCAAGGCTTGCGCACGGCGGATATTTTTGAAGCCGGTACCACCAAAGTCGGTACCGAGGAAATGGGCAATGCAGTGGTCAAGGCGCTTGGGTAAAGCGGTCTTTAACAATAACGAGGAAAGAAGATGAAATTAGTAGGCTTGGTAGGTTGGCGCGGTATGGTTGGTTCGGTCCTGATGCAGCGCATGCAGGACGAGGGCGATTTCGCCCACATCGAACCGGTGTTCTTCACTACGTCGAACGCGGGCGGTAAAGCGCCTGCGATGGCGAAGAACGAGACTACCCTGAAAGACGCAACCGACATTACCGAGCTGTCGAAATGCGAGATCATCATTTCCTGCCAGGGCGGCGACTATACCAGCGAGGTGTTTCCGAAGCTGCGCGCGTCCGGCTGGAACGGCTACTGGATCGACGCCGCTTCGACCCTGCGCATGAATGACGACGCCGTCATCGTGCTCGACCCGGTCAACCTTGACGTCATCAAGAACGCGATGACCAAGGGTGTGAAGAACTACATCGGCGGCAATTGCACCGTGTCGTGCATGCTGATGGGCCTGGGCGGGCTGTTCCAGCACAATCTGGTCGACTGGATGAGTTCCATGACCTACCAGGCCGCGTCCGGCGGTGGCGCGCAGCACATGCGCGAGCTGCTGACCCAGTTCGGCACCATCAATCAATCGGTCAAAGCGCTGCTGGACAACCCGGCTGCCGCCATCCTGGAAATCGACCGCACCGTGCTGGCGACCCAGCATGGCATGTCGGCCGAGGAGATCAAGCAGTTCGGTGCGCCGCTGGCCGGCAACCTGATTCCGTGGATCGACAAGGACCTGGGCAACGGCCAGTCGAAGGAAGAGTGGAAGGCCGGCGCCGAGACCAACAAGATCCTGGGCCTGGGCGCGGCCTTCGGCAGCACCGAGATTCCGGTCGATGGCCTGTGCGTGCGCGTGGGCGCGATGCGCTGCCACTCGCAGGCGCTGACCATCAAGCTGAAAAAGGATGTGCCGCTCGACGAGATCAACGACATCATCGCCGCCAACAACCAGTGGGTGAAGGTAGTGCCGAACACGCGCGAAGCGTCGGTGCGCGACCTGTCGCCGGCGGCGGTCACGGGCAGCCTGACCATTCCGGTCGGCCGCCTGCGCAAGATGTCGATGGGCGGCGAGTACCTGTCAGCCTTCACCGTGGGCGACCAGTTGCTGTGGGGCGCGGCCGAACCGTTGCGTCGCATGCTGCGGATTATTCTGGACAAGTAAATACGTGTAGAATTGCGTGTTGTGCATGCAATCAGTGCACAACACGGCAGCGGTGGCCGGCGCGAGACTTGCGTTTTTAGCCACCGTTACCACGGTTTTTCGTATCCTTCTTGATAATTCAGTTGTTAAATCTTGCAAGGTACTTGACATAACGGCATGAATGCGGTTCTGAGTGAGCTGTTACAGAAAGCGCGAAATTGCGTATTTAGTGAGCAACTGCCCGACATAGTTGCTCCAAAAACTTGCATGCTCTAGTGCATGATGATATGTTGAGACCTCCGGGAAACCAGCCTTCTCCCCCGTCAACTCATGATGCCGCCAACTATGCATTTAAACACTCGCTCCAAGCTCACTTCGTTCGCGTTGAAAACCCTCACAGGCGCTGTCGCCAGTGCGGTGTTTCTGTCCACCTCGGCATACGCGGCAGGTCTCGGTAAACTGACCGTACTGTCCTCACTCGGCCAGCCCCTGAACGCAGAGATCGAACTGACCTCGGTTGCCAATGACGAAGCGAGCGGTCTGACCGCCAAGCTGGCCCCGGCAGAAGCCTTCCGTCAAGCCAATATCGATTTCAATCCTGCCTTGCTGTCGCTGCGTTTCAGCGTCGAGCAGCGCGGCGGCCGCCAGTTCATCAAAGTCACTTCTTCGCAGCCTGTCAACGAACCGTTCGTCGATATGTTGCTCGAATTGAACTGGGGTTCGTCGGGCCGACTGGTCCGCGAATACACCTTCCTGCTCGATCCTGTCGAAATGCGTTCGACCCAGACCGCGCAAGTATCCGCGCCGGTCGACGTGCTCTCGCAGGGTAACCGCAACGGCGCCAAGGCTGGTGCCAAGGCCGGCGCCAAGACCGGACCGGCGAGCGCCGCCAAGCCGCCCGCCGAAACGCCTGCGGAACCGAAGGCAGCCGAGCCGAAGGCCGCGCCATCGCAAGAGCCGCAGCGTGCTGCCGGCAGGGGCGAGGGCGACAGCGAGTACAAGGTCAAGCGTGGCGATACGCTGGGCAAGATCGCGGCGCAAATCAAGCCGGCCGATATTTCGCTCGACATGATGCTGGTCGCGCTGTACCGCGCCAATCCGGACGCCTTTGCAGGCAACAACATGAACCGCCTGAAATCGGGCCAGATCCTGGCGGTGCCCGAGGCGGCATCGATCAAGGGTTCCGAAGGCGAAGCGCGCGGCGTCGTTGTGGCCCATGCCACCGACTTCAACGCGTACCGCAACAAGCTCGCTGGCCAGGTCGCCAGCGGTTCGGCCGACAAGGAGCCTGAAAAAACCCAGAGCGCCGCCGGCAAGATCACCGCCAAGGTGGCCGAGCGTCCAACCGCCGCCAACGAATCGAAAGACCAGCTCAAGCTGTCGAAAGCGACCGGCGCGACCGACGCCGCCGGCAAAACCGGCGCGCTGACACCGGAAGACAAGATCGCCAAAGAAAAAGCCATGGCCGACGCCACCAAGCGCGTCAAGGAACTGGAAAAGAACGTTGGCGATCTCGAAAAGATCATGACGGTCAAGAGCAAGACCGCCGCCGGCGCCACCGCGCCGAAGACGCCGATCACGGAAGTGGTCAGCGCCAAGCCGCCGGTCGCCGCGCCTGCTGCCACGCCAGCGGTCGTCACACCGCCGCCAGCGGCCGTGCCGGTGCCGCCGCCTGCCGCCGTGACGCCGCCTGTCACCCCGCCGGCAGCGACCCCGCCAGCAGTGACGCCTGCGCCAGTGGTTGCCGATGCGCCCGTGCCGGCACCGGCCGTCGTGCCTGCACCGCCGCCAGTGGCCAAGCCGGCAGCGCCAGCACCGGAGCCAAGCTTCTTCGACATGCTGATGGAAAACATCGTCCTCGTGGTCGCTGCCATCGTTGCCTTGCTGGCCGGCCTGTTCGGCCTGTCGAAATGGCGCGAACGCAAGCAGGTCGAGCGCAATCCGTCGGAGCCGTCGATCCTCGGCGCGCCGACCGACCAGGCGCACTCCCTGTTCGCCGAAACCGGCGGCCAGAGCGTGGACACCAACAACAGCGTGTTCAACTCCAGCTTCGCCCCATCGGCCAGCCAGCTCGACACCAATGAAGTCGATCCGGTCGCCGAAGCCGACGTCTACATCGCCTACGGCCGCGATGCCCAGGCTGAAGAGATCCTCAAGGAAGCGCTGCGTACCCATCCCGACCGCTACCCGGTCCGCCTGAAACTGCTGGAAATCTACGCCGCCCGCAAGGATCAGCGCGCGTTCGAAAGCCAGGCCAGCGAACTGTACGGCATGACCAAGGGTCAGGGCGACGAGTGGGCACAAGCGGCTGCACTGGGCCTGTCGATCGATGCGATGAACCCGCTGTACGCCAGCGCCGGCAGCAGCGCGGCAGCGGCCGACAGCAATCAGCGCGTCGATCTGGCCGACCAGTTCGATGCTTCGGCAATCGACAACGGTCCGCACAGCGCGCTGATGGACCTCGACCTCGACCTGAGCAAGGACGCCACCGCCACGCCGGTTGCACCGGCACCGGTAGCGCCAGCGGCCAAGGCAGCCGAAGAGCACACCCTCGACTTCGACCTGGGCGGCATGAGCTTCGAGCCAGTTCCCGACACCAAACCGGTGGTGACGCCGGCAGCGGAAGTCATGGACGAGCATCACCTGTCGTTCGACACGCCAGCGGCAGCGCCGGTCCACGTCGAGCCAGTGAAGGCAGACACGCCGGACATGGATTTCGACATGGACTTCAATGCTCCGGCGACCAGCGCACCAGCGCCGGCGGCCAGCACGGTCAGCCTGTCGAAGCCGCAAGCGGACGACGATTTCAACCTCGATGGCATGAACTTCGACCTGCCGCAATCGACCACGCCGGGCGCCGTGCCTAGCCTGGCCAACGACGATCCGTTTGCTGCCGACACCAAGACCGCCAAGGCCAACGCCGCGCAGGACTTCGACATGCACTCGCTCGACCTCGATCTGCCCGCAGGCAGCAGCGCCGACACCACCGCACTGCCGGACTTCAACGACATCGGCAGCGCCAGCGACATGCCGGCCGGCGAACTGACGGCGGTCCAGATGGAGATGGAGACCAAGCTTGACCTGGCCATCGCCTATCAGGAAATCGGCGACAAGGAAGGTGCACGCGAACTGCTCGACGAAGTCATCAAGGGCGGCAGCGCTTCCCAGGTGGCGAAGGCGAACGAGATGCGCATCAAGCTGGCTTGATGAACCACGGCTGTTACTGGATCTAGATTGAAGCGAATAGCACTGGGAGTCCAGTACGACGGTACCGCCTTCAACGGCTACCAGAAGCAGCCAGACCGCAACACGGTGCAGGACCGGCTCGAAATCGCGCTCGAAAAATTCGCGCGCGTCGAGCTGGGTACCACCTGCGCCGGCCGTACCGATACCGGCGTTCACGCGCTCGAACAGGTGGTCCACTTCGACACCGATCTGTCGCGCAGCATGCAATCCTGGGTGCGCGGCGTGAACGCCTTTTTGCCCGACGCGATCGCCGTGCGCTGGGCCACCGAACTGCCCGAGCATCCGGGGCAGGAATTCCACGCCCGCTTTGCCGCCTTTGCGCGCACCTATCACTACGTCCTGTACAACAACCCGATCCGCTCGCCGCTGCTGGTGGGCCGCGCCGGCTGGGTATTTCGCCCGCTCGACGTGGACCTGATGCGCGCCGCCGCGCAGTGCCTGGTCGGCACGCATGATTTTTCCGCTTTCCGTTCCTCGCAATGCCAGGCCAAGTCGCCGGTCAAGCAGATGCACGCGGTCGATATCGAGCGGCATGGCGAAGTGATCGTGTTCACCTTGCGCGCCAGCGCGTTCCTGCATCACATGGTGCGCAACCTGATCGGCTCCCTGATCTACGTCGGGCAGGCCCGTCATTCGCCTGCGTGGCTGCAGGACGTGCTCGAAGGGCGCGACCGCAACGACGCCGCGCCCACTTTCATGCCCGATGGCCTGTACCTGGCCAAGATCGACTACGATCCCAAATGGGGCTTGCCGCACGAGGCGGCCCGTCCACTGCCCTGGTTTTAAAAGGCCATTCATGCAACGCACACGCATCAAGATTTGCGGGCTGACCCGCCCCGAAGACGTCCAGGCCGCAGTGGCCGCGGGCGCCGACGCACTCGGCTTCGTGTTTTATCCGAAAAGCCCGCGCCATGTCACCCCTGCGCAGGCCGGCGCGTTGATGTCGGCGGTGCCGCCGTTCGTCTCCACGGTGGCGCTGTTCGTCAACGCCAGCATCGACGAGGTGAGGGCGGTTGCCGCCACGGCGCCGTTTGCGCAGCTGCAGTTCCATGGCGACGAAACGGTGGAGCAGTGCGCCGCGATTGCCGCCGCGGTCGGCCGTCCATTCATGCGCGTGTTCCGCGTGCGTCCCGAGACCACCGGCGCCGACCTGCTGGCCGAAGAGGCGCTGTGCCGTGCCGCCAGCCCGCTGTTCTCAAGCCTGCTGCTCGACACCTTCGTGGACGCCTACGGCGGCGCCGGAAAAGTCTTCGACTGGGCCGTCATTCCGGCCGAACTGGCGCCGCGCGTGGTGCTGAGCGGCGGCCTGACGGTCGACACGGTGGCCGGCGCGGTGCGCCAGGTGCGTCCGTACGCGGTCGACATCAGCAGTGGCGTCGAACAGGCCAGGGGCATCAAGGATGCCGCCAAGATCGACGCTTTCACCGGCGCCGTACGGTTGGCCGATCACGGGGCCTGAAGCGCCTGATGCGTCGGCGCCACCACAAACGGCGCCGATTTGCTAGAATACGTTCAACAATACCGCACTACCAGTCACCCGCAGCGGGGTTTCGCCCTTACGCAGATGACATCCACGGTGGTGCAGGAAAGGCTGCGATTTGGTTACTCATTCCAAAAGAACGCGCGCCTCGGGTCGTTTTGTGTGGTGGCTCGGGCGTACTAAACGCGATTGACGCGGGGCTGGTCACGCCCCCTGTTTTTCCAGCCATGGACCGCCGCCTTCGCGGCTGCGGCCGGCCTGCCGATATCACCTTCGAAAGCGAGCATACCCATGAAAGATGCACCTGCGCGCGGCCCTGCCGCCCCGATTTTCCAGACTTCCGATTACCAGCTCCCCGATGCGCGCGGCCATTTTGGCCCGTACGGCGGTTCCTTCGTCGCCGAAACGCTCACTCACGCGCTGGCCGAGCTGAAAGAGGCGTACGCCAAATACAGCCATGACCCCGAGTTCCTCGACGAATTCCGCTATGAGCTCAAGCACTTCGTCGGCCGCCCGTCGCCGATTTACCACGCCAAGCGCTGGTCCGACCAGCAGGGCGGCGCGCAGATTTTCTTCAAGCGCGAAGACCTGAACCACACCGGCGCGCACAAGATCAATAACGTGATCGGCCAGGCACTGCTGGCCAAGCGCATGGGCAAGCCGCGCATCATCGCCGAAACCGGCGCCGGCCAGCACGGCGTGGCCACGGCCACCATCTGCGCCCGTTTCGGGCTCGAATGCGTGGTCTACATGGGCAGCGAAGACGTCAAGCGCCAGGCCCAGAACGTGTACCGCATGAAGCTCCTGGGCGCGACCGTGGTGCCGGTGGAATCGGGCTCCAAGACGCTCAAGGACGCGCTCAACGAAGCGATGCGCGACTGGGTCACCAACATCGAAAACACCTTTTACATCATCGGCACGGTGGCCGGTCCCCACCCGTATCCGATGATGGTGCGCGACTTCCAGTCGGTCATCGGCGAGGAATGCCTGGTGCAGATGCCGGAACTGGCCGGACGCCAGCCCGACTACGTGCTGGCCTGTATCGGCGGCGGCTCGAACGCGATGGGGATTTTTTATCCTTACATCGACGAGAAGAACGTCAAGCTCATTGGCGTGGAAGCGGCCGGCGAAGGACTCGATTCGGGCAAGCATTCGGCCTCGCTCACGGCCGGCATTCCAGGCGTGTTGCACGGTAACCGCACCTATTTGCTGCAGGACGAGAATGGCCAGATCATCGAGACGCATTCGGTGTCGGCCGGCCTCGATTATCCGGGCGTGGGGCCGGAGCACGCATGGCTGAAGGATCTGGGACGCGCGCAGTACGTGTCGGTGACCGATGACGAAGCGCTGCAGGCGTTTCATGACTGCTGCCATATCGAAGGCATCATCCCGGCGCTGGAGTCGTCGCACGCGCTGGCGTATGCGGCCAAGCTGGCGGCAACCCTGCCCAAGGAGCAGCTGATCCTGGTGAACCTGTCGGGCCGCGGCGACAAGGACATGCACACGGTGGCGGAGCGGATGGGGCTCGATTTCAGCTGATTTTTCAGCTTGATCGTGCACTGAAGTCCGACCTTATCGACCACCCTAAAAGAAAGCATCGCCATGTCCAGAATCGCACCAACCTTTGCCGCCTTGGCGGCCAGTAAAAAAACCGCGCTCGTCACCTTTATCACGGCGGGCGACCCGGGTCCCGAAATGACCGTGCCGCTGATGCACGCCCTCGTTGCCGGCGGCGCCGACATCCTCGAACTGGGCGTGCCGTTTTCCGATCCGATGGCCGAAGGCCCGGTCATCCAGCGCGCCTGCGAGCGCGCGCTCAAGTTCAATGTCGGCATCGGCGACGTGTTCGGCTATGTGCGCGAATTCCGCAAGACCAACCAGAGCACGCCGGTGGTGCTGATGGGCTATGCCAATCCGATCGAGCGCATTGGCACCGACACCTTTATCGCGCGGGCCAAAGAGGTGGGGGCCGATGGCGCCATCGTGGTCGATTATCCGCCCGAGGAGTGCGAGGAGTTTGCCACGGCGATGCGCGCCAGTGAGCTCGATCTGATCTTCCTGCTGGCGCCGACGTCGACGCCGGAGCGCATCGCGCAGGTGGCCAAATTCGGCAGCGGCTTTAGCTACTACGTGTCGCTCAAGGGCGTGACGGGCGCGGGCAATATCGACGTTGAGGATGTGGCGCGCCGCCTGGCGCCGATTCGCGAGCATGTGAAGCTGCCGATCGGCGTCGGTTTCGGGATTCGCGATGGCGAGACCGCCAGGGCGGTGGCGCAGGTGGCCGACGCGGTAGTGATTGGCAGCCGGATCATCCAGGAGATCGAGGCGACCCCGAAGGACCAGGCGGTCGAGGCGGTGCAGCGTTTTGTTGCGGGAATTCGTAGCGCGCTCGATAGCTGAGAAGCTTGACGCAGGTCGACTCGTGCGCGGAGGTGCTGTCGGTAGAATGGGTCGTGGATCTCCTCCTTGACCCGTGACAAAGAATGTTTCGCACATCTCTTTGACATGGTGTAATCGACCGAATACACTAAAATGTTCATCCTCCGAGAGCACGCAGCGTTTACACGATTCTTTGCAGGCATCAAGGATAAAACCGTCAAGGCCCGTATCAGGATTCGGCTTGAGAATGGAATTTGGTTTATTCGGTCATGTCGAGTCCGTTGGCGGCGGCGTGTGGGAAGCGAAGATCGACTTCGGCGCTGGTTGGCGAATCTATTATATGTTGGTAGGTAAGCAAATCATTCTGCTGTTGGGTGGCGTACCAAGCATGGCCAGCAAGCGGATATCCGTGCGGCAAGGGAACGCGCCAAGGCATTTGAGCAGTGCCATTTGGGAGCTGCGGTGATGAAAACTGGTGAGAAAGCGATTGCGGCGACGCCCGCATTTGACATGGACGCGATCAATGCCTTGCCACGGTTCGATGCCGCAGACCATCTTGATTCCGACGAAGAGATCACCGCTTACCTGAACGTGTACCTGGATGAGGAAGATGTGGCAATGTTCGTCCGCGGTCTCAGTACGGTTGCGCGCGCCCGTGCCAAGACCAGCATCGCACCGGGTGTCGGCGACAACTGCGACGCGCTGTACAACACACTTTGCGAAGATAGCGCCCCGCGCCTCGCCACGGTGATGCAGGTGATGAAGTCGCTAGGATTGCGGCTGGTTGTCGAGCCTAGCGGGACGTCCAGCGATCCCGCAATGTCGAGCGAAACGCCAGACAGCCCTTCATAGCCCGAAAATGAATGACTGAGTCGGCCTCGCCACCGATGGCAGTTCCACGCTTCATTCCGGACCAGAATTGCTTCTTCAACTCCCGTCATCACCTCTTGCTTACGGCTCGCAAAATTTGCCCGTAAACCATGCTAATTCGTCCAGTTTCCACCATTTTCCTCGCAAAATAAGGATTGGACACGCGTACATACGCGGCATAGCATAGCCTCCGCCAACAACTGAAAACGTTTTCATCCCCAACGCCACCAAGAAAAGCGAATCCCATGACTTTCATGCATCGACTCTCGACGATTGCAGCCGCCTGCGCCTTGTGCGCCGCCGCCTCAGCACCGGCCTCAGCCGCATCCGAAACTTACCAGTGGAACAGTGTCGCCATGGGCGGCGGTGGTTTCGTCTCGGCGGTAATTCCGAGCAAGACGCAAAAAGGACTGGCCTACGCCCGCACCGATGTCGGCGGCGCTTATCGCTGGGACAACACCGCCGCGCGCTGGGTGCCGCTGATCGACTGGGCGTCGGAAGATGAAACGGGCCTGCTGGGCATCGAATCGATTGCCCTCGACCCGAAAAATGCGGCCAAGGTGTACATGCTGGCCGGTATCGGCTACTTCAACAACGGCAAGACCATGATCCTGCGTTCCTCGGATTACGGCAAAACCTTCATCAAGACCGATGTCACGGCCCTGTTCAAGGCGCACGGCAACGGCATGGGCCGCCAGAGCGGCGAACGCCTGCAGGTCGATCCCGGTTCGAGCAACATCCTGTACGTGGGCACCCGCGCCAATGGCCTGTTCAAGAGCGTCGACAGCGGCGCCACCTGGGCCCGCGTGGCCAGCCTGAACGTGACCACCACGCCCAACGAAAACGGGATCAACTTCGTCTCGCTCGACCCGTCCAGCGTGGTGGGCGGCGCGGCCCAGCGCATCGTGGTGGGCGTGTCGCGCTTCGGCTACGTGGCCCCCAATTTGTACCGCAGCAACGATGGCGGCAAGACCTTCGCACCTGTCGCCGGCGCCCCGACCGACCTGATGCCGCAACGCGTGGCGCGCGCCAGCGATGGCAACCTGTACGTCACCTACGCCAACGGCGCCGGTCCGCACGGCCATTGGGCCCAGCCGGAACCGATGGACCGCGGCCAGATCTGGAAGTACAACGTGGGCACGGGCGCCTGGACCAACGTCACGCCGGCCGGGATCAGTTCGGCGTTCAGCGGCATCAGCGTGGCGCCCGACAATCCGAACAACCTGGTGGCGTCCACCGTCAACACCTACCAGCAGCAGGGCAACGCCTGGGGCGACCGCATCTACACCTCGGCCAACGGCGGCGCCAGCTGGACCGACGTGATCACCCGCGGTTTTGCGAAGGATAGCGCGGGCGTGTCGTGGGTGGGCGACAAGGCGATCCACTGGGCTGGCACGGTCGAGCTCGATCCTTTCGATACCAAGGCGGCGTGGGTGTCGTCCGGAAACGGCATCTTCAAGACCGCCAATATCAACGCGACCCCGGCCACCTGGACCTTCAACGTCGCCGGGCTGGAAGAAACCGTGCCGCTCAACCTGGTCAGCATCCCGGGTGGACCGCTGGTGTCGGTGATCGGCGACTACGATGGCTTCCGCCACACCGATCCGACCCGCTATGCGCCGATCCACACGCCATCGATGGGCAGCACCACCGGCCTCGATTTTGCTGCGCGCAAAACCTCGGTGCTGGCGCGGGCGGGCGGCAACGATAATCCGGGCATGTATTACTCAACCGATACCGGCGCCACCTGGAAGAAGAGTGCGCTGATGAACGGCAAGAACGGCCAGGTCGCGCTCTCGTCCGACGGCACCGTGTTGCTGCACAGCCCGGACAGTTCGGCCACCAGCTACCGCTCGACCGACTTCGGATCGAGCTGGACCGCGGTGAATGGCTTGAACGTCACCAGCGCGCGTCCGGTGGCCGATGCCGTCAACCCGCGCAAGTTTTACGCCTATGACAACGGGCGCATGTTCGTCAGTACCGACGGCGGCGTGTCGTTCGCGCCGAAAGCCACCCTGCAGTCGGGCGGATCGAAGGTGATCCGCGCGGTGCCGAACCGCGAAGGCGAGCTGTGGGTGCCGCTGTATGGTGCCGGACTTGCGCGCTCGACCGATTCGGGCGCGAACTTCAGCAGCATCGGCAGCGTGAGTTATGCCGCCGCGGTCGGCTTCGGCGCCGCAGCGCCGGGCGCAAGCTTCCCGACGGTGTTTATCTGGGGTACGGTCGGCGGCGTGAAAGGGGTGCACCGCTCGGTTGATACCGGCGCCACCTGGGTGCGCGTCAACGATGATGCTCACCAGTACGGCGGACCGGGCAACGGCCAGTTCGTCATCGGCGACATGAACCGTTACGGCGTTGTGTACATGAGTACCGCCGGACGCGGCATCGCCATGGGCGTTCCCGGCGGAACCACGACGCCGCCGATCGATCCGCCGCCACCGGTCGAACCGCCGCCAACGCCGACGCCGACCAACCAGTGCGTGTATCAGGTGCGCAGCCAGTGGCCGGGTGGGTTTAACGGGGCAGTGCAGATCACCAACCGCGGCACCAGCGCCATGCAGGGCTGGAGCGTGAGCTGGACCTACCCGGATGGCTCGAAAGTGGCCAGCATGTGGAATGCGGTCCTGAGCGGAACGAACCCCTACACGGCCACCAACGTGGGCTGGAACGGGATGATCCAGCCGGGCCAAACCGTCGAGTTCGGTTTCCAGGGCACCAGCGGCAGCGCGGGCACCCAGGTGCCGGTGCTGGGCGGTACCACTTGCGCCAAGGCAGCCAGGTAAGCGTTCACTTCGCACCAGGTGGGCGCCGAGTGAGTATTCACTTGCGCCGCATGCAGCCGGGTCGTCGACCCGGCTGCGCTTTCCTTACAGCCAGCCCTGGCGCCACTGCGTTTCGTCGCGTAGCGTTTTCCAGGCGATGCGCCGCGTCTGCCGGCTGTGAACGGCATCGATATCGACCCACTCCACGGCCTCGCCGGGCTGTTCGGGCTCGATCACCTTGATCACGATAAAATGCTTCTCCTTGTTCACGGGAGCGAGCGCCGTCCATTTTGAAAGCAGTAATTTTTTAGGATGCAAGGGATTCATGCGTGGAGCATAGCGCATCGCACGCCTTCGCGCCGCACGCGGAACCCCACAGATGAGTTGACGATCCAATACGCGTGCCACGACCGAAAAGAATATCAAATGAGCAATTTTCATTCCGTTGTGTTCGACAAGCAGGGTCTTAACGGCTAAACTACCGACCACTAAGTTGCCGCAGAAGGAGAATGTATGAGTTGGTTAGAGAAACTACTGCCCCCACGAATCCAGCGTTCCGACGCTGCCGCGCGCAAGACCATGCCCGAAGGCCTGTGGGTCAAGTGCCCCTCCTGCGAAGCCGTCCTGTACCGTACCGACCTCGAATCGAATCTCCACGTCTGCCCGAAGTGCAGCCACCACATGCGCATCCGCGCCCGCGAGCGCCTCGACGGCCTGCTCGACGAAGGCGGCCGCTATGAAATCGGCCAGGAAACGCTGCCGGTCGATACGCTCAAGTTCAAAGACAGCAAAAAATACCCCGACCGACTGAAAGCGGCGATGGAAGCGACAGGCGAGACCGATGCGCTGATCGTCATGGGCGGCGCCATCATGAGCCTGCCGGTGGTCGTGGCCTGCTTCGAGTTCGAATTCATGGGCGGCTCCATGGGTTCCGTGGTCGGCGAGCGCTTCGTGCGCGGCGCCCAGATCGCGCTCGAACAAAAAGTGCCGTTCATCTGCATCACCGCCACCGGCGGCGCGCGCATGCAGGAAGGCTTGCTGTCGCTGATGCAAATGGCAAAAACTACGGCCATGCTGACCAAGCTGTCCGAGAAAAAGCTGCCGTTCATCAGTGTGCTGACCGACCCGACCATGGGCGGCGTATCGGCGTCGTTCGCGTTCATGGGCGACGTCGTCATCGCCGAGCCGAAAGCGCTGATCGGCTTTGCCGGCCCGCGCGTGATCGAGAACACCGTGCGCGAAAAGCTGCCTGAAGGCTTCCAGCGCGCCGAATTCCTGGTCACCAAGGGCGCTGTCGACATGATCGTCGACCGCCGCAAGATGCGCGAAGAAATCGCGCGCCTGCTCGCGCTGCTGCAAGACCAGGCGGTTGAAGTCCTGGCCTGATCGGCTATTCTGACTGGTTCACGCCAGTTGTTCTATCGCGGTTCATGGCGGACGGGCATGCATGCCCGGCTTCCATGAGCCGCCGTTGTTTTTACAGGTTCATTCCATGTCCACTCTCCCCACCACCTTGCCCGACTGGCTGGCCCTGCTCGAATCGCGCCACGCCGAAGTCCACATCAACATGGGCCTCGAGCGCGTGCGCCAGGTCAAGGAGCGCCTCAATCTGGCCTTCAACTGCCCGGTCATCATGGTGGCCGGCACCAACGGCAAGGGCTCGACCTGCTCGATGCTCGAAGCGATCCTGCTGCGCGCCGGCTACAAGGTGGGCCTGTACATCAAGCCGCACTTCCTCGACTTCAACGAGCGCGCCCGCATCAACGGCGACATGGCGTCCGATGAAGCGCTCATCGCCAGCTTCAACGCCGTCGAGGCGCAGCGCGGCGACATCGATCTAACGTACTTCGAATTCACCACCCTGGCCATCATGCACCTGCTGGCCGGCGCGAAGCTCGACGTGGCGATCCTGGAAGTGGGCCTGGGCGGGCGCCTGGACGCGGTCAACGTGATCGACGCCGACGTGGCCATCGTCACCTCGATCGATATCGACCACACCGACTTCCTCGGCACCACGCGCGACGAAATCGGCTTCGAGAAAGCCGGCATTTTCCGCCCCGGCAAAGCGGCCATCTGCAGCGACCCGGTGCCGCCGCCGACCCTCATCGCCCACGCCGAAGCGATCGGCGCCGACCTGTGGCTGCTGGGGCGCGACTTCAATTATTCGGGCGACAAGCAGCAATGGAACTACGGCGGGCGCGAACAGCGCCGCAATTCGCTGGCCTACCCGAGCCTGCGCGGCGCCAATCAGCTGCTCAACGCCTCGGCCGCGCTGGCCGCGCTCGAAGTGCTGCGCTTCGAACTGCCGGTGGGCGCGCAGGAAGTGCGCACCGGGCTGGTGGTGGTCGAGCTGCCGGGGCGCTTCCAGGTGCTGCCGGGACGCCCGACCGTCATCCTCGACGTCGCCCACAACCCGCACGCGGCGTCGGCGCTGGCCCAGAACCTGGGCAACATGGGCTTTCATCCCTACACCTATGCCGTATTCGGCATCATGCAGGATAAGGATATCGATGGCGTTGTTGCCCCGATGGCGCAATATGTCGACCACTGGTGCGTGGCCAACCTGCCATCGCCGCGCACGGCCGACCCGGAAACCTTGGCCGGTACGCTGGCGGCGCTGCCGCCGGGCGACGCCAAACCGGGCGAGCGCAGCGTCACAACCTTCGCCGATCCGGCCCAGGCTTTTGCAAATGCAATGAGTCGAGCCGGGGAGAATGATAGAATTGTGGTCTTTGGCTCCTTCTACACCGTCGCCGGTGTCATGGCTGCCCGAAAATCCTCACATCACTGAAGAAAAACGCATGGGCTTGTTCTCGTTCCTCAATAAAAACAAGCAAGAATCCACGGAAGATAGTGGCTATTATTCCAAGTCGGACGACGACAGCGTTGCCGCCCGTGCCCGTTCCAAACGCGCATCGTCCGCCGGCGAACCCGCAGCGCGCCGCGGCAAAGATGCGCGCGCCGCTGCCGATCCCGTTCTGCCCGAGAAAAAGCGTGCGCGCCGCCGCCTGGTAGGCGCCATTGCGCTGGCGCTCGGCGTGGCGGTCGGCTTGCCGATGGTGCTCGACTCCGAACCCAAACCGCTGGCCGGCGACATCGATATCCGCATTCCCTCCAAGGACAAGGTCGCGCCGCAGGCGCAGCCGCGCGCCGTGGCTGCCGCCGATGCGCTCGACAAACGCGAAGAAATCGTTGATGTACCGCCGGTGCCGTTGGTGACGCTGCCGAAAGAAAGGCCGGTGCCGAAGGAAGAGGTCAAGACCGAGGTCAAGCCCGTGGCCAAGCCCGACGTCAAGCCGGTAGTCAAGCCGGAACCGAAACCGGTCGTCAAGCCCGAGCCTAAAGTCGTGGCCAAGCCCGAGGCCAAGCCCGAGGTCAAGCCTGAGAAGGCGAAGCCGGGGCCGAAAGTCGCCGAGGTCAAGCACGTCGAGAAGGCGCCCGAAAAACACGTCGAAAAAACGGTCGACAAGCCAGTCGAGAAGCCGGTTGAGAAGCCGCTCGCCAAGGTGCCGCCCAAGGTCGAGGAAAAGGAAAAACCGGCCGTCAAGCCGCCGGTGCCGGACGCCCAGCGCGCCATCTCCATCCTCGAAGGCAAGGCGCCCGAGAAAGCCGTCGACGAGAACCAGCGCTTCGTGGTGCAGGTCGCCGCGCTGGCGACTCAGGAAAAAGTCAACGAATTGCAGGCTAAATTGAGCGGCGCGGGCATCCGCTCGTTCACGCACAAGATACCGACCCAGTCGGGCGACCGGATTCGCGTGCAGGTGGGCCCGTTCAGCAAGGATGAAGCCGAAAAAGTGCGCGCCAAGTTAAGCAAGATGGGACTGTCGGGCATCATGGTCCCGGGCTGATGACACACGTTGGGGCGCACGCAAGGTGACCGAGTTCGATTATGTGGTGCTGGTGATTCTCATTTCCTCGGTGATCATCGGCACGCTGCGCGGCCTGGTCAAGGAAATCCTGTCGCTGATCAGCTGGGTGGTGGCGTTCGTCGTCGCCAACGCCTACGGCGCCCAGCTCGCGCCCATGTTGTCGGTGATCCCCGGCGAAACGGTGCGTCTGATGGTCGCTTTCGTGGCGCTGTTCCTCGGCACCCGCATCCTGATGGGACTGGTCATGATGGCGGTCGACCTGATGGTCAAGGCCACGGGATTGAGTCCGGCGAACCGCCTGCTGGGAGCGACGTTCGGCCTCGCGCGTGGGGTTGTGATCGTGCTGGCCGCTGTCATCTTGTGCGGCATGACCGATCTGCCCAAGCAGGCCTTTTGGACCAAGGCGGTATCGAGCCCCATGGCGGAGGAGGGCGCGCGGATGGTAAAGACATTGTTGCCCGCTGATTTGGCGCGGCATGTTCAGTTTTGATATTTTTTAAAATCAGTAGGTCCAGTCTCTAGGAGCGCACCATGTGTGGCATCGTCGGCGTCGTCTCGAATAACCCCGTCAATCAAGTGCTGTATGACGCTTTGCTGCTGTTGCAGCACCGCGGTCAGGATGCGGCGGGGATCGCAACCAGTCATTCCAATATGTTTTCCATGCACAAGGCCAATGGCCTCGTGCGCGACGTTTTCCGCACGCGCAATATGCGTTCGCTGCAGGGGAACTCGGGCATCGGCCACTGCCGCTATCCGACCGCCGGTTCGTCCAGCGAGGAAGAAGCGCAGCCGTTCTACGTGAATGCGCCGTTCGGCATCACGCTCGCGCACAACGGCAACCTGACCAATCAGGAACAGCTCAAGTCCGAAATGTTCCGCAACGACCGGCGCCACATCAACACCGATTCCGACTCGGAAGTGCTGCTTAACGTGCTGGCGCATGAAATCCAGGAATCGACCACCGGCTTCACGCTCGATCCCGATTCCATCTTCAAGGCAGTGCAAGCGGTGCACCGGCGCGTGCGCGGCGCCTACGCCGTTGTCGCCCAGATCGCGGGCCACGGCCTGCTGGCCTTCCGCGACCCGTTCGGCATCCGTCCGCTGTGCATCGGCACCAACGAAACCGACAACGGTACCGAATACCTGGTGGCCAGCGAATCGGTGGCGCTGGAAGGCATGGGCTTTCGCTTCCTGCGCGATATCGCGCCGGGCGAAGCGGTGTTCATCGACATGGACATGAAGCTGCACGAACGCCAGTGCGCCGACAACCCGTCGCTCAATCCCTGCGCGTTCGAGTACGTGTACCTGGCCCGCCCGGATTCGATCCTCGACGGTGCTTCGGTCTACGCCACGCGCCTGAAAATGGGCGAGTACCTGGCAGACAAGGTGCGCCAGCAGTTCAAGTCGGGCGAGATCGACGTGGTCATGCCAATTCCCGATTCCTCGCGTCCTGCCGCCATCCAGCTGGCGCTCAAACTCGGCGTCGAGTACCGCGAAGGCTTCATCAAGAACCGCTACATCGGCCGCACCTTCCTGATGCCGGGCCAGGCGATCCGCCGCAAGTCGGTACGCCAGAAACTGAACGCGATCGGTTCCGAATTCAAGGGCAAGAACGTGCTGCTGGTCGACGATTCGATCGTGCGCGGCACCACCAGCCAGGAAATCGTGCAGATGGCGCGTGAAGCGGGCGCACGCAATGTGTTCTTCGCATCGGCCGCGCCTCCGGTCTTGTTCCCGAACGTGTACGGCATCGACATGCCGACCCGTGATGAACTGATCGCCTACGGCCGCAGCACCGAGGAAGTGTGCCGCGAGATCACGGCCGACGCCCTGGTGTACCAGGACGTCGATGCGCTCAAGCGCGCGATCTCGGACGTGAACCCGGCGCTGACCAGCTTCGAGGCATCCTGCTTCGACGGCGTGTACGTCACTGGCGACGTCACGCCCGCGTATCTGGACCGGCTGGAGTTCGCGCGCCACAATCCGAAAGCCGCTCCGGCGGAAGACGCGGCGCGCACCCAGTTGAACCTGAACCTGGCGACCGCCGAGTAACTGATGAGCGAGAAGAAAAGCTACGGCTTCACCACGACCATTCTGCACAACGACCGGCAAAAGCCGATCGAGCATGGGTCGCTGCACAAGCCTATTCACACGTCGGTCACCTTCGGCTACAACGACGCGCGCCAGCTGGCATCGGTGTTCCAGGGGAAGGAGCCGGGCTTTCGCTACGGCCGCCAGGGCAATCCGACCATCTCCGCGCTCGAAGACAAGATCACCAAGATGGAAGATGGCGTATCGACCTTGTGCTTCGCGACCGGGATGGGTGCGATTGGCGCCGTGTTCCAGGCGCTGCTGCGCGCCGGCGACCACATCGTGTCGTCGTCGTTCCTGTTCGGGAATACGAACAGCCTGTGGCAAACGGCGGCCGGGCAGGGCGTCGAGGTGGCGTTTGCCGATGCGACCGACGTGGCCAACGTGGAAGCCGCGCTCACGCCGGCCACGCGCCTGGTGTTCGTCGAAACCATCGCCAACCCGCGCACGCAGGTGGCAGACCTGGCGCGCATCGGCCGGCTGTGCAAGGAACGCGGCATTCTGTTCGTGGTCGATAACACCATGACGTCGCCCTACCTGTTCCGGCCTAAAACGGTCGGTGCGGGGCTGGTGGTGAACGCGCTGACCAAGTCGATCGGAGGCCACGGCAATGCGCTCGGCGGCAGCCTGACCGACACCGGCGAATACGACTGGAGCGCGTTCCCGAACATTGCGGCCAACTACAAGCGCAATCCGCCGGCGCAGTGGGGCATGGCGCAGTTGCGCGCCAAGGCCCTGCGCGACTTCGGCGCTTCGCTGGCGCCGGAAGCGGCTCACCATATCGCGGTGGGAGCGGAAACGCTGGCGCTGCGCATGGAGCGCGCTTCGGCCAGCGCACTGGCGGTCACCCGCATGCTCGAAGCCGACGAGCGCGTGGCGGCGGTGTATTACCCGGGCCTGGCATCGCATCCGCAGCACGCGCTGGCGAGTGGTCTGTTCAAGGCTTACGGTTCGCTGTTCAGCTTTGAACTGAAAGACGGCATCGATTGCTTCGATTACCTCAATCGCCTCAAGCTCGGTATCTCCGCCAGTAACCTGGGCGACACGCGCACCCTGGTGATTCCGGTGTCGCACACCATCTTCTTCGAGATGGGCGCCGAGCGGCGTGCCAGCATGGGCATCGCCGAATCGCTGATCCGGGTTTCGGTCGGCATCGAAGACACCGCCGATTTGCTCGACGACTTCCGCTCCGCGCTGGATTGAACGGGGCAGGACGGCGCGCTCCGGCCTGCCATGTCATCTGGTAACGATGCGGGTTCGACCACATGGTTCGTACAAATACAAGGTCCTACACGCGATGAAGAAATACCTGTTCTGCCTGGGCTTGATGCTCGCTGGCGTGGCGCACGCGGACGAACTGGCCGACGCCAACGCACTGTTCGCGAAAAAGGCGTATCCGCAAGCGCTGCAGCTGTACACCAAGCTGGCCAACGCCGGCAACGCCGAAGCGCAGCTGCACATGGGCGAGATGTATTTTTACGGCGAGGCCGGCACGGTCGACCTGGCCAAGGCCGAAGCCTGGTTCAAGAAATCCGCAGCCAAGGGCAACAAGACCGCCGCCGGCTCGCTGGAGATGATCAAAAAGCGCAATGCGCGCCGTGCCGACCTGGATTACTGGATCGGCAAATACGATGGCGCCGACCTGACAACGGGCCAGTTCCGTTGCCCGGCGCCGCGCATTCCCGCCATGTCGAAGCAAAACGAAGAAATCGAAAGCGTGTCGGCCAAGGTCGCTGCCTGGCAGGATTGCTACAACAGCTTCGTGCGCAACCTGAACGAGGCCAGCCCGCTGACCAAGCGCATTCCCAAGGATGTGGCCGACTTGCTGACCAAGGAAGAAACCGAGCAGTCGCGCGTGTATCTGGAAGGCGTGTATGCGGGCATCGCCGAAAACGCCAAGGTCTCGGCCAAGCTGGTGCTGGCCGACTTCGGCGCGTGGCGCAGTGCCACCGACGCCTATATCAAGGAACACAACCGCATCGTCACCGAAGCGGCGACGACCGCGCCGCGCAAGGGCGACTAGGCGGCAAGGGCGCGGTGAAACCGCGCCCGCACGCTCAGTTCCAGCTGCGCATCAACCCTACCGCCAGGCCTTCCAGCGCGAACTCGTCGGTTGCGGGATCGACGTGGATCACCTTGAAGTCCGGATTTTCCGGCAGCAGTTCGATCAGCGAGCCGGTCTTTTTGTAGCGCTTGACGGTGACATCGTCACCGATCCGGGCCACCACGATCTGGCCATTCTTGGCGCTGTCGACCTTTTTGACGGCCAGCAGGTCGCCATCCATGATGCCGGCGTCGCGCATCGACCACCCACGCACCTTGAGCAGGAAATCGGGACGCGACGAGAACATCGCCGGGTCCACGCTGTAGGTCGCTTCCACATGCTCCTGCGCGAGGATGGGCGAACCGGCGGCCACGCGCCCGACCAGCGGCAGCGACATCAGCAGGTTCGGCGGCGGCATGGGAATGGCGTCGACGCTGGCGCCGATCAGGCGGATGCCGCGCGAGGTACCCGGCGAAATTTCGATGGCGCCCTTGCGCGCGAGCGCCTGCAGATGCTCCTCGGCCGCGTTGGCCGACTTGAAGCCCAGTTCATTGGCGATTTCGGCACGGGTGGGAGGAAAGCCCGTGTTCTCGATCGCGTCCTTGATCAGGTTGAGGATTTGTTCTTGCCTTGGAGTTAGCTTGATCATCGATATGCGGGGCTGTGTGTATGAACAGACTGTATTTTTGTACAGTATTTCGCGCAATGCAAGGGTTAATTAGCCGAACAGGC
>NZ_JAVCWL010000030.1:0-97622 GCF_030846505.1 Massilia pseudoviolaceinigra | reverse complement strand
ACGAGGCGGCGTTCCGCATCGCCTGTTCCCAGGCGTCGTCGCTGGCAGGTGTGGCCAGCTCCAGCGGCAGGGGCAGCGATGCGTCTTCGTCGATCAGCAGCACGGCGCCGGCGCCCTGTTCAACGATGCGGCTGCGCAGGATCTCGTGGCGCGCCGATACCAGTTCAAGTGCCCGCTGCATGCGGGCAGGCTCGAAGCGGCCGTGCAGCTCGATGGCCGAACTGATGTTGTAGGCGGCCGCCGGCGCGAGCTGGCTCAGGAACCACAGGCGCTGCTGGGCGAACGACAGCGGCAGCACGGCAGGCCGGGGCTGAACGCCGATGGAAGGGGCGGCAGGTGTGCTTGACGTGCCGACAAGCGGGGCCAGTTGCGCGATGGTCGGATTGGAGAACAGCTCGCGTAATGCCGGCACGACGCCAAACCGATCACGCATGCGCGCCAGCACGACCGTGGCGAGCAGGGAGTGACCGCCAAGGTGGAAGAAGTTGTCATGCCGGCCGACGCGTCCTTGCGGCAGGCGCAGCACGTCGGTCCAGATCGCGGCAATTGCCAGCTCTGTGTGGCCCTCCGGCACGACCGACGGCGCCGATGGCGCGAGCGCTTGCGCTTCCACGCTGCGCGGCTGACGGTCTCCCGCCACAAGCGCACGCTGGGGAGCGTCAAGCACTTCTTCCAGCAACGCTTCCAGCTGGGCCAGCAGACGCTGCGCCGTCGTTTTCTCGAACAGGGCACTTGCGTACAGCAGTTCCAGGTCCACGGGGCCGTCGTGCGGGCAGGCGACGTGCAGATCGAGCTCGCATTCGGACTGGGCCAGCGGCGTGTCGAGCGCGCGCATCTCCAGGCCAGGGAGCGACACGCGCGACTCCATCGTCAACTGCTGGGCGACCATCACCTGGAACAGTGGCGCGTGTTCCACGCTGCGCGGCACGGCCAGGGCGTCGACCAACTGCTCGAACGGCAGGTCCTGATGGCGCTGCGCTTCAAACAGGGCGTCACCGACGCGGCGGGCGAGCGTTGTAAAGGTGGGGCGGTCGCTGAACTCCGTACGGATGACAAGGTTATTGAGCAGAATGCCTAGCATCGATTCGGTTTCCGCGCGCTGGCGGTTCGACGCTGGCGTGCCGATCAGGATATCCGTCTCGCCGCTGAAACGGTGCAGCAGCGCGGCGAACGCGGCGAAAACAAGGCTGAACGCGGATAGCCTGGTTTCGCCGGCGTGGCGGTGCAGCCGCTGGGAGAGGGCCGGCGGCAGGCGCAGCGACAGGCTGCCGGACTCGTAGTTTTGAACGGATGGACGCGGATGGTCATGCGGCAGGTCGAGCACATAACGTGGCTGGCGGCCGCCGACAGGACCGAGGGCGGTGCGCCAGTAGGCGAGCTGGCGTTCCAGCTCCGGCCCTTGCAGGTGCGCGCGCTGCCACAGCGCGAAGTCGGCATATTGAATCGGAAGTACGTCCAGCTTTGGCTCGGCGCCAGTGCGGTAGGCGGCGTAGCAGGCCGTCAGCTCGCGCATGGCCAGCGTGGCCGACCAGGCGTCCGAAACCAGATGGTGCAGCACCACCGCAAGGATGGTGCGCCGCTCGTCCAGGCGCAGCAACTGGGCGCGCAGCAGCGGAGGGCTGGCAAGGTCGAATGGCTGGCGGAAGAAATTGACCAGCCGTTCGGAGAGTTCGGTTTCGGGCAGGTCGATCAGCGGCAGCGCGAACGGCGCCGCCGGCGCCACTTGCTGCCATGCCTCGCCGCCTTCGCTGGCGAACCCGGTGCGCAGTACTTCATGGCGCGCCAGCAGGGATTCAAAGCTGCGAACCAGCAGGCCGACATGCAGTTCACCGGTCAGTTCCAGCGCGAACGGAATGTTGAACAGACTGGTGCCGGGATTGAACTGCTCCAGGAACCATAGCCGCTGCTGGGCAAACGACAGCAGCAGGCGCGCGGGCCGCTGCTGCGCCACGATGGCGGGCAAGAGCGGCTGGCTGTTCTGGCGCGCCAGGGTGTCGTCGATGGCGCGCGCCAGCTGGGCGATGGTCGGGAATTCGAACACGGCGCGCAGCGGCAATTCGAGCTTGAACCCGGTGCGAATGCGGGAAATGACCTGCGTCGCGAGCAGCGAATGGCCGCCCAGCGAGAAGAAGCTGTCTTCGATGCCGAGGTCCGGCACCGCCAGCACGGCGGTCCAGATCGCGGCGAGCTGCTGTTCGGTCGAGGTGCGCGGCGCGACATGGCGGCGCTGCTGCTGGTTCAGGTCAGTGCGGCGCGCGCTTAACGCTTTGCGGTCCACTTTGCCGTTCGGGTTCAGCGGCAGGCGTTCCAGTTCGACCAGCATGGCCGGGACCATGTAGTGCGGCAGCTGCAGCGCCAGGTGATCGCGCAGCGCGTTCGCATCGACGTCATGGCCTTCCTTGCGCGACCAATAGGCCAGCAGCTGGGTTTCACCACGGACATCGGCCTGGGTCACCACCGCCGCTTCATTGACCGCCTCATGCTGGGCCAGGCGCGATTCGATTTCGCCCAGTTCGATGCGGTAGCCGCGCACCTTGACCTGCTGGTCGCGGCGGCCGAGGAATTCAATGACGCCGTCGGCCCCATAGCGGCCCATGTCGCCGGTGCGATAGAAGCGGGCGCCGGCCTCGAACGGGTGGGGGACAAAGGCGGCGAGGGTGCGCTCCGGATCGTTGAGGTAACCGCGTCCGACGCCCACGCCGGCCACGCAGATTTCGCCCGGCACGCCAATCGGAACCGCGCGCAGTGCCGCGTCGAGAATGAACAGGCGGTTATTCGCGGTGGGCCGGCCGATCGGCATGGCCAGCATGGCCTCGTTCGGCGGGGTGCTAATGGCGTGGAAGGCCACATCGTCCGAGCATTCCGCCGGGCCGTAGGCATTCATGAACGGGATCGAAGGGAAGCGCTCGAACCAGCTGCGGCACACGGTTGGCGGCAGTGCTTCGCCGGTCGGCAGGACCCAGCGCAGCGATGCAAGCGTGCAGTCCGGCGGGCACACGTCCAGCATGCCGCGAATGACCGTCGGTACCGCTTCGATCAGGGTCAATGCCGCGGCGTCGATCGCCTTCAGAAGCAGGAATGGATCATGGGCGACGGCGTCGGGCAGGATATGCACGGTGCCGCCCACCAGCGGGGCCGCCAGGAACTGCCAGACCGAAATGTCGAATGCGGGCGATGCGGTTTGCGCAATGCGGTCGTTCTCGTCCATGCCGAGCGTCGGGACCTTGCCGAAAATATTATTCAGCATGCCGCGTTGTTCGACCATCGCGCCCTTTGGCTGGCCGGTGGAGCCGGACGTGAAAATGACGTAAGCCAGGTCCCCTGGGTTGCCAAGTGGCGCCAGCGCACTGTCGTCGCCGCGCAGCCAGATCGACTCGGCCAGCAGGGCGACGGGACGGTGCTGCGCGCCGCTCATGACCTGGTCGAGCAGCATGCCGCTGGTTTCCGATGCCAGCAGCAGCGGTGCCCGGGCGAGGGCAAGGATGTCGGCCAGGCGGCCGGGCGGGTGCAGCACATCGAGCGGCAGGTAGGCCGCGCCAGCCTTGAAGACAGCGATCATCATGGTCAACAGCGGCAAGCCGCGTTCGGCCATCAGCGCCACGAGCGTGTCCGGTCCGGCGCCGGCCGCACGCAGCGCACGCGCGATGCGGTTGGCGCGGCGATCGAGTTCCTCGTAGGTGAACGAATCGGCGCCGCAGACCGCGGCAACGCGATCCGGATGCGCGGCGGCACGCCGAGCGAACAATGAGGCATAGGTCTCGTCAAGCGGGAAGTCATGTTCGCTCGCGTTCCAGTCGCGCAGCAGCGTGTTGCGCTCATCTGCGGTGAGCATCTCGATGGCGGACAGCGGCGACTCGGGCTGGGCCAGCATGCCGAGCAGAAGCTCGCGCATATGCCCCAGCATGCGCGTCACCGAATCGCTGGCGAAGCGGCGGGTGTCGTACGACAGGCGCATGCCGACACGCTCGCCCGGCAGCACCACGGCGGTGAGGCCATAGTGCGTGTGGACGCTATGGTCCATGCTGTCGAACTTCACGGCCAGTTCGCCGCGCAGCAGTTTTTCGTCGACCGGCGCGTTTTCGTAGACCAGGATGCTGTCGAACAGCGATTCGCCACGCGCGAAGTCGCTCCAGCCCTGGATGTCCACCAGCGGCGTGTGTTCGAACTGCCGGATTTCCAGGTTATGCGCTTGCACTTGCTGCAGCCACGCCACCACGTGCCGGTCTTCCTCCACCGCGACCCGCAGCGGAAGGGTGTTGATGAACAGCCCGATCATCTGCTCAACGCCCGCCAGGTCGGCTGGCCGGCCGGCGACGGTGACGCCGAACAGGACATCGCGGTTGCCGCTGTAGCGGCTTAACAAGAGCGCCCACACCCCCTGGAACAGCGTGTTCGGCGTGATGCGGTGGGTCTGGCAAAAGCGTTCCAGGCCCAGGCTCTGCGCCTGGTCGAGGAACACGGTCATGTCCTGGACCTGCACGGCCGACGTGTATTGCTCGCCGCGCGCGCCCTGATCGACCGTTAGGCCGGTCGGTGCGTTCATGCCGGCCAGTTCGCGCTGCCAGAATTGCTGCGCCTGACCGCGGTCCTGCTTTTGCAGCCAGTCGATGTAGTCGCGGTAGCGACGTGGACGCGGCAGCTGGGGCGTGCGCCCTGCGATCAGTTCCGCGTAGGCGTTCATGCAATCGATCGTCACCAGCGAAATGCACCAGGCATCCATCAGGATGTGGTGGAAGCTGCGGATGAACTCATAGGATTCATCGGCCAGGCGCACCAGCCGGAAGCGGATCAGCGGTGGCTTGCTCAGGTCAAAGCCGCGTTTTTGCTCGTCCGCCAGCACTTGCTGGATGAAGGCTTCCTGTTCGGCGTCTTTCTGCCCACGCAGGTCGAACTGTTCAACCGGCACGTCAACGTGCTGGTGGACGATCTGCATGGGTTGCTTTTGCGTTTTCCACAAAAAGCTGGTGCGTAGCGCGGGATGGGCTTGCACCACAAGCTGCCAGGCGCGCAGGAAGGCCTGGCCATCGATGGCACCGCCGATGCGATAGCGGTCCTGCATCAGGTACACACCGGAGTCGCCATCGAGCAGGGTATGGAACAGCATACCTTGCTGCAGCGGCGAAAGCGGGTAGATGTCTTCGATATTGTGGGCGTTGACTGCGGTCATCCAGGAAATCCTTGTTCTGTTATTTGTAGTCGGCGAGCGCGTTACGAGGCGCTGTCCGAGTTAAGTTCGGCCAGCAGCTCTTCCAAGGCATCCTGGTCAAGGCCCGCGGCGGGGAAGTCTTGCGCCATCAGGCCAGCGCCGGCATTGGCAGCGCAGTGCTGCGCCAGCTCCAGCAAGCCTTGCGCCACCGCGCCCGAGAGCTGGTGCAAGCGCTCTTCGGTGTAGTGGCCGCTGTCGGCCGACCAGGCCAATGTCAGGGCGTGGGGCAGCAGGGTGGCGGTCAGCTGCAGCGGCGCCTGGGCGCGTGCCGGCTGGACCTCAAGCGGGGCGCCGGCTGCTTCGCGCACGGCCAGGCAGACGTCGCCGGCCGGTCCGGCTTCGGCTTCGCGGCGCAGCGCCGCCTTGGCTTCATGGGCGAAGGATTGCCAGCCGGTGTCGCCGGCCTGGAACGCGTGATGGGTTACGTACTGGCCGTTGCCGCCGTCGTGCAGCCGTGTCAGGCGCAGCGGCCTGCCATCGCGCTCGGCCAGCAGGGCACGGGCCAGCGCCGCGGCCAACACCTCGCCGGCATCCATTCGGTAGCGTGTGGCGCCTAGTGCAAATGCGTCCAGCATGGCGCCGTCGGTCCAGCTTTGTAGCCAGCCCACGTCGGCCTCGAAGGAGTCGGCCTGGCGCCACTCGGCCACGGCTGCCATGGCTTCGACCGTCTGGTGCTCGAACACTTGGCGCGTGCTGAGGGTAATGCCGCTGCGGTTCGCGCGCGTGACAACCTGCAGGCTCAGGATGGAGTCGCCACCGATCTGGAAAAAATTGTCGGTCACGCCGATGCGCGGCATGCGCAGCACGCCGGCGCAGATATCGGCCAGCTCCTGTTCGAGCGCCGTTCGCGGCGCCACATACTGGTCGCGCATGCGGGCCGCGCTGTCCGGATCGGGCAGCGCATTGACGTCGCGCTTGCCGTTCGGCGTCAGCGGCATCGTGCGCAGTGCGATGAACAGCGCCGGCACCATGTACGCGGGAAGGCGTTCGGCAAGGTAGTTGCGCAGCGCGCCATCATCCGGCGGCGACGCCTGGCGGCCGGTAAAGTAGGCCAGCAGGCGCTTGCCGCCTGCTTGTTCCTGCGCCACCACCACGCAATCGCCGATGTCGCCATGTCCCAGCAGGTGGCGTTCGATTTCCGCCAGCTCCACGCGGTGTCCGCGGATCTTGACCTGGTGGTCGCGCCGGCCCAGGAAATGCAGCCTGCCGTCGGCATTCCAGCATGCCAGGTCGCCACTGCGATAGGCGCGCTGGCCGCCGGCGATGTGCGCATTGCTCGCGAACGATGCCGCCGTCTGTTCCGGATGGCCGCGGTATCCGGTCGCCAGCTGCGCACCCGCCAGATAGATTTCGCCAGTCTCGCCGATTGCCGCCGCGGCGCCGTATTCGTTGACCAGGTCCACCGTCATGCCAGCAACCGGACGGCCGATGCCTGCCGCGCGCGCGCAGGTCAGCACTTCGGCGCTGGCCCACACGCCGCCTTCGGTCGGGCCGTATTCGTTGACCAGGCTTGCCTGGGGCAGCAGGTCGTGGTGGTGGGCCACCAGCCCGTCGGTGCAGGCTTCTCCGGCGACGACCCATGTCGCGATCCCGGCCAGGCGGGCGGGCGACGCATGGTCGAGTAGCGCGCCGTACAGCGACGGCAGCGACAGGCTGTGAGTGACCCCATGCTTTTCAATGAGGTTGCAAAGGGTATCGAGCACCAGTTCGTCGCCGCTTGCAGGCAAGACCAGTTTGCCGCCTTGCGCAAGCGTCCAGAAGATGCCCGCGACCGAACTGTCGAAGGAGAATGAGGACAGCAGCAGGAAGGCGCGCACCGGTTGCCGGTAGAAGGCCATCCGTACCTGGGTCGACTGGCTCAGGCTGCGGTGGCTGATTTCGACCGCTTTCGGCTGGCCGCTGGAACCCGATGTATAGATCAGGTATGCGGGCAGCGCAAGGTCGCCGGCGAGGCCTGGATTGGTGTCCGGCAGCTGCGCATCCGATGGCGCCTCCTGGTCGAGCGCGATCGTCACATGCGGCGCCGTGCCAGGCTGCGCTGCATAGCCGATCACCTGGCGCACGCCGCTATCGCGCACCATGAATTCCAGGCGTTCGGACGGATAGCCGGGATCGAGCGCCAGGTAGGCGGCGCCGGCTTTGAGCACGGCCAGGATCGCGACGATCATGTCGTTACAGCGTGGCAGGACGATGCCGACGATGTCACCCGGTGCGACCCCGCTGCGCAGCAGCCGGTGCGCCAACTGGTTTGCCCGGCTGTTCATCGCGCCGTAACTGAGCGTGGCGCTGATGTCGGCCAGGGCCGGCGCCGCCGGATGGTGCGCGGCCTGGCGTTCGATCAGGTCCACGATACTGATTGCCTCGACCGGCGGCTGATCGGCTGGCATGGCGACGATGGCGCGCTGCACGGGGCCGAACAGCGCTATGGCGCCGGTTGGACGGCCGCTGTCTTCGGCCAGCGCAGTCACGAACAGATCCCACTGTTCGGCGAGCAGTCGCAGGGCGGCCGCATCCCAGATCGCGGGATCGTAGTCGAACGCGCAGGCAGCACGCCGTATGCCGGCGCGTACGGACAGGCGCAGGCTGAAGCGGCGGGCAATGCACTGCTCCTGAAGGATGGTGGTGCCGGGCCATGCCGGCTCCTCGACGCATGCGAAGCCAAACTGCGGGACGGCGCCGCCATCATGGTAGTCGCGCCAGCCAAGCGCCAGGCTGGCCGCATCGCGCAGCGCGCCGATCTGGTTGTGCAGCGAGAGCTGATGATCGATCGTGGCGCGCACCGGGAGCGCCAGCTCGTAGAGACCGAGTGCATTGTCCAGCGCATCGCCACGGCCGCTATCGGTGTACGCGATTTCCACCAGCGATTGTCCGCTCAGGCGCGACAGGAAAATCATCCAGGCGGCCGATAGCCATTGGGCCGCTGTGCAACGCGCAGCGGCGAAGACGGTGGAATCGACGGTCGTTGCCAGCGCCATCGATTGGGGCTGGAAAGCGCCGTGCGCACCGCTTGAGCCAAGGCGCAGCGACAGTGGCGGTGCCGGGTCGGCCAGTTGCTGCTGCCAGTATTGCATTCCGGGCGCGTCGGGCGCTTCGAGCAGGGTGTTCTTCCACTCGGCGTAGTCGGCATACTGCAGCCGCTCGCTGTCGTCACCTGGCGCGATCAGCTGCGCGGCGATCAGCCGCAAGCTGGCGGCATCGGCATGGGTGGCGGGCGCGCGCAAGGCCAGCACATGGCGCTGATCGCCGCTCTGCCACAGGTTCGCTTGCAGCGTGCTGGCGTCCTGCTGCTGCGCTTCGCCGAGTTGAAGAACCGGCGCGCTGGCGCCGCCGATCTGCTGTATCGGCAGGCGCATTCCCGGCACCGCGCACAGGCGCGTGCTCAGGATTTCCTCGGCCTGTACCAAGGCCTGGAAGCGGGCATTGATCGCGGCCGTATCGCAAGGGCCGTCGATCTGCAAGCGCAGGCTGGCCCAGTACGGATGGCTGGCGGCGCCGTCCCGGAGGCTCCAGCAGGCGGCTTGTTGGGGCGAGGCGCGAAAGCCGGTTACTTCGGTCATGTTCAACTCCATTTATTGATCCAGGTCTTTGCTGTAGAGCGCTTCGGCCATGCCGGTCATGATGGCGCGCTTGCCGGAAAACGGTTCGCGGCCGTGCACGCACAGCATGTTGTCGATAAAGAGCACATCGCCCTGCTGCCATTGAAACTTCATCAGGGACTGCAGATACGCGGCGCGCAGCTGTTCGAGCACCTCCGGTTCGATCTCGCTGCCGTCGCCGTAGAAGGTGTTGGTAGGAAGGTCCTGCGGACCGAAGCTGGCCTGCAGCGAGGTGCCGATGGCTTCCGGCAGGGTGCTCACGTTGAAGAAGGTGGCATGGTTGAACCACACCTCTTCGCCGGTGCGAGGGTGGCGCATGATGGCGGGACCTTGCTGGGTGGTGCGCAGGCGGTTGCCCGACTTCCACTCGACCGTGATGCCGATCGAGGCGCAATACGCTTCGACCTCGGCGCGATCTTCGGTCTGGAAGACGGTTGGCCATGCAAGGCCGAAGCCGTCGCCGTAGTTACGCACATAGAGCACCTTCTTTTCGCGGAATTTGTCGACGACCGCGGCGGGAATGCGGCGCATGACGTCGCGCGTGGAGCCGATCGGCGTTTCGCCGCGCACCTCGGGAGCCACGTGGCAGTAGAAAAACAGGCGCAAGGGGAATTTGGGCGAGTACGAGTGCTCGTTATGCGGGAAGATCATCTGGTCGGCCGGATAGTCGGTCGACGTATAGATGTTCCCGCCCACGCGGGTACGCGGCGAGGCGCGGAACTGGTACTCGAGCGCGCCGGGCGAGAGCGCGGCGATGACCTGTTCGAACTGCTCCACCGTATGGATGCCGAAATTGCGGAACAGGATGGCGCCATGCTCAAGCAGCTTTTTTTCCAGCACTTGCCGCTGGCTTGCGGCCCACGCAACCAGGCTGACGCTGGCGGCGGCCGGTTCGATCACCAGCGGCAGCGTGGTGTCGGGGGAGAGCATGCGTTCCGACACGAGGGTATGCTCGGAAACGGTGATGGCTTTGCGGCGCATGACGCCAGGGGCTGCGGGAAGATTCATATCCGGTCTCGGTGAAGGGTTGGTCTATGCCTGCGCCACGCGGCGCCTGGCCGCGCCAAGCAAGGCGCGGCTGTCGGACGTTTGCCGCTGCTGGAGCGCGAGGCGCAATGCGTTGTCGCGCTCGCGCATCTGCTGCGTGAGCAGCGACAGCGGCAGCGGGAGCAGGGCGTCGAAGCCGTCGATCAAGCCGGTCCACAGCTGGACGAAACGGTCGATGGCGTGCTGGTCGAAGCGCGCGGTCTGGTACTTGAGGTTTGCCGTCACGCCGTTGGCGCCATGGGTCAGGTCCAGCACCAGGTCGAAAGCGCCGCCGTCCTGGTACTGGGCGATGTCGGCGATGCGCAGTGCGCCCAGCGATGTGGCGTGGGCGCGTTCCGGCTGCCAGTTCAGCTTTACCTGGAACAGCGGCGACTCCTTGCCGGAGCGCTCGGGCGCAATGGCCGACACCAGCAGGTTGAATGGCAGCTCCTGATGGGCGTACGCCGCCTGGGCGTCGGCGGCGACGCGTGAAAACAGTTCGGCCAGGCTCGGATTGCCATCGAGGTCGCAGCGCAACGGCAGCTGGTTGACGAAAAAGCCGATGATGTCGTCCAGTTGCGGATGCGCGCGGCCGGCGACGTCGGTGCCGATGATGAAGCGCTGCTGTCCGCTCCAGTAATGGAGGCAGGCGCCAAACAATGTGAGCAGTCCCATGAACACGGTGCTGTTGTGGGAGCGGCAGTATTGTTCCAGCCGCGCCACTGCCAGCGACGCCAGTTTGAACGTGTGCAGTCCCTTGCCTGCGTGCGCGCCATTCTGGACCGGCAGCGCCAGGGTGTGCGGCATGTCGTTCAGGTAGCCGTGCCAGAATTGCAGTTCGGCGTCGACCAGTGGAGCGGTCAGGCGCGCGTGCTCCCATTCGGCAAAGTCGGCATAGTCCAGCGGGCGCGGGCCGAATTCGCATGCGCCGCCGGTGCTGTGCGCCGCATACAGGCGGTCCAGGTCGGCCAGGAAGATCTCGGCCGAGCGCCCGTCGAAGGCGATATGGTGAAGCCCAATCAGCAGCTCATGCTGGTCCGGCGTGCAGCTTGCCAGCGCTGCGCGCAGCATCACGCCGGCCGCCAGGTCGAACGGGGTGTCGCGTTCCTGTCTGACCATGCGGGCCAATTTTTCCTGCTGCTCAAGCGCGGGCAGTGCCGACAGGTCGATGCATTGCAGCGGCGCCGGCGCCCCCGGCACCGTAAGCTGCAATGGCCCCTGGGTCGAATCGCGGTAGGCCGTTCGCAGTACGGAATGACGCTCGGTCAGGTCGTGCAAACTGCGGCGCAGCGCGTCGGCGTCGAGCGGGCCACGCAAACTGAGACGAACCGCGATATTGTGTTCGCAGCCGCGCGGATCGAGGCGGTTGAGGAACCACAGGCGGCGCTGGGCGTGGGACTGGCGCTTCTCGGCGCGTCCGGGCAGGGCTGGTATCGCATCGCCGCTCGCCTGCTGCAGTTCCAGGTGCCGCTGCAGGCCGTGGGCCAGCATGTCCAGCGACCCGTCGCCGAACATCGTCTCGAGCGGTGCATGCCAGCCGGTGTGCATCCGCAGGCGGCCGTGCAGGGTGGCGATGGCAATCGAGTCGAATCCGAGCCCGATGAGCGTGGCCTGCGGGGCGGGCGCCGCGCCCGGGCGCAGCGCGACGACCTGCAGGTTCAGCCAGGCGGCGCAGGCCGCGGCCATCTCTTCCCCGGTGGCGCCTTCCGCGCGCAGCGTGGCCAGGTCGGGCAGCGCCTGCGGTAACGCGGTGCCGGCGGCCTGGCCGCCGGTGACAGCGATCACTTCCAGCGTGTTGTCCAGGTATTGGCGGCGCGCGCCGCTGCGGCTGATTTTTCCGCTGGTGGTCATTGGAATCGTGGCCGCTGCGATCAGGACGATGACATCGACAGCGCAATCGGCCGCTTCCCTGACCGCGTCGCGCATGGCTGCGAACAGCAGCTCACGCGCCGCGCCGTCGGCGCAGCGCCGGTGCGGCTCGGCCACGATGACCAGCTGTTCGCGCGCTCCATGCGGATCGGGCACCGAGAACGCGGCGATGCGGCCGGCGCGGATGCCCGATTCAGCCTGGGTGACCGCGAACTCGATATCATTGGGGTACAGATTGCGCCCGTTGAGGATAATCAGGTCTTTCAGGCGCCCGCAGATGACCAGCTGTCCCTCATGCATGAAACCCAGGTCGCCCGAGCGCAGGTAGTGGGCATCGTCCCCGGCGGCACGGGCACGGAACGTTTGCTCGCTGATTTCCGGCTGGCCCCAGTAGGCGTCGGCGTTGCTCGGCCCATGCAGCCAGATTTCGCCGATGTGACCCGGCGGGCAATGGCTCATCGTGTCAGGGTTGACGATCGCGATGCGGTGCAGCGCCTGCGCCTGGCCGCAGCCGACGAATTCGGCCGCGTCATCGCTGTCCTGCGCCAGGACCGCGCGCCCGTTTTGCAGTGCCGCTTTGTCCAGGCGCAGCGTCAACGGCAGTTCGGATGCCGCTACCGTGCACACGCACAGGGTCGCTTCGGCCTGTCCGTAGCCGGGGCAGAGCGCCTGCTGGCGAAAGCCGGCGTCGGCGAAACGCGCACCGAAGGCCGCGAGGGTGGCCGCGTGTACCGGTTCGGCGCCGCTGATGGCGTGCTTCCAGCAACTCAGGTCCAGCTGGGCGATGGTGGCGTCGTCGATGCCCGAGACGCACAGTGCGTAGGCGGAATTGGGCGCAAAGCTGGCCGTGCCGCGGTAACGGCTGATGGCCTGGAGCCAGACCGATGGCGACTGGACAAAACTCTTCGTCTCCATCAGCACGCAGCGCATGCCGGCGTAGATGGGCAGCAGCAGCCCGCCGATCAGCCCCATGTCGTGGTACAAGGGCAGCCAGTTGACCATGCAGTCATCAGGCAGGAAGTCGACGCCGGCGCGCATCAACTCCAGGTTGGCCAGCAAATTGCGCTGCCGGATCACCACGCCTTTGGGCGCGCCGGTGGAGCCGGACGTGTACTGCAGGAAGGCGACGGCGTCGGGGTCGGACACGGGCCGCCGCCACGCCGGTGCAGGGGACGCGGCGTCTAGCTGGGCGACGGTCATGATGTCGACCTCGATGCCGAGCGAGGCGGCCAGCTCGCGCAGTACCGGCTGCGCCGCGTCGGTCGACAGGATCAGGGCGGGGCGCGCGTCGGCCACGATGTTGCGCACCCGGTCAAGGTGGCGCGGGCGGCGCGACTGGGGGGCGAACAAGGGCACGGCGATCATGCCGGCGTACTGGCAGGCGCAGAATGTATCGACATACTCCATGCCCGACGGGAGCATCAGGAGGATGCGCGCCTCGGGCGCATAGCGCTGCTGGAGCAGGGCGGCCAGGCTGACCGCGCGCTCGTGCAGCGCGGCGAAACTGGCGGTGGCGCTCACTTCGCGCCCGTCCGCAAGAAACTGCACGGCGGCGTGGCCGGCGCGGTGCGCCGCCCGGGCTTCCAGTACGTCGATGAAATGGTGGTGGTTCATGGGTGTAGGTTCACTTGGTGGGTCGTGGACGGCTCAGGCCATGGCGACAATGACTTTGCGCTCGCCCGAAAACGGGTTGCGCCCGTGCGCGACCAGCAGGTTGTCGAGCATGAGCACGTCGCCTGCCTGCCACGGGAAGGCCACCGCGGTGCGCTGGTACACGGCGCGGACGGCGTCCAGCTTCTCGTCGGCGATCGGGCTACCGTCGCCAAAGCACACGTTGCGCGGAAGGTTGTCGTAGCCGACCGCCTGCAACAGGTTGGCGCGCAGCGCCGCGTCGTTGGCCGATTCGTGAAACAGGTGCGCCTGGTTGAACCAGACCCACTCGCCGCTGACGGGGTGCTGCAGCACCGCCTGGCAGCGCTGGCGCGTGCGCAGTTCGTCGTCGGCTTTCCATTCCCATTCGATGCCATTGGCGGCGCAGTAGCTTTCAACCTGCGCGCGCTGCTCGGTGTTGAACACGCGCTGCCAGGGCAGGTCGAGGGCGGCGCTGTAGTTGCGCACGTACAGCAGTTCGCGGCGCGCGAATTCGTCGCGCAGTTCGACGGGAATGCGCTGGTACACCAGGCGGCTGTCGGCAATCGGCGTTTCGCCGCCGGTCATGCTGGGCTTGATGCAGTGGAACCAGATCAGCGACGGCCACTGGCGCGTGTAGGACTGTTCGTTATGCAGCGCAATGCTCTGGTGCGCCGGATACTCGGTGGAGCTGTAGACGCCGGCAAACACCTTGCTGCGCGGCGTGGAACCGAACTCGTAGCTGGCCAGCGGCAGGCCGAAGCTGGCTGCGAATTTCTTGAACTCCAGCGGCGTGGGCACGCCGAAGCCGCGGAACAAGACGCCACCGGCGCTGGCCAGCGCCGTGGCCGCCGTCTGCCGCGCGTCGGCTCCGATTGCCGTCAGCGCCTCGGGTTTGTCGGCCTGAATGACAAAAGGCAACGGCGATTGCAGGCAGTTGCCGGCCGTAATTACTGGCATGGTGCGATTCCTTGGAAGTGGGGGAGAAGCCCCTTGATAAGCGGTGCTGCAACGTTGACGCAATCATAATCACGGCCGACTTAAATGTAAACGATAATACGAACGCTTCTCATTTATATTCAGATTTACAATGTCAATAAAGCTAGGTAATATCCGCTCCGGTCCTGGTGCGTAGCGCAACGCGCGTAGCCAGATAGCAATCAAAAGCAAGCTGGAGTGAATTCATGAAGTTGTTGAACGTCAAAAAGAACAAGATGGCGGTCGCGGTTGCGGCGGCGCTGTGGCTCATGGCACCCGGAGTAGCCAACGCGGCCGATGCCGCGCCGACAGTCGAGACCGTGATCGTCAAAGGCCAGAAAATCGACCGCCCGCTCGATGACACGCTGGCCAGCGTGGCAGTGGTGACGGCGCGCGATATCGCCGACCATGCCGATGCGTCGCTGACCGACATCATGGCGCGCCTGCCCGGCGTGAATACCCAGTCGGGCAATGAAACCTGGGGGATTCGCGGCGTGCCGGTGGCAGGCTTCGACGACCAGGGACCGGCTACCAGCAATGGCGCGGTGTCGGTGTATGTGGACGATGCATTGCAGCCGCACCGGATGCTGACCCTGAGTCCGTTACCACTGTGGGACGTGGAGCAGATCGAGGTGTACCGCGGCTCCCAGTCGACCATGCAAGGCCGCAACGCGCTGGCCGGCGCGGTCGTGTTCCAGACCAGGAACCCGGGTTACACGCCGTCGCTGTCGGCGCGGATCAATGGTGGCAATCATGGCCAGCGCGGCGCTGCCGTGGCTGGTGGCGGCGCGATCGTCGATGGCAAGGTGGCAGCCCGCTTCGCAGCCGATGTGCAGAGCGGCGACGGGTACATTCGCAACGACACCCTGGGCAAGGATGCCAATCCGCAGCGCAACGTCAACCTGCGTGCCAAACTGCTGCTCGAACCAGTCGACGGCCTCGACTTGCTGTTGACGCTCTCGCACGCGCGCAACCGGCGCGGGATCCAGGCCGTCAACCAGGGTCCTCAATACTATACGGTGAGCTATAACACCGGGGAGTTCGACCAGCTCGACCAGGACAGCGCGACCCTGCGCGCCGATTATGTCGTCAATCCGGCCCTGACCCTGACCAGCATTACGTCGTCCTCGCGCGGCACCTACGATTCGCTGCTCGACTTCGACCAGCGCGCCGACCGCACCCAGGAAGTGCTGCGGGTCCACAAGAACAAGCTGTTCAACCAGGAAGTCAGGCTGGCATACAAGGTTCCCGGCCTGCAGGCGCAGGCAGGCGTCTACTACGGCACCGTCGGCAACGACATGAACGACCGCCTCGATTTCAGCGGCGAGACCGTGGGCAGCGTCACCGGGACGACCCGTATCGCCAGCCGTAGCGTGTTTGGCGAAGTCAATTGGGACTTGGTGCCGAACTGGCAGTTGGTGGGCGGCCTGCGCTACGAGCGAGAGCGCAACAAGACGGCGCTGGAAGACGGGCTGGCCTCCGTGTCTTCGGTGAACCAGGTCAAGACATTGAGCGCCTTGCTGCCGAAGCTGGGCCTGAACTACCGCCTCGGGCCCGATCAATTGTTCGGCGCTTTCGTCCAGCGCGGCTACCGCAGCGGCGGCGTCAACGTCCGGGTCGGCACCGCGCACCGCGCTTACGATCCCGAGTACACCAATACCGTCGAGCTGTCGCACCGCGCCGCCTGGCTCGACAAGAAACTGCGCACCACGGCCAATGTGTACTTCACCGACTGGAAGGACCAGCAGGTGGCGCTGCTTGACGCCGATGAGGAATTGCAAGTGGCGAACGCCGGCCACAGCCGCATGAAGGGCGTGGAACTGGGCGCCGAGTATCGCCTGAGCCCGGCGCTGCAGCTGCTGGCGGGCGCGTCGTACAGCCATACGCGCTATGTGGATTTTGTCGCCTACGGAGACACGCTGAGCGGGCAATCGTTCATTGGCGCGCCGCGCCGCAAAGTCAACCTGGGCATGGTGTATCGCCTCAACGGCGCGCTGACGGCCAGCGCCGACGCCATTTATCAGGATGGCAGCGCGTCGGCCTACCTGACCGATGCCAGCGGCAAGGTCAGCAACGTGCGCCGCAGCGACGACGCGGCCCTGGTCAACGCCAACCTGGCCTACCGCTTCGGCAAGGCCACCGTCAGCGCTTATGTAAAGAATGTTTTCGACCGCCAGTACATTGCCAATAATCAGTCTGGCAGGGTCGTGGACGTAGCGGCGCCGCGCACCGTCGGCGTTGCTCTGCGTTACGACCTGTAAGCGCTGCATTTGCAGCGACCAACCGAGTGAGAGGATCGACATGAATGCACCTGAAAGAGGGATGGACCTGGCTACCCGGCTGCGCCGGAGCCATACCGGTCTCGATGCCCTGTATTGCCTTGACAGCACGCCCGTGCTGGACCGGCAGAGTCGCCAGGAATCGAATGCGCGCAGCTATCCGCGCCGGATTCCCCTGGTGCTGGAACGCGCGAGCGGGATTTACGTTCAGGACAGCCGCGGACAGGTCTTCATCGATTGCCTGGCCGGCGCCGGCACGCTGGCACTCGGCCACAACCATCCGGTGGTGCTGGAAGCGATCCATGCCGCCATGTCATCGAACCTGCCGATGCACACGCTGGACCTGACCACGCCGGTCAAGGATGCCTTCGTGCAGGAGATTTTCGACAGCTTGCCGCCGGCGTTCGCCAGGCAGGCGCGGATTCAGTTTTGCGGGCCCACCGGCGCGGACGCTGTCGAGGCCTCGCTCAAGCTGGCGCGCACCACCAGCGCACGCCAGAACGTACTGGCCTTCCAGGGCGCCTATCATGGAATGACGCTCGGCACGATGTCGATCAGCGGCAACCTCGGACCCAAGAATGCCCTGGGCGCCTTGCTGTCCGGCGTACAGATGCTGCCGTATCCGCACAACTACCGTTGCCCTTTCGGTACCGGCGGCGAACAGGCGATCGATTTGAACCTGCGCTATATCGAGCAGCTTTTGTCCGACCCTGAAAGCGGCATCACGGCGCCGAGCGCCATGATCCTGGAGCCGGTGCAGGGGGAGGGTGGCGTCATCGCCGCGCCCGACCGCTGGCTGCAGGGCCTGCGCCGCATCACGCAGGAGCGCGGCATTGCGCTGATCGTCGACGAGATTCAGTGCGGCATCGCGCGCACCGGCAAGATGTTCGCCTTCGAGCATGCGGACATCATTCCGGATATCATGCCGCTGTCCAAGGCCATCGGCGGCGGTTTGCCGCTGGCGGTGGTGGTCTACCGCGAAGAGCTCGACGTCTGGCAACCCGGCGCGCACGCCGGCACCTTCCGCGGCAACCAGCTGGCCATGGCGGCCGGCACGGCAACGCTGCGCTATCTCAAGCAGCATGCGGTGGCGGACCATGCGCACCAGGTGGGCGAGCGTCTGCGCGCCCATCTGCTCAAGCTGCAGAGTGCATTCGGCTGGATCGGCGATGTCCGCGGACGCGGCCTGATGCTGGGCATGGAGATTGTCGACCGCGACGGCGAACCGGACGGGCAGGGGCATCCGCCGGTCCATACGGCCCGCGCCAAGCAATTCCAGCAGGCATGCCTGCAGCGCGGCCTGATTCTCGAATTGGGCGGCAGGCACAGCGCCACGGTGCGGCTGCTGCCACCATTGATCATTACCGACGCGGAAATAGATTTTGTGGCGACGATTCTGTTCGCCGCAGCAGCTGCCATTTAGCGGAGCGCCTCTGAGAGACTGCATGACGGCTGGTCGGCGGCGGCGTCAAGGTGCATGCCGCCAGTTTGTTGACGATCAGCGCGCCGCCTCTCCAAACAAGCGCGTCAGCAACTGGCCGAACTTCTCCTTGCGATCCGGCTCGGTCGGCTTGATCACCCCGTGTTCCTGCAATACGGTGATCAGCTTGACCGGCCCGGTGCGATTGTTACCCACAATCTCCACATGGCCCGCCTTCACCTCCACGATGTTGACCAGCGGGTCGCTGTCGACGGCCGGGTTGCGCTGCTCCGCCAGGGAAAAAATCGCATCCGATTCCACGCAGGCGCCGTTGCTCATGCGCCGGCAGCTGCCACCTTCATCGGTGACGATCTTGAGAAAATCCTTCACGCGCGGATCGAGTGCGCCGGGTTCGACGATGAACGGCGAGGTATAGGTAATTTCCGACCATTTATCGCCTGTGACAATCTGGCAGATCGGCGCGACCAGTCCAAGCGACAGCGTCCGCCACAGCGGGTTGCCGCAATGGCGCGCCGCCGCAATGCCGCCGAACGGTCCGGACACGGTCACCAGGCGCATTTTTACATCCCCGCCTTCGATGGCAGCGCTCTTGGTCACGGACATCGCCTTGCGGGCGATCAGGGCTCCCTGGCTGTGACCCATGACGGTAATGTGCTTGTTATCCAATTTCTGGCTCAACTGATTGAGCGCCGTATCGAGCTGGCCGGCACTGGCCACCAGGCTGTCGCGGTCGTTGTAGCTGAAGCACACGGTCTGCTGGCCGTGAAAGGCCAGCACCTGGGCCATGCCGCGGTAGCGCCCGGCGGAGCTGAAACAGCCATGCACCAGCACGGTGACCGGCTGCTGGGCGTTCAGTTTCAGTGTATGGTCGCCACTGTCGGTGCACTGGCTCAGGCCGGGAATCGTCAGGCTGATGTTGGCCGGCGGTAAGCGCGAACTATCAATCGTCATCAGCGGCGGCTCGCCCGGTGGCGGCGTGGCGCAACCGGTCATGAATCCAAGGGCCGCAATGGCCATGACGGCTGCGAAATTTCTTATCATTTATTATTCCAGTGTAGGGGCGCGTATGCTACCGAGTTTAGCTGATCGCCCCATCAACCGGGCCAATGGTGTGCGAATTGTATGGCGATTGAGCGGGCTTAAGGGGCGAAAAAAGAGGCGATGAGGTAAGTCGTTGTTCCTTGGACACCAAGCGACATGCCCGAACCCGGCGGGCTTGGATAGGAAAGATGAGCAGGAAACCAAGTTTGTCTCATTCTTATGATGGCTCGACAGCCAGCGTATTTCTCTGCTCAAGGTGCGCACGAATGGCTGGATAATAGCATTTCCCCGAGGGAAATATCCCTGTTTGGGTGTATCATTTCGTATCGACAGAAGCTTGTCCTGATCAGTGGTCCCAACTATGCGGCCGGGCTTACATTTTCTTTCGGCGTGGGTTTATGGCTTGGCCATGCTGTTCGGTTCCAGCGCGGCACTGGCTGCCTCGGCGATCCCTGCGCCCGCCGACAGCACCCGCATCATACGGCTGTCCTCGCTCGAATGGCCTCCTTACACCGGAGCGTCGCTGCCCCGGCAAGGCGCCATGACGGCGGTGATCGCCGCCGCGCTGGCCAGCATGGGCTACCGCCTGGAAGTTCAATACTTTCCATGGACCCGGGCCACGGCCCTGATCAAACACAATTCTCCCTTTGCCGGGTACTACCCCGAATACCTCTCGCCCGGGGTGGCACGCGAGTTTCTCATTTCCGACCCGATCGGCAGCGGTCCGCTCGGCTTTGCCTACCACGCCGCCGCACCGGTTCAATGGGACACCATGGCCGACCTGTCGAAGTACCGTATCGGCGTGGTCGAAGGCTATGTCAATACCGATGAGTTCGACATACGGGTGCGCCAGGGAAAGCAAATGGTCGATGCCGCGGTGAACGACAAGCAGAACCTGCGCAAGCTCGCCGCCAAGCGCGTGCCGCTGGTGCTGATCGACCGGCGGGTGTATGAACATCTGATCCTCAACGACGCCGACCTGCGCCCGCTGGCGCCGACGCTGCGTTTCCATCCGCGCCTGCTGGAAGACAAGAAGCTCTATATTTGCTTTCGTCCCAACGCCGAGGGCGAGCGGGTGCGCGCGATTGTCAACGAGGGCTTGAAGCGGATTGATATCGAGGCCGTGCTCGCGGCAGCGTTGAGCGCTGGCGGCGCGAACTAGACGCGCGGACGGATTGCCACAGAAGGCGTCGAGGCAGGCTTGCGGGCCTCTCTCGCAAGGCCGGACCGGTGGCATCGTGCGGTGCATCACGATTCGATAGCCGCCCCCAGCGGTGGGCCTGGAGACGCGCCGGCCTCGGTCAGGGCCTTCGGCACCTGGTGGACCAGGAACTCGATCAATGCCCTTGTTTTCGCCAGTACGTGGCGCGTCGGCGTCAGAATGCTCACGTCGAGAGAGGGAGCTTGCCAGTTGCCGCAGACCGGCACGATCACCCCCTGCCGGAGCAGGTCCATGCTCAGCAACTCGGGCAAGATACCGACTCCCACACCGGCCACCACCGCCTCCCTGACGAATCCGAGACTATTGACGCTGATGGGACCGGCCACGGTGACAGTCTGGCGCCGATCGCCCCATAAGAACAGCCAGTCGGCCTGGTCGTCGACATGAGGAAAAAGAATGCACTGGTGGCGCACCAGGTCCTGCGGCTTGAGCGGCATGCCGTAGCGTCGAATATAGGCCGGGCTGGCAAAAGCACGTCGCGATACCGAGCATATCCGGCGCGCGACAAGGTCTTGATCGTGCACTGTCCCGATTCTCAGCGACAGGTCCATCCTTTCCTTGACCATGTCCAGGTTCTCGCTGCCAAGATGCAAGTGAATTTTGGCGGCTGGATTCTTGCCGAGGAATTGCCCGATGGCCGGTCCGAGCAGGTGAACTGCAAGCTCGACTGGCGCGCTCACGCGGATGGTTCCGGTGACGCGCGTTTGCATCGCACTCACTTCGGCGTTTGCCGCGTTCAGCGCGGCAAGCACACCGCCGCAGCGTTCGTAATAGATGCGCCCCGATTCGGTGAGCGTGATGCGGCGCGTCGTCGAACTGATCAGCCGAACGTTCAGTTGCGCTTCCAAATCCCTGATCCGGTCGCTGACCGTCGATTTCGCCAGCCCCAGCGCCAGCGCCGCCTTGGTCACGCTGGCGGTCTCGGCAACCGCGACGAAGATGCGAATGTTGTCCAGCTGCGGCGCCATTGTCGACATGCTCATTGTTCTCTCCGCCGGACAATATGTTCGTGATCGTGATTCTACGGCGAACGCAGCTATTCTGAAACTCCTTTCACTTCATTGCGAGCTCCCATCATGAACTACTTTTCCCCTGCAAACTCCGCACTCGTATTGATTGACCATCAAGTCGGAACGATGGGATTGATCAAAAACCATGCCTTGGAAACGGTGCGGCGCAACACGCTGGCGCTGGCGCGCATGGCGGTCATCCTCGACATGCCAGTCGTTCTGACCAGTTCACAGGAAGATCAGTTCCAGGGGCCCTTGATGAAAGAGCTCGAAGACATTCTGCCGCACGCCCACGCGGCCCGCATCAAACGCGCGGGAGTGGTCAACGCCTGGGACGACGCCGCATTCGCCGGCGCCGTGCGTGCAACCGGACGGTCCAATCTGATCATGGCCGGCGTCACCACGGACGTGTGCCTGGTCTTCCCGGCCATCAGCGCGCGCAGCGAAGGATTCGGCGTGCAAGCCGTGCTCGATGCGTCGGGCTCGCCGTTTGGCTTATCGGAGGAAATGGCCCGCCGCCGCATGGAGTTGGCCGGGGTCATACTGACCGCGACGATCACCGTGTTTGCCGAACTGGCGCATGACTGGAGCTCGAAAGAGGGTACGCAGCTGCAGAAACTGCTCCTTGAGGAAGTGCTCGCCGAAGTGCTCGCCGGTGTGATCGGTTGAACGCGATGGTACGGGGCGCCCCTGCCGATCCACGCACGCTGCTGGGGATGCGCAGGCTTGAGTCGCAAGCGGCCGGCGAGGGATTATCTCTGGCAAAGCTAGACCCCTCCTCGCTCGGCTGGGCGCTCGACCCTTTTCTGCAGGTCGACTGGTTCCGCATGCGTTTGCCATTTTTTCCTCCGCACCCGCACGCCGGCTTTTCCGCCGTGACTTTCGTGCTTCCCCAGTCCCCCGGTGGATTGATCAACCGGGATAGTCTTGGCAGCCGCAATCGCATCAACCCGGGCGACTTGCATTGGACCGAAGCGGCGCGTGGGATCGTGCATGAAGAAGTGCCGCAGGTCGATGGAGTCGATTGCCTGGGGTTACAGATTTTCGTCAATCTCCCATCGCAACACAAGCTGGCCGAACCGGCGATCCATCATGTCGATCGCGCCGACGTACCGGTCGTCGCATTTCCGGGGGCAACGGTGCATTGTTACGTTGGCGATTTCGATGACGTCAAGGCTGCGCTCACCACACGGACCGCATCCACACTCTGGACCGTCGAGCTGAAAGGGAATGCCGTCGTCAATCTTCCTCTTCCGCCAAGCTCGATGGTGCACGTTCTGGTCACTGCCGGCGCCCTGCGGATCGGCGGTTCGCTGCTGGAGGAGGGCGGTGTCGCCGGATATGCGGCCGGGACGGCGTTGGAAATCCAGGCTGCCACGGACGGGGCGTCGCTGGTCGTATTGGCCGGTTTGCCGCTGGCCGAGCCGATTGCGGTATCCGGTCCTTTCGTCATGAGCGATGCGGCGCAGTTGGTCGACGCCAAACGGCGCTATGCCAGCGGGGAAATGGGGTTCCTGGAAGCTTCCTGACCCGGGCAGTCCGCCCCCGGATACAACAGCAGTATGTCACCGGCGCCGGCGCCATCGCCGCAGCCGGTCATGGCGCCGCGGTAACGCAATTGCGCCCCAGGAGCTTGGCCGCATACAGGGCGCCGTCGGCGCGGTGGAGCAGTGCGGTCATATCGGCCCTATCGGCGTTGTTCACCGATGCGATGCCGATGCTGACCGTGACGGTAACATCGCCGTATGGGGTATGCACGGTGGTATCGGCCATGGCGCTGCGCATCCGTTCGGCAACGACGAGGGCGCCTTCGGGATCGCAGTTGGGGAGCACGGCGAGCAGCTCCTCGCCGCCATAGCGCCCGAAGGAATCGTAATTTCTCAAGGTCGACTCCATGCGGCGCGTCGCTTCGCGCAACACCTCGTCGCCAGCCAGATGGCCGTAGGTATCGTTGATGCCCTTGAAGTGATCGAGATCGGCGAAGATCAAGGACAGAAAATTCGGCGCCCTGGCGTGCCGAGCGATCTCCTTTTGCAGCACGTCGAGGATCGCGCCGCGATTGAAGATGCCGGTCAGGGCATCGCGCGTGGCCTGCCTGCGCAGTTCCTGTTCCAGGTTGACGATGCGGCGCCCGGCGCGCACGCGCACCCGCATCTCTTCGGCGATGAAGGGCTTGGCGATGTAGTCGTCGGCCCCGGCGTTCATGGCCGCGACGATGAACTCGGTCTCCGTGCGCGAGGTCAGCATGATCATGTAGACATACCGCTCCATGCCGGCCTGGCGGATGTTGTGGCAGACATCGATGCCGTCCAGGCCCGGCATCATCCAGTCCAGCACCGCCAGCAAGGGACCGTCTTCTTCGCGCAGGATCGCTTCGGCGCTCAGGCCATCGGTGGCGACAACGACCTCGTAGCCCCATTCGGAGAGCACGTCCTGCAGGTATAAGACGGAAATCGGATCGTCATCGGCGACAAGTACTTTCATTGGTTTAATTCCAGGGTCGTGGCGAGCGTGGCGGCCAGTTCATCGATGCGCAGGGCGAGGTTGCGTGCCGCACTGTCCAGGTCGTCGTGGCTGGCGTCATTGCCGCGGCGCGCCATGGCTTCGAGCGCGCCCGCGGCCTGCGTGGTGGCGTCGCCGGCCAGCGTGGCCGCCGCCCCTTTGACGCGGTGCGCCGCGCGTTCGAGCAGCAGGGGATCTGGCCGCGCGCGGGCGCTGTGCAACTGGCGCACCAGCTCGGGCGCGGTATCGATGAACGATTTGGCCATGAGAATCAGTAAATTGCGCTTCCCGCGTGCCCGTTCGAGCGCCAGGTCGGGGTTGAAGATGAACGAGCGTGCCGGCGTGCCGGCGGCCGGCTCGGGCTCGGGCTGCACTGGCGCGGGCGGCGTGTGCGGGTCCCCCCATGGACGTTCGAGGCAGGCATACAGATCGAGCGGCTCGATCGGTTTGGAGAGATAGTCATCCATGCCCGCCTCGAGGCAGGTCTGGCGGTCGCCCGACATCGCATGGGCGGTCACCGCGACGATATGGATATGCTCGCCGGAAACAGCCTCGCGCCGGCGGATTTCGGCGGTGGTCTGATAGCCGTCCATTTCAGGCATCTGGCCATCCATCAGGATCACGTCGAACGGCTCCTGCTCCAGCATCCGCAGCACCTCGACGCCATTGGCGACCATGGTGAAGGCGTGCCCACGGCAGCGCAGGAGCTCGGCGATCAGCATCTGGTTGACCGGATGGTCGTCGGCGACCAGCACGCGCAGGCGTTTTTGCAGGGGCAGCGCGGGCGGCGGTGCGCTCGCTTCGACGCTGACCCGGAGCGGGCTATCGGCACGGCTCTCGACAATCCCCATCAGCACGTTGAACAGCTCGGAATGCCTGATGGGCTTCTTGATAAACGCCGTCAACCCCGCCGCCAGGCCGGCTTGCAGTGCGGCGCCGTCGTCTTGCAGCGGCAGCATGACGACGATCGATGTTGGCGGCAGCCCGGCAGCGCCGAGGGCGACGCCGAGCGCAGTGGCGCCCTCGCTCAGGAACGAAGCGCTGCAGATGGCCGCGCAAAACGGGCCTGCGGGCGCGGCGTCGCCCTGCAGCCGCCGTGCCAGTTCGGCGCTGTCTTGCACCAGCAGCGGGCGCATTTTCCAGCTGCTCAGCAGGTTGACGACAATCTGGCCGGAGGTGGCGTTGTCGTCGATCACCAGCACGGCCTTGTGTTGCAGTCCGGCGTCGCGCGGGCCCTCGTCCGGCGCCGCCGTGCGCTGGGCAACCTGGACCGGAACAGCGAAATGGAACTGGGTGCCCACGCCCGGTTCGCTGTCGACCCATAGCTGCCCGTCCATCAACGCGACCAGCTGGGAAACGATTGCCAGCCCCAGGCCGGTGCCTCCGTATTCGCGGGTGGTGGAGGCATCGGCCTGGACGAAGGATTCGAAAATATGATCTTGTTGCTGGCGTGAAATGCCGATACCCGTGTCGCGCACGCTGAAGCGCAGCTCGGCGCTGTCGGCCTGGCGCGCCTGCTGGCTCACTGTCAGCACGACTTCGCCGCGCGCGGTGAACTTGATGGCATTGCTGGCCAGGTTGATCAGTATCTGTGCCAGCCGGCCCTTGTCGGCGACGATGATGCGCGGAACCTCGGGCGCGACGTCGAAGGCCAGTTCCAGGCGCTTTTCGGCCGCCCCGGCCGCCAGGGTCCGGAACAGATTGGCGATTTCTTCGCGCAGATCGAACGCCGTTTTTTCCAGGATAAGTTTCTTGGCCTCCATCTTGGAAAAATCGAGGATATCGTTGAGCAGACGCAGCAAGGAGTCGGCGGACGAGTCGATCAGTTCCATGTACTCATGCTGCTGAGGTGACAGTCCGGTTTTCAGCACCAGCCGGGTGAAGCCGATGATGCAATTCATCGGCGTGCGGATTTCATGGCTCATATTGGCCAGAAACTCGCTCTTGGCTTCGTTCGCCGATTCCGCTTTGTGCTTAGCTTCCTGCAACTGAATTTCGAACTTTTTAATCGTGGTGACGTCATGGTCGGTGCCGCGATAGCCGATCAGGGTGCCAATGCGGTCGAATACCGGCACCGCCGACGATTCCAGATAGCGATCGCTGCCGTCGCGGTGGCGCCAGCGTATCAGCCAGCCGCTCCAGCCCTCGCCGCGTCGCTGCAGCTGGCTTAACTTGTCGGCCACGATGGCCTGTTCGTCCGGGTGCACGTAGCGCAGCATCGTCTTGCCCGTCAGTTCATCGGGATGGTGGCCGAGCATGGCCTGGACCGCCGGGTTGGAATAGCGGATGCAACCCTCGCTGTCGAGCGACCATATCCAATCCTTGGTGGTCTCCACGATCGAGCGGAATTTTTCCTCGCTCAAGCGGAGTTGATCTTCGGTCTGTTTGCGATGGGTGATGTCGTTGTACAAGCACAGCAGATGGGGCACGCCCGACAGCTCCACCACGTCGGCCGACAGCAGAACGCTGATCACGGCGCCGTCGGCCGTGCGCATGGCCGCTTCAAAGTCGCTGATCGAACCTTCTTCGCGCAGCCGCGCCATCATCGACAGATGCGCTTCGGGCGCGAGCCAGTAATCGAGCGGGGAGGCGGGCCGCGTCAGCAGCAGGCTGCGCTCGTGCCCGATCAGCGTGCAAAATGCATCGTTGACCTCCAGGAAATAGCCATCGGCCATGCTGCTGACAGTGATCGCAACCGGACTCATGCTGAAAATCTTGGAGAAGCGTTCTTCCAGCTGGCGCATGCGTTCTTCGACATGTTTGCGCTCGGTAATGTTCATCATGGCACCGATCATGCGCACCGCCGCACCCTTGTCGTCGTGGATGATGTAGCCGCGATCATGCACGTATGCAAAGGTGCCGTCCGCGCACTGGAAGCGGTATTCGCCGGTCCAGTACTGGCCGCCGGCGTGGATTTCATGGTCGACCTCGCGCAGGACCCAGTCGCGGTCGTCGGGGTGGATCTGATCGACCCACCACTGAGACGGGGCCGCGGTATTGGCCATGTCGTAACCGAAGGTATGCGCAATGCCCGCGTTCCACCAGATCTGGTCGGTCGCGAATTCCCAGTCCCACACCGTGTCGTTGGTGGCGCGCGCAACGAGGTTGAAGCGCTCCAGCGTCTTGCGCAGGTCGTCCTCGGCACGCTTGCGCTCGCTGACATCGACCCCCACCATCGCATACGAACTGGGCTCGCCCTCCTCATGTTCGATACGGACCACCGAAAACAGGAAGGGGACCATGCCGCCGGCGCGGGTGCACAAGGCGAATTCGCCGCGCCAGGCCGCAAGCGATGCTTCCTTGAAAATGCCTCCTAGGAAACCGATATCGGTCCCGGGGCAGGCAAACTCATTCATGGAGAGGCCGATGCAGTCTTCGTGCGCCGCAATGCCCAGCAAGCCGCGGCCGGCGCCGTTGAGATACAGGATTTGCTGCTCTCCGGAGACGAACGCCACCAGATTCGGGGTTGCGTCGAGGAAGGCGCTAAAGCGCGAGCTGACTTCGGACGCCTTGCGTTCGCTGCTGATATCGCGCAGGATCGCCACCGACATCCGGCCTCCGTCATGGAGCGCCTCGCGCACCGCGATATGCAGGGGGAACAGGCTGCCATCCTTGCGTTGTCCGTTCACTTGCCCCTCGTGCGCCGTGCCGGGCTGCGCTGGCTCGCCGGCCTGCGGCGGGCAGGCCGGGATCAGCAGCGTCAGGGACGTATCGAGGAGCTCTGGCGCCGCATAGCCGAACATGGCGGCCGCGGCCGGATTGATCGATCTGATTTTGCCGTTCTCGTCGATGGTCAGCAGACCTTCGGCCATATTGTCGAGCACCGCCTGGATCTTGCCTTCGCCGGCGCGCGCCTTTTGCCTGGCTGCCAGCAGCGCGGCAATGAGTGGCGAGACTTGCCAGTGCAAGAGCAGCATCCCGCAAAAAAACAGCACAGCCAATACCGCCGCCATGGTCGTTATTTGCGTGCGGATCGGCTCATACAGGTCGACCGCGTCTTCCTTGACCACCAGGCCCAGGCCGCTCGAGCCGATCGGCCCGTAAGCGGCGACGACCATCCGCCCGCGGTAATCCTTCGCCACGGCCAGTCCAGTCTTGCCATCGAGGGCATTGCTCATCGGCAGCCTGGCCCCGTCGCGCATGCGTGGCGCTCCAGTAAAACCGCGCGCGTTCAGGCGGCTCGGCAGGCAATCCATGCGATCGTTGCCGATTGCCGCGCAAATCGCGATATCGCCGCTTTTTCCCAGTAGCGCGGCATCGGCCAGCAGGGTCTGCACGATGGGCAGCTTGCGCTCGGCCAGGATGGTGCCGATGGCGACGTCGCCGTTTCGCACCGGCACCGCGATCTTTAATATGGGTACAGTCGACCAGAGCAGTTCCTGCGCATCGTTCAGGCGCAGGGCGATCGGCGCGCTGCTGGCGGGCGCCCCGGCGCGCAGCAGCATGGTCCCATTCTGGCTGGCCGCGGCCACCGAGGAGTAGCCGTCGCTGAGCAGATGCCGTTCCAGCTCGGTCGCAATCGCGACGGTATCGGCAGCCTGGGGCAGGCGGGCATACTCCTTGAGCAGGGCAGGGTCGCTCGAGAGCGAACGCGCCTGCAAGATCGTGTTATCCAGCACAAAGTTCAACAGCTGGGCGCGATTTGAATGCGCCGCGCGCATATTCAGGTGCAAGGCCGCTTCGGTGCGGTGGGCCGACATGACCGAGCTGACCATCCCGGCCGTCAGCGCCATCGATAGCAGGATGATCGTCGCAATCGCTGTGATGCGCCTGTCGCCGCGTTCGTGGCTGGCGCTGCGTGCTTTGACGGTCTGATACCAGCGTAGCCATAATGTGCTGCTCAGCAACAGAAAGCCGAAGGCCGTGTGCGGCGCCATCCGGACCAGCTGGTACCACTCATAGAGCAGTTCGAGCTTGAGCGAGTGGCCGGTCACGCCGAGGATGCCAAGCGATACCAGCGCCAGGCACAGCAGCTGGATCAGCCAGCCGGCGTTGCCGTCGGCGCCCTGGCTGTCCTGCAGCAGGATGCAGGCGGCGGCCAGCCAGAAGCCGCCGCAGGCCAGCGGCGACATGCGTCCAGGATGGGGGTTGGGGTCGGCCAGCCACACATCGATGAACAGCTCGTCGACATGCAAATCGATGCCGAGCAGGTTTTGCAGCGCCACCACGCCGGCCACGGCAAGCATGGCGAGACAAGCCCATGTGCGCGCCATGCGCGCCAGCCGCGGCCGCCGTTCGGAGACGGTCAGGGCGGCGCCGGCAAACACGAAACACAGCGCGGTATTGAGCACCATCCCGACCGCACCGGGCACAATCTGCACCAGCTGCTGCGAGCGCAGGACCCAGCCGGCGATCACGCTGGCGCCTAGAAGCAACAACAGCGCCCCAAGCAATCGTTGAAGCTGTGTGAATGTCACCACCGTTGCCTTTCGTGACGTTGAGCGTTGCGTTGGTTACGCGTCTGGTACGGCCCAAGCATCCCCTTCCATCGCCAGGGCAGCCGGGCGCGAGCGCCTTTTGGCGGCTCTGGCGACAAGGCAGCGCTCATATGTGTGTTTTCCGAGACAGTTCGACGACTATACAAGATCGGTTGTGACTTTCGGTGCGTTTCTGATAGGTTCGGCAAAAAAACCACGCGACGCAAGGCCGGCGTTGCACAGGCGTACCTCGGGCGGCGGGAGGGGCCACTGGCGCGCCAGCCACGCAACGTTCGCTTGCGTGTAAGCCCGTGTTGCCTTGATGCGCCGGCCCGGATCTACCTGCACGTGCGCGCTGCGCTGGCCGTGGAGACCCGATCAGCAGCGCGAATGTGTTGCCGCCGGCAGGTGGGTTAGACGGCGGCGATCGTGGCGGCGCCATGGTTTTAAGGTAACGTTTTCTCATGGGAATTCTCAAATGTAATAGCTTGATTCGCCCCTGGTGAGGGACATCATCTGAAGACAGATCGGCGTTGCCGGTCCCTTTACATGCTGAAGGTGGACTTCGCGGGCGTGGAGTATTACGCTTCTCCCTGGCTGGTCATCGCGACGATGCACAGGTGAGAAAATGACGAAAAGCACAACCACGCCTCTGGGCGCCCCGACCGAGGGCTCGCTGTTCCTGACGCATATGCTGCAGGAAGGCGACATCTTGCTGTGTACCGATCCGGATAGCCGGATCAGCAATCTCATCCAGACAGCGAGCGGCGGCGTCTTCAGTCACGCGGCGCTCTGTACCTATCCGCCCAACTTCATCGAAGCGACTTTCACCGGGGTCGCCGAGATTTCCCTGGCCCGCTTCGGCTTGCATCGGCGCGCATGCGGAAAGGTTCTGCGCTTGAAGCCGGACGTTCCCAACCGTGACGCGATCCGCACGATCGCTGCCAAGCAAGCGTATCGATATAGCACGCGCGAGTACGACAAGATCGCTGCGCTGGCATCGCTGTTTCCGAACTGGGATCTCGACCCTGGCGCGCGCATGTTCTGCTCTTATCTGGTGGCCGCCGCCTATGCGCTGGCCGGACTGAATATCACGGCACCGCGCAAACCGCCGCGCAAGACGACCCCGGCGGACATCGATGCCTCGCCACTGTTCGACGATATTACCGACAGCGTGTTGGCGCACGCCCAATTTCTTCCGGGGACACCGCGCTATTTCGTGGATGAGGGCTATACCGATTCCCCGCCACAGGAATACAATATTGCGCTACGCATTGTTGCAGAGAGAGTCTCGGCCTATCTGGAAAAACACGGCGAGCCATCCGTGGACGACTATGCTTCCGCGCTGGCGGTTTACTTTCATTACCGCTCAAAGCCGTGGTTCGGCGAGTTAGACATGCTCTTGGGCAGTTCAATCGATGAACTCGGCGAGCCTGCGCTGGCGCGCACGGAGAAACTCGTTGCAGAGGCGCGCGAGCACGATGCCGGCACCCTGGTCCTGCGCGTCCGTTCGTGCAGTCCCGACACGTATCCCATCATGTTGGCGCTCGTTGCCAACCGTATCAAAACAACCGAGGCGCTGATCGCGGAACGTCAACGCGACATCACGGCATTTCAAGCCGGCGCCGTGGACGGGCTCCACACCGCCGCCGTCCTGCTCGATCATTCCCGGCGCATGCATGCCGGCTTGTCGGCAAACCTGGAGATGTACCGGCACGAACAGGCGTTCTTCCTGGCGCATCCGCCATTCTGATGTGGGCAAGGCACAGGCCAAAAAAAACGCTCACCGCCATTGCTGGCGGTGAGCGTTTTTTGAATGCAAAAGTCGCTTATTTATAGACGACTTGCGCTTTCAGGTTGGTCAGCACCTTTTTGGAAAACTCCTTGTACTCGGTCGCAATGGCCGGGGCGCAGACGTTGCCGCGGGTGCGGTCGTCGATCTCGCGCGTGACCGTCAGCTGGTTTCCCTTCAAGCGATAGCTCGCCTTGTAGCTGACGTTGGCCGACTTGACCGTCATGTTATCGGGCACGGCCAGCACTTTCATCTTCTTCGGGAAGGTGAACACATATTCTTCCAGGCTCGCCCCGTTGGAGCAGGAAAATTCGGTCAGCGTTTCATCGTCGTCCGAACCACCCAGCATGAAGCTCGCAACGGGCGAGCTGCTGGTAAACAGCGGATGAATGACAAAGGCGCCCGCGCCGGGAAACTGGGTGAAATTCTTGAACTCGAAACTGGCCTTGTAGTTCAGGGTATTGATCAAGGCGGTCGGGTCGTCGCTTTCAAACTTGCCCGTGCCGGTATGGCCCATGCTCTTGAGCACGTTCTTGACCATGTCATCCATGGTCTCCTTGCCGGCACCGCGCAGGCCGTTGCGCAGGCCGAGGGCATACTCACCCTTGGTCGCCACGTCCACGCTGCCGGTCACCGAACCGTCATCGTTGATCTTGATGCGCGTTTTCATGGTCTGGGCATTCGATCCAGGCTGCGCGGCCGGAGTCTTGAGTCCTTCCTTGAAACCGTCGACCAGCAACGCCGGTTTGTCCTGCGAACTGTAGGGCAGCATGCCGAATGGCGTGGTGCTCGATGTCGAGTCGAGGAACAGATCGAACGCCGGCAAGTAGTTGATCACGTGATTGACGCGCGATACCACCGGCACCTTGGCCAGCTTGAAACTGCTGCCCGCGTTGATCAGCGCCTGCGTGCTCTCGATCTTCTTGGCCGCCAGCAGCGCTTGCAGCAGCGTTGCGTGGTCCTTGCAATCGCCCATCTTGTTTTTCAGGATGAAGGAAATGTCGTGCGGGACTACCGCGCCGGTACCGATGCAGTTGCCCGCGTAGGTGATGTTGGTGGCCACCCAGTCGTACAGGGCGCGGGCGGTGTCGCGCGGCGTCTTCTGGTCTTTGGCGATCTGGTCCGCCAGGGCCTGGACTTCCCCGGTCACGGCCGCTTTGGGCGTGGCGCGCGCGCCGTAGGCCTGGGCAATGTCCGCATACGATTTGAAGGTCGAAAACGCCAGTCCCGGCAGGGTGTCGACGTCATACACGGAATAATCGCGGCGCTTGTTCTTGAGCGGTACCTTGGTGGTGAAGCTCCACGACAGTTCCTTGCGGCCGTTCTTTTCGGTGCTGGCGACCGGGGTCAGTTCGCGCACGTCGAGCTGGGCCGCGAGCGCTGCCGGATAGTCGAGCGTGATCTTGACGTCGTCATAGGCGGTGCCGCGGTTGAAGTATTGGACGATCGAGTAATGTTTCGGGAACATCGGTTCGGTCTGCGTCAGCTTGTACGAAAAACCGACGGTGTCGCCGACCGCCACTTCCGGGAACACCACCGTGAGCGTGGTCCGGTCGGAATACACCGGCGCATCCTTGTCGTTGCCGGTGTTGGTGACCACCTGGTAATTCGATTTGGGCGCCTCGATGCGGCGGCCGTCGGCCTTGATGGTGTAGGCGCTCAGCACTTCGGCTTTTTCAATGCTGGTGCTGTACGAGATGGAAGCTTCCTTGGCATTGGACAGGGCTTTTTCCTTGAGTACTTTCATCGCCCAGTCGTGTGTTTCGGCACTGGTGTAATCGTCGTTGAGCGAATACTTGACGTGATAGCGCTCGAGGCGGGTGTACAGTTCCGCCGGCTCCTCTGCCGGGGCGGCGCTGGCCGCACTCGCGGGCAGGGTCAACATGAACAATGCGGCAGTGTGCAGTAATCTGGCTTTCAAGTGTTTCTCCACGTGGATTCAATCGTTCTGACAACAAATTGTTGTTTGCTGGAAATCATTATAAACCGGCACGATGTCGTTGCAAATTGGCTAGTTGAATATTTTTCTATTTATTAGTTTTTACAACTTTTTTGATGTGAAACCGGCGAGGGCCGCCCATCGTGGGCCGCCCGACTCACGTCGCCGGCTGCGCGGGACCGTGTACGCACTCCATGTCGACCAGCCCTTCGGCAGCGGCGGCGCCGTCAAGGGCCGCCAGCACCGTGTCGACCGGTGCCGACAGGCGCGTCACGATGCGCGCCTGGTTACGCCCATTGGCTTTGCCGTGATAGAGCGCCCAGTCGGCCAGGCGGATGCCGCGTTCCCACTCGAAGCCGCTGTCGGGGACGCCGGCGAACGGCAGCGTCACCACGCCGGCGGTGAGCGTCACCGGCACGCTGCAGGTGCCGGCGTCGACCGGCGTGGCGCCGGTGCCATGGAGCACGCGCGAGACGATCTCGGCGATGTGGGCCGGGTCGGCGCCGGGCGCGTAAATGAGGAATTCCTCGCCGCCCCAGCGGATCACCATGTCGCTATCGCGCACCGCCGCGGTCAGCCGGTGCGCGACCTCCATCAGGACCGTGTCGCCCACGCCATGGCCCCAGCGGTCGTTGATGTGCTTGAAATGGTCGATGTCCATCAGGACGATGCAGTCGACCCCTTGCAGGGCATCGCCGCGCCGCTCGCGCTCGTCGTGCGCGGGGCGCGCCGCCATTTTTTCCAGGAACGAGCGCCGGTTGTACAGGCCGGTCAGGGCGTCGTGCTGCGAATGGTAGGTGAGCTGGGTATTGAGCTGGTTCAGGCGCACATTGCTGCCCGCCGAGCGCCGGTACAGCACATACACGAAGATGCCCGCCGCCACCGTCAGCAGGGCGGCCAAGGTGGTGAGCAGCTGCAGCATGCGGCGACTGCGCAGGTCGGCGTCCTTGACCAGGTTTTCGCGGCGCAGCAGGTCGATCTGGCGCGTGCGCTGGCCGGCCTCGTATTCTTCCTGCAAGGCGGCCACGGCGCGGTCGCGCGCGGCGCGGACATCGGCTTGCTGCGCCGCCTGCTGCTTGCGCACGGTGGCCAGCGCTTCCTTGTACAGGCCGGCCTGTTCCTACATGCGGCCCTTTTCGTCGAGCATGGCGTAGAGATCGGCCGTGGCGCCGGCCTTGTCCAGGTCGGCAATCACGCCATCGATGTAGGGCAAGCCTTCGGCAAAACGCTTCTGCCCCATCAGGGCGAAGCCGAGGTTGGCCCTGGCCATGAGGATCATGTTGACGTCGGTCACCCGCTCGGACGCTTTCATGGCCAGCAGTGCCTCCTGTTCGGCGCGCGCATAATCGTGCTGGCGCAGGAAATAATCGGCGATGTTGCCGCGCACCTCGGCTTCCAGGCCGGTCAGTTTGCCGCGTTTGGCGGTCTCGAGCGCGTTGTTGAACGCGGCGATGCCTTCCTTGCCCCGGTTCAGCTTGAGCATGGCGATGCCCTGCGTGAACTGCAGCCGCCCCACGGTGCGCATCGGCACGTCCTTCTCCAGCAGCGCCTGTTGGGTTGTGTCGATGGCCTTGGCCGGATTGTCGATGTTGTTGTAGACCCGGGCGATGCGCGCCATGGCGGTGGCGCGGCCTTCGCTCTCGTCCGGCTCATCCTGCAGCAGCTTGAGCGACTTCAGATAGGCTGCCAGTGCCTTGTCGAACTGCCCCTTGCCGTTGTAGGCGTCGCCCTGGACGTGTTCGAGCGCGTAGCGCACGGCGACCGGCGCATCCTTAGGCACGGCAGCGCGGATCTCGGCCAGGGCCGCCAGGGCTTCGCTGGAACGGTTCTGGTCGAGCAGCTGGCGTACCGCGCCGAGCCGGGCCCGGGCGGCGAAGGCCGGATCGTTGTTCTCGATCGCCAGTTGCAGCGCCTGCCGTTCGGCCTCGTACGAGCGCGCGAGCTGGCCGGCGTCCTCGTGCAGCCACACGTCGATACGCAATACCTCGCGGCGCAGCGGGTAAGGCGTGTCCTTGCCGACGCGCGCGCGCAGGGCGTCGAGCCGGCGCAGGGCATCGGCTGTCGAGGTGCGCGAGAGCGTACGGATCGCCGCCAGTTCGGCGTGGATGCGTTCGTCCCCGGAGGATGCAAACTGCGCCGCAGCCGGCAGGCAGGTAGTGAGGACAAGGCACAGGAAGAGGCGGGAGAAAAGCGGCATAACAACCCGAAAATTGAGGGAGGCAAGTCCCCATGGACGCGGTGGCGGACATGAACGGCAGACGCGCGGAACCGGCTTCCCTGATTATGGATCAGAAGAACCATTTACCAAAGCAAGGCCTCGACATAGCACCACGGCTGGCCAACTTTGATGCCATCAAACAACATATGTTTTCATATATATTGCAATATATTTAATGGCTTGGGTGGAAGCGTCGGCCGGCTGGTCTGCGGTACACTGATGCAACAAGCCCATCTTTAGCAAACGAGGACGCCGCGATGAGGAAGGCCAGCGAAGCCGAACCGGAACTCCCGCCGCGCCAGAGCGCGTACCAGCGTGAACGCCCCGGCGGCGTCGATGCGGCCGGTCCGGGCCCAGCGCCGGGCCCGGCATCGTCGTCGGCGCACGGGCTGGAGCAGCTTGCCGTCCACAGCCCGCGCCAGGCCGCGCAGCGCGCCGCGATGAGCGCACTGCAAGAATCGCCCCGCATGCGCGAACGCGCCGGCGCGGTCGATGCGATGCACGCCAGTGCCCGCGTGCAGGCCCAGTCCACCCGGTCCGGATTGCCGGGGGGCCTGCGTGCCGGCATGGAATCGCTGTCGGGGATGTCGCTGGAGCATGTGACGGTGCACCGCAACTCGTCGCGGCCGGCGCAGTTCCAGGCGCATGCGCTTGCGCAGGGCGCGCAGATTCATCTCGCCCCTGGCCAGGATGCACACCTGGCGCACGAGGCGTGGCACGTCGTTCAGCAGGCGCAAGGCCGGGTGCCGGTGCAGGCCGACATTGGCGGGATCGGCGTCAACACCGATCCGGCACTTGAGGCCGAGGCCGACGTGATGGGGCAGCGCGCATTGCAGGCGCCTGCCGGCGCTGCCGTGGCGCCCGGCGCCGGTGGGCAGCGCGCCGCAGCGGCGTCGGCGACGCTGCAGCGCGCGGCTGTCGTGCAGATGGCCAAGCCGGGCCCGATCCAGCACGTACTCAACAGCTGCTTCGCCGCCGCCCTGGTCAACGTGTTCACCGTCACGACGTCGCTGCGCAACCTGCTCGATCCGGGGGCCAACGATCTTTCCGGCAACCCGGCGGCCGCCCCTCTCCAGCATTTTTTGCGTGGGGCGGTCAACAGCGTCGACGCCGACCTGGGCGTCCCCAAGGCCTGGATGCGCAACCTGATGGTCGCGCTGGCGCGCAGCGGCGTGATCGCCGACGCCACCGAGGCGGAGGACGTCAACAGCATCATCACCCGCGCCGTGAATGTGCTGACGGCAGGTAATCCTCGGGCCGCCCAGCTGAACAATATGCCGGTCAGCGCCGGCGTGAGCGTCTGGTTTCCGGACCTGTCGCTGCAGCAAACGGCGGGATCGAGCGTGCAGGTGCTGCAGAGCCAGCATGGCGACCCGGGGGGGATGTTCCCGAACGTGATCCATATCAACCGCGGCGCCGGCAATGCGCGGCCGGCGCCGCCCACGTTCGCGCTCCCGTCGAACGATGGCACGATGATCGACTACCGGCTGCGATCGGCCATTTACCGGGACCGGGGCTTCGTCGGCGGGCACTTCGTCAGCTACCTCGATCGCGGCGGCGATGCGGCCGCCGAGTGGTGGCGCAGCGATGACATCGAGGACGATACGGAGCAGGTCGCCGGACTCGATAACGTCATGCCACAAGCCGGCAACGCGCCCCAGGGAGCGCGCGGCGCCGACATGAGCGTGCACGCGTCAGCCTACATCTACGAGCGAATCAACCTGGCCGCCGTCGCGCGCCATGGCGGGCCTGCACTGGCCGCGCCGCTCGATCCCGGGGTGCAGGCGAGCTTCGACAAGGCCTATGACCGATATCTGTCCGGCTACAAGGCAGCGCATTCGCTGAGCGGCGACGTGGACGAGGCCCTGGTGCCGCGCGACACCGCGTCAACTGGCAAGACCTCGCACGGCGCGAGCGCGACCTCTGACATGGATGACGGCGCGTTCCGGCTCGATCCCATCACTGTCAGTTCCCCATTGCATGACGAAGTGCGGCGGCAGTTGACGCTGCAGCTGGAAGGGCTGAACCGGATGAGCGTGGAGGAATGGCTGGTCAATACGCTGATCAACCGCAGCAAGACGGCCGATGCGGTGGTGAAGGGCTATGCCACGGCCGGTGGCGTCAGACTCGCCGGCAAGATCGACAGTTTGCTCGCAGGGCGCCAGGGATTGCCTGCCGGGAGCGGCAAGAACGAAGACCAGGATCATCACGCACTCGGGCTACTGGTGCTCGACGCCATCTTCAAGCGCATGACGCAACTGGCTGCACGCCTCCGGCGCAGCGGCAATCACACCGCGGAAAAGTTCGCGCTGGAGGTGGCGGAGCTGGCGCTGGCAGCCAAAAAGCACCACGCGCCTTACATGCAATTCGTCTCGCTGGGCGGCATTCGTAAAATGGAAACGATTAGCGTGGCTGGACTCAGCGGCGGAATCGGCCGCCAGCATGGCGACGGCGACGAGCACTGGTTCCGGAAGAAGTACGCGCGCGGCGTGCGCGAAGTGGACCTGAAGGCGGACGAGCAAATGGCGGTATTGCATAACCCCGACCAGGTCATGGGCGGTTCGATGGACATCCTGCATGAGGAGCAGAGCAAGCGGCGGCTGGATGCGGCCAGGAGCAGCCTGATCCGCGCAAGACAGGTGTTCGATAGTGCGACGAGCAAACTCAGCGCAGCGAAAGAGTCGACCGTTAGCGCGCGTGTCCTGACGAAACAGCCCGGTGCGTTCAAGAACTTTTTCAGTTCCAGCACCCAGCAGGAAAAAGCCTATCAACCGGAAAAGACGAACCGGGTGGCTGCGGCGCAGCTGGTGGTCGAGCAGGCCAGGGAGGCGCTTGAGTTCGCGGAAACGCTGTATCACAGCTTGATCGCACGGCACTTCGGCGGCTCGTCGGCTAACTCCGCGCTCGGCGCGGCCTGGTTGGAAGAGTTGGAAGGTCCGCACGGGCCGACGCGCCTGTCGCGCTTGCTCGACCATGTCCTCGCTGATATTCCGATGGATCAGTGGGACAGCACCCGCATGAACGTCGCCATGGACGTGCACTCCGATGCCGCTCTCACCAGGGCGCCCCGGGTCAAGAGCGCGGCGACCAGGGCCAAAAAGGAACATGCTCACCACAACGCCTTGACGAGCACGCGAAAACAATCCGCTCCCAAAAAAGCCAAGGATGACCAGAAGTTCAAGCGGGTGCTCGACAAAAAGACCGGGCCCTCACAGAGAACCTTGTTTGAGATGAAGCATCGTGCCGAGCATCGCGCGAGCTTGAACGGAAAACGCAAGGCCGCCACTGACCCGGGCGCCAATGAGCGGCAGGTGTTCGTGATTGACGATGACGAAGTACCTTCCAAAAAGCAGCGTTCAGCCAGCGCGGACGCGCTCGAAGACGCTGCCGCGCTCCGGCACGATGAGGACGAACTTGCTGACGATTACGATGACCTCGATGGCGGCGAGGATGGCAATGAAAGTATGGAGGAAGAGCGCGATCCTCAGCAGCAGGGGGACGGGCACGGCTCGATCGACGACAGCGATGAATGGGCGTAGCGGCCCGGTTCGCGAGGTCCCCGCGCTCAGGCCTTGATCACGCTCACGCGGGCAAAGCGCAGATTCTCGAATACCTTGATGCGCCCCTTGAGCGGCCACCAGTCGTACAGGAAAATCTGGACCGGGCGCCACATCGCCACCCAGCCGATGATGGTCAGGCTTTCGCGGGCGATTTTCGCGGCGGGGCCGGGCATCAGGCTGGTGATGGCTTCGGCCAGCAGCAGGCAGGCGGCGACGAAGACCAGGCCCACGCCGAGGCTGAGGCGGCCCAGCCGCAGCAGTTGCCTGAGCTCGCCGCGCACCAGTTCGATTTTGTATCCGTAATAATTGTGGATGGCGTCGCCCACCAGCGCGCCCGCTTCGCTCGCGGACGGCAGCTGTTCGACATGAATGGTCAGGTGCAGGTGGCAATCGTGCGGCAGCGACAGCGCCCAGTTCTCGATGTAGGCCTCGCACGCACGGTCGAGGTCCTTGTTCAGGAAGGGCGCCGGATCGAGCGAGTTGAACAACTGGCGCAGCTCGCGCACGCGCAGGTCGAGGGTATGGGTGGGGTGCTGGCTGATATGCATTGCGCGTGTTTCTCCTTGGCCGCCGCAGGCCGTCCGGCGCGCAGCGATCGCTGTATTCTACCGCGCCCAAGAGGCTTGAGAGGCGTTCATGAATCATGGGGAAATTGACATTGTTGTCAAAATGATCGATCATTCCGGCGCCTCATTCCAGACCTGAGGCAACGACACGCGCAGCGCGTGCCCGTTCCTGCCTCCTGCCCCGACCCGCCATGACGATGCCCCCGCCTTTCCAGGTCCTCCGATCGACGGTCGTCGCCGCCATGCTCGCCTGCGGCCGGGCGCGCCTCGCCGGTCCCTGGCTAACATTTCCAGATAAGCAAAGTCGGTAATCTTCGTGTTCAAGCACGGATGGCGTCGATATACTTTTTTTGTCTGCAGTATCAATAAACAGATTGGAACATCGTGATGGGGAAGCAGTTGATTGCACATGGAGCGCTGGCGATGTTGTCGCTTGGCGTGATCGGCACGGCACAGGCGCAGCAGGTAGGCGCGGACGCCGCGCAGCGGGCCGGCGCGCGCCAGGCCGCCGGAACCAGCGATTCCGACAAAATCGACCGCGTCGAGATCACCGCCACGCGCGCCGTCAACGCGGTCGACGCGCAGCAGGTGGCGGCAGCGATCACGGTGCTGCAGCCGGAAAGCCTGGCCAAATTCGGGCTGGGCAACCTGAGCGATATCTCCAGCCTGGTGCCCGCCATGAGCGTGCAGGAGCAGGGGCCGGGCGTGAACAACATCACCATGCGCGCTCTGGTGGTGCGCGGCATCGTGCCGTCCGAAATCCAGGATTCGTCGCTGGTGGCGGTGTATGTGGATGACATGCCGGTGACCCTCAAATCGGGCAACCCCGATCTGCGGGTGCTGGACCTGGAACGCATCGAAGTGCTGCAAGGCCCGCAGGGTACCCTGTTCGGCGCCAGCGCCATGGCCGGGGCGGTGCGCCAGATCACCCGGAAACCCGATACCAACGACCTGTTCGGTTCGGTGGAAGCGGTCGGTTCGCGTACCTCCGGCTTCGGCGGCAACAACCACAACCTGCGCGGCATGCTCAACGTGCCGCTCAGGGACGAGGTGGCGGGCCTGCGCCTGACGGCCTACACCGGCGCCGATTCGGGCTACATCCGCAACGCATTCAATGGCGCCACCACCAACGCTGTCTCGACCAGCCAGGGCCGCGCCGCCTTGCGCATCCGCGCCCAGCCCGGCCTGGTGATCGACGCCAGCGTCACCGCCTCCAACATCAAGGGTGGCATCAACGATGCCTACGCCAAGCTGGCGCCGTTCACCACCTATGCGCTGCTGCCGCAAAAGAGCAACGATGCGCTGCAGCTGTACAACCTGGCCGTGAACTACGATCTGGACAGCGCGCAGCTGGTGTCGTCGACCTCGTATCTGCACCGCGACACGCGGTACGCCACGTCGGCCCAGTATCCGGCCACCGCCTTCATCTTCGGCGGCAAGAATCCCCTGATGGCGTCGGCTTATGCGATCGACAATGCCATCACCGGCCTGGCCCAGGAACTGCGCCTGAACTCGCGCCATGGCGGCCCTTTGAAGTGGACCGCGGGCGCGTTTTTTGAAACCGGCAAGCGCAAGCTGCGCCAGGAACAGCCAACCGCCGGCTTCGACGCGCGCTTCGGCGAGACCCGCAATTTCCCCGGCTACAGCTCGCAAGCCAACGACCTGGCCAGCACGCCCGATAATTACTTCTCGGGCCGGCAAGATACCAGTTCGCATCAGGTCGCGCTTTTTGCCGAAGGCACCTACACCGTGTTCGACAAGCTGGACCTGACCGCTGGGCTGCGCCTGTTCAAGGGCAGGCAGGATTTCGACCTGCACTTCAGCGGCCTGTTCGGCAATCTGGTGGGCGCGACGCCCGCCGCGCCGGTCGGCAGAGCGGAAACGAGCAGCAGCAGCGCCACCGCCCAGGGCGCCAATCCGCGCTTCGCGGCGGCCTACCGCATCGACCGGCAACACATGCTGTATGCGAATGTGGGCAAGGGTTTCCGCTACGGCGGCAACAACCAGCCGGTGCCGTTCAACTTTTGCGGCGTGAATGCGCCGGCCACCTTTGCGCCGGACAGCCTGTGGAGCTACGAAGCCGGCTCCAAAAATACGCTGTTCGGGCAGCGCATGACGCTCAATGTGAACGCCTACCTCACCAACTGGAACGATGTGCAGGTGTTTAACAAGTTGCCATGCACGTATTACTTTACCCAGAACGCCGGCAAGATCCGCAGCGAAGGCGTGGAACTGGAAACATCCGTCAAGCTGACGCGGCACGCCAGCATCGGCTTGAATGCTGCCTATAACCACGCCTACGCCAGGAATGCCGTGATCACCGGCATTGCGGCGCAGAATATCCCGGCCGGTGCGCGCACCCCGTACGCGCCGCGCGTGGCGGCCAGCGCCAGCGCCAGCTACCGCATTGCGCTGGCCGGCAGCGATGCGATCGCCCTGGCGGCCAGCTATGCCTACAAGGGCCGTGCCTACACCAACTTTGCCGCCGCCCAGGGAAGCTATGCGGAAATACCATCATCGAACACGCTCAACGCCACCGTGACCCACCTCACACGCGGCATCGAAGTGGGCCTGTTCGGCACCAATCTCACGAACGGCAACCAGGTCAGCGACGTCACGACCAACAGCATCGCCATCCAGCCCGGCGATACCTTGTTCATGGCGCGTCCGCGCACGGTCGGCCTGCGCGTCAAATCGCGGTTCTGATCGCACGGCACTGCCGCGCACAGGCGGTGATGCGGCAGGTCAACATCTGACCTGCCACGCCCACCCACAATTCCAGTGTGAGCAACCAAGGATGACTTATGCAATCACCACTGGCACGGCAGGCGCCCTCGAACTACATGGATGCGGCGCAGCAGGGGCAAATCCGCGGCGAACGCGCGCGCCTGCTGTGGTGGGCGGAGTGGCCCACCTGGCTGCTGATTGGCGTCATCCATGGAGGCTGGCTGGCCACGCTGGGGTTCTGGCGTGAGCTGGGTACGCCCGCCGCCACCGGGCTGATGATCTGGTGGTGCGCGTGGTACATGTCGCTTCAGCATGAATTGATCCATGGCCATCCCACCCGCTGGCCCGCGCTGAACCGCGTGTTCGGCACCATGCCGTTGGCGGTGTGGTATCCCTACCGGCTGTATCGGGACAGCCATCTGCGCCATCATGTCGATTTCCACCTGACCGTGCCGGCGCTCGATACCGAAAGCTATTATGTGTCGCCGGCCACCTGGGCCGGCTTGGGCAAGCCCATGCAGGCACTGCTGTGGTTGAACAAGACCTTCTGGGGACGGATGCTGCTGGGGCCGGCCAATGCGATTGCCGGTGCGTGGGTGCAAGCGGTGCGCGAGCCGCTGCAGGGGAACTGGAGCAACGTGCCGATGTGGCTGCGCCATCTGGGCATGCTCGCGGCCATGCTGTGGTCGGTCGATGCGGTGTTTGGCGTGTCGGCACGCTATTATGTGCTGGCGATTTCCTATCCGGCCCAGTCGCTGGTGATGATCCGCTCGTTTTACGAGCATCGTCCGGCCGAAGAGCATAAAGAGCGCATCGTGCTCAATGAAGCGGGGTTTGTCTTCCGCCTGTTATTCTTGAACAATAATTTTCATCTGGTGCACCACGATTTCCCGTCGCTGCCGTGGTACCTGCTGGGGCGGGTGTATCACGCGCGGCGCGATGCGTACATCGCCCGCAGCGGCGGGTTTCATGTGCGCGGTTACGGCGAACTGATGCGCCGCTTCGGCGTGACGCCGGTCGACCCGCCAGTTCATCCTCATATGCCGGAGTCAGTCCATGACGTGGAAAGCCGCTTTCCCCATGTATAACGTGTCGGCCGGCGTCAGGGCAGGGTATGAAGCCCTGTTCGCGGCGCTGCTCGACGTGCTGCGCGCGGACGGCTTTCGCGACGCCGTCGAACTCGAACGCGCCCCAGTATTGCCGGAATTCTGGAAACGCCCCGACATGCTGCTCAGCCAGACTTGCGGCTATCCTTATGTCACCCGCTTGCGTGGCCATGTCGGGTTGGTCGCCACGCCCGCGTATGCGTTTCCCGGCTGCGAGGGGAGCGATTATTCGAGCGCCGTCGTGGTGCGCGCCAACGGCGCCATCGGTGTGCTGGCCGACGCGCGCGGCTGCGTCGCCGCCGCTAACGATATCGATTCCCACAGCGGCATGAACGCGCTGCGCCATGCCGTAGCGCCGCTGGCACACGACGGGCGGTTTTTTGGCGCGCTCACGTGGTCGGGCAGCCACCGCGCCAGCCTGTCGCTGGTGCAGACCGGCGAGGCGGACCTGGCGGCCATCGATTGCGTGACGCTCGGCTATCTGCGCCGGGAAGAACCATCCAGCCTCGATGGGCTAGCCATCCTGTGCCATTCGGCGCCAGCGCCCGCCTTGCCGTTCGTGACCGGCGCCGCCGTGCCGCAGGCCGTGCGCCAGTGCCTGCAAGGGGCTCTGCTGGCGCCGCCGCCGGAACTGGCCAACCTGATGGCGGCACTGTCGATCCGCGCCTTCGCGCACTGCGACGACGCCGACTACGCCCGCATCGGCGCGCTCGCTGACGAAGCGCGTGCGTGTGGCTATGCGCAGCTTGCCTGACCGCGAAAGACGCTGATTTTGACATAGATCAATGCTTGGTCATCGACATCAATCGCTTGCGATTGGGCTGCCTTATTTCCGATAGCATGTAAGCAGTGCATTCCTATTGCGCCGAATTAACACTTCACTTCCATCAGGTCGCCCTTTTGATATTGGAGAGCATCATGGCCGTCGCTCTTGATGAAATTAAGAATGCCGCAAAAACGTCGCTGCAGATATCCGCCAACCGCTATGGGCGTTCCGCCGTCGAATATGGTCAAGCCCTGCTCGATTTCGGCAGCGGCAGCGTCGGTGCCGGCGATGTGGCAAAAACCGGCGTGGAGCTGGCGCTGCGCGGCGCGATGGGCGCCGTGGACGACACCATCCGCTTCGGTACCGCGTATGTGAACTGGGCCTATGCGCTGGTCGGGATCGGCCAGCCGCTGCCGGCGGCCGGGGTCGCGCCGGATGGTGATGTACCGGCAACGGCTGCCGCCGGCCGCAAAAAATAACGCGCCGATGGCAAAGAATCGCGCCCCGATCCCTGCCGGGCCGGCGGTGGCCGTTGCCGACGATGCCGCCGCCAGCCCGGTCGACCTGCTGCGGCTGGCGCTGCGGCAGGCGGGCTGTTTGCCAGCCGTGCCGGACGCGAACAAGAACAGTGCCATCGTTCTGCTCGACCTGGCCGCGTTCGCGTCCGACAGTCCCGTGGTGGTGCGCCGCGAACTGGTCGAGGCGCTGCTCGACCTGCTCGCCGCCGATGGCTGGGCCAGCCTCGCCATTGCCTCCAGCGCCGACAGCGCCAGCACCTGGCTCGGCAACCGCGACGTCGCCGTTCTCGCGGACTTGCTCGGCTACCAGTACGTGACCGGCAGCGGCACGCCGTACGATGTCATCGACCTCTCCGAGCAGCTGCCCGACTCTCCGCCGGCCGCCGGCCACGACCAGTGGGCCGGGCGGCTGTCGCGCGCCTGGACCGAAGCGGACCTGCGCATCGTCTTCGCCAAGTGCCGCACCGACCAGCACGATAACGTTGCGCTGTGCATGAATACCTTGCTGTACGCGCTGCCGCTGGCCGACAAGGATGATCATTACCGGCTGCGCAGCGATCCCTGGCTGGCCCTGCTGCCATTGCTGGAGACCAGCCCACCGCACATCGCCATCGTCGACGCCTGCGGCGCCGCTCATGGCTCGGGCGGATTGCAGGCGCCGCGTGCGTTGGCGACGCACGCCATTATCGCCGGCAACGATGTGCTGGCGGTCGACTGCGCCACTGCCATCAAGATGGGCGCCGATCCCGCCAGTTCGCCGCTGATCGCGGCACTGATCGCGCGCCTGGGCCGTCCCTCCCTGTCGGGCCTGGCCGGCTCGCTGGCCCCGTTTCCCGGCTTTCTGTTGCCCGATCCCATGCTGGTCGATACCACGCGCCAGCGCCAGCGCTCGCCCACCTTGCTGCGCCTGAGCGCGCCGTGGCTGCAGCAGGTAGACAGCGCCTTGTTCCCCTTCAAGCATCCGCTCGACGCCAAATGCAACCAGGCCATCGCGCCGCGCCTGGATCGCCTGGACGACGATCCATCCTCCAGGGCGCTGCTGGTCTACGCCAACTGGGCTGTGGGGACGTGGGCGGCGGCGGTGGAAGCGGCGCGCATCGGCGGCGCCAAGGACCAGCTCCTGCGCAAGGAGGCGCGCATTTGCGCCGCCACGCTCGCTTGCAGCAAGCCCGATTTCCTCGCCATGGAGCGCGAGCTCGACGAACTGCGCGGCTGGCTGGCCACGCCGCCCGAGGTTGCCGGCCCCCTGCGCTGGCGCCGCATCGAGCAGGCGCTGCTGTTCGAATACCAGCGCGCGTTTCCCGTGCCGCTGGCCGAGTTTGCCAGCCGCGTCGACATCGCCCGCTCGATCGAGTACATGAACGATTACATCGGCGGCGAACTGCGTGCGCTCACGCGCGACGCGCAGGGCAGGCCGCTGCATCAGGCCGAACGCAACGTCTACCTGCCGCAGCCGAATTATGTCGCCTGGTGGGGCGGCAAGGAAATCGACGTGTCCAAGATCGAGAGCGTGCACTATGGCGATGACGAGCAGCGCATGTATTGGAAAACGGTGCATTCCGAGAACGCGTCGGCAGTGTTCGACGACGGCATCATCACCTTTTCGGCGACCGACGGCGGCACCCGCGTGAGCATTTTCGGGCGCCAGCTGTTTGCCCTGCCGCCCTTGCTGGAAAGCTTGCAGCTCGAGCGCTATCCGGAACTCAGGGACCGCCTGACCGAACACGCTTACTCCACTTTTTTCGCCCGTACCTTTTCCAATTTCGAAGCCTTGCTGGAAGGGCGCGAGATTGCCATCGGCATGGCCCGGCATGTCCCGTCCACGCCGCACGACAGCGCGCCGCGCCCGGTGGACGCGCTCGCCGAGCTGGCGGCCAGGCTGGGCGACCTTGCCGCCACCCTGTTCGAGGGCGTGCTGCAGCCGGGGACGGCGCCGGGCAGGGCGCGCATCGACCGCGATGGCTTTGCCCATTTCGAGGCGCCCGCCGCCGCATCGGCGCCGCAGAACGCGCTCGGCGCATGGGTGGGCAGCTTCTGGCAGGGCTATGGCGAGGCTGTCGCCCGCGATCTCGGCAAGAGCGTGCAAGCGCTCTGGCCGCGCACCTGAGGGGAGGGCATATGCGCGCACTGGTGACGGGAGCGAACGGCCTGATCGGCGCCAATCTGTGCCGCGAACTGCTGCTGCGCGAGTGCGAGGTGCGCGCCATGACCCGCGCCGGCAGCGACAGGCGCGCCTTGCACGGTCTGGCGCTGGAGCACGTGGAGGGCGACATTTTCGATACGCCCGCCAGCCTGGCGGCCTTGTGCGCCGGCTGCGACGTGGTGTTTCATGCGGCGGCGCGTTTCGCCTACAGCGGCATCAGCGCGGCCGAACTCGACCGTACAGCCCTGACCGGCACCAGCAACATGATCGAGGCGGCCGCACTGGCCGGGGTAGGGCGCGTGGTGATCACCTCGTCGTCCGTCGTGTTCGGCTCTTCGACAACCCCACTGGTACGCGACGAGCACGGCGGGCCGGATGACGGCTTCGTCGAGCCACCCTACATCCAGTCGAAAATCAAACAGGACCGGCTGGCCATCGCCCTCGGCCGCGAACGCGGTGTCGACATTCTGCTGGCCTGTCCGACCATGGCGGTCGGCCCGCACGCGACCGTGCTGGGGCCGTCGAACGGCGTCATCGTGGCCTATCTCAACGATCCGCTGCGCCTGACCTATCCGGGCGGCTGCAATATCGTGTCGGTGCGCGATGTGGCGCACGGCCACTGGCTGATCGCCACGCGCGGCACGCCGGGCGAAAGCTACATCCTCGGGTCCGGGAACCTCGAATGGAACGCGATTCATGCCGCCATTGCCGCCCTGTGCGGCGTCGATGCCCCACGCCTGGAAGTCAATCACACGGCGGCCTATCTGGCGGCTTCGTACGAGGAAGTGCGCGCCCGCTTGCAAGGGCGCGCCCCGCTGACCAGCCGCGAGCAGGCGCGCATGATCGGCCGCTATTACTGGTATTCGCACGCCAGGGTCGCGCAGCTCGGCTACGCGCCCATGCCGGCCCGCGCCGCGCTGGCCGAGGCCTGCGCCTGGCTGGCGTCGAGCCCGCACATCAGCCGGGAGGTGCGCACCTCGATGACCCTGGCCGGCGACGTGCACCGGGCGCGCGCCGGCATGCCATCCACCCAGGAGCTGCAATGACACCTTTTCATAGCTTTACCATGGTTAAGCGTCCGGTCGACCAGATCTGGCTGGTGATGCGCGATCATTTGGCCGAGCTGGCGGTCCAGCTGGACGATCTCGATTCCATCGTGCAGCTCGAACGCAGCACCGGCAGCGATGGCCGCCTGCTGCTGGTGAACCGCTGGCAAGCCCGGCAAACCATTCCGGCGATGCTGCGCGGGGCGCTGGGGGGCGAGCTCATTTCCTGGGTCGACCGCGCGCAGTGGGACGACGCCGCGCACGTCTGCGAATGGGCCATCACGCCGTCGGTGCTGCCCGAGCACATCGAATGCCGCGGCAGCACGCGCTACGAGCCGGCCATGGCGGGACGCGGCACCCGCGTGACCTTCGACGGCAGCTTCACGCTCAAGCCGGGATTCCTGAACCGCCTGCCGGCAGCGTTCGAGCCGGCGATTCTGAGCCTGGTCGAGAACATCGTCTCGACCCTCATCCCTCGCAATTTGTCCAAAGCCATCAATGCCGCCGCCGAGTTCAGCGGAGCGCCAGCGCCGGGCCAGACCCTGGCGCCGCCGGCGTCACCCTAGCAGCCAGGCGTGGTGGAAGCCCAGGCGCGGATCGGCCAGCGGCGACATCCACGAAAAATACGTCTGCAGCGGTGGCATCTCAACGCGCAGGCGCAAGGTTCCGGTAGGGTAGTCGTAGATCGTGATGTGGTTCAGTCCGCGGTTGGCCGTGAACAGCAGCGACTGGCCGGCCGACAGCTGGCAGCCATAAATGGAATCGAGCAAGGACTTGCGCGACACTTGCAGCGCGCCGAGGAAGTGCTGGCTGTTTGAAAAGAAATTGCCGCGTGTGAAAACGTCGGCGACCTGGGACCCCACCTCGCGCGCCCGGTTCAGCTGCGCCGCGGCGTCCGGGCGTTCGTCGACCAGCTGGCGGTAGCTGGCGAAGGTGGCCAGGTCGATGGCGATCACGTTCTGGCTGCCGCCGTTGCAGAAAATCAGCTCGCTATCGGACAGGCAGACATCGGAATTGATGTGCGCCGGAATCTCGCGCCCGGCCGCCCAGTGGCGCAGCACCTGGCCGCTGGCCGCATCGATTTCAAAGGCATATTCTTTCAGAAAGGCCATGGCCCACTCGTGATAATCGACATGATCCTGCGGCAGCACCCGGAACGAGACGCCGTAAAACCGGTCCTCGGCCGGATGCGCGGCCACGTGCCAGCAGGTGGCCGGCAGATCGACCACGCGCACCGCCATCGACTCCAGGTCCAGGATGGCGACGTGGCAGGCTTCGCCACGGCGGCCGTCGTGCGGGCTGTCCATCGAGCCGTACACGATGTAGCGGCCCGATGCGCTGCGCTTCATGCCGTGCGGCAGCTTGAGCCGGTGGGCGCACAGGCGTTCGCCGTGCTCCAGCGCATCGATGGAAAAGCGGTAGAAATGGGCACCGATTACGGTGATGAATTCCTTGTCCGACATCCATACCAGATGGGTCGATCCCTGCAACGAGGAGGGCGGACATTCGTAGCGCAGGGTCGACACGCGGCCGATCTCGTCGAGCGTGCGGGCGTCGTAGAACAGCAGGTGCTGGCCGGCGTTGCCCAGGAAACCGATGGTGCCGGACGGATTGACCGACACGGCATGGCCGGCGGCGATGCCGTCGTAGTAACGAATCTTGTACGCGTAGCGCTGCGACACCTGATCGAACAGAAACAGGCACACGCCGGCCATGCCCTCCAGGCCATTGGCGCCGTTGCCGTCAAGGGCGATGTGGAAGCGCTGGCTGTAGACCCGGCTGGCGGGGTCGGATGAGGCGTTCCCGGGGGCGTCTGGCAGTTCCATTTCTTTGTGAGGATGCATCAAAATGTCTCTTCCTTTTCGTCGATCCAGGCAATCGCAAACTTCGGAAACAATCGAGCTGGAGCCTGCCAGCCGCTGGCGCTGCACCCTGGTGCGGGCAGGGCGGCTGGAGTTAATTATTGTACAACGCATCGCGCCGCTTGCGCGCTACCGCATCGTCCGCTTTACAACGAACATCATCAATCTGCTAGGTAACGGGTGGGTGTATGCGCCGCTGGCCGCCGCCATCTTTTTCTCGCAGATCCGCAATCCGGTCGCGGTGCTGCAGGCGGCGTTGCTGTCGACCCTGATCGGGCACCTGTTTTACCGGACGCTCAAGCGGAGCGTGGCGCGCCTGCGTCCGTTCGACCGGGACCCGACGCTGCAATCGCTCACCAAGGTGCTGGACAAGTATTCCTTCCCGAGCGGGCACTGCATGACGCTGACCACCGCGCTGGTGCCGATTGCCCATGCCGCGCCAGCCACCATCCCCATTGCCGTGGGCGCGCTGGCGCTGCTGGCGCTGTGCCGCCTGATCGCGGCGCATCACTATCCCAGCGATGTGCTGGCCGGTATCGGCCTGGGAGCGGCGATTGCGATTCCCGTGTCCGCCTGGTTGATGCCGGCCTGACGTGCGCGATTGCGCAGGTCAGCCCGGCGCCACGCCGGCCAGCAGATGCTGCAATGTCGCGAACTCGACCGGCTTGGCCAGGTGATGATCGAATCCGGCGGCCAGGGCGGCGTCGATATCGGCTGGCTGGCCCCAGCCGGTCAGGGCGATCAGGACCGGTTGCGTGGCCAGCGGCATCGCGCGAATCCGGCGCGCCAGCTCGTAACCGTCGATATCGGGAAGGCCGATATCCATGATGCATGCCTGTGCCTCATGCGCCTGCATGCAGGCGGTGGCGTCCTCCCCGCAAAAAGCGACGGCGGTCGGATAGCCGCTCAGCTCGAGCATGGCCTGGAGCATCTGCGCGGCGTCGCGGTTGTCGTCCACCAGCAGCACCCGCAGCGGTGCGCCGGCGCGCGGCGCCGTCTGCGCGTGCGGCGTGGCCGCCGCCTGCTCCACGAGCGGCAGGCGGACCGTGAACGTGCTGCCTTTCCCCGGTCCCTCGCTGGCGGCGCCGATGGTGCCGCCATGCAGCTCGACCAAGCCCTTGACCAGCGCCAGGCCGATGCCCAGGCCGCCGTGCGCGCGCTGCAGTGCGGGTTCGAGTTGCGAGAACATCTCGAACACGCTTTCGAGCGCCTCGCGCGGGATGCCGATGCCGCTGTCGCTGATCGAAATGACCGCTGCGCCGCCTTCATCGCGCATCTCCAGCGCAATGCGCCCGCCGGACGGCGTGTATTTGCAGGCGTTGGTCAGGAGGTTGACCAGCATCTGCGTCAGCCTGGTCGGGTCGCCCTGCGTCGTCAGCGGCTGCGCCGGCAAGGTGACGCTCAGCGCATGGCGGGCGGCCGCGATCTGGGCTTGCATGTCGCCCACGGCGCCCTGGATGATGGCGGCCAGGCAGACCGGCTCGGTGCGCAAGACCAGCTTGCCCTGGCTGATGCGCGACACTTCCATCAGGTCGTCGACCAGATGGGACATCTGGCGCAGCTGGCGGTCGAACATGTCCACCATGCGCCGGTGCGGCGCGTTGTCCGGCAACTGCATCTTGAGCAAGTCGACCCCGCTGCGCATCGGGGCCAGCGGGTTCCTCAGCTCATGCGCCAGGGTCGCCAGGAATTCATCCTTGCGGCGGTCGGCCAGCGACAATTGTTCGTTGGCCTGGCGCAGCCTCGCTTCAGCCCCCATTTGCGCCGCCAGCGCGGTTTCGGCGGCGCTGCGCGCGCGCAGCAGTTCACGCTCGTAGGCGCGGCGGTCGTTGGCGATGAAGACCGCCACCTGATCCACAAACCCGTCGCCCGAGCGGCGCCTGGCGATATTGAGCAGGGCGGGAACGCGGCTGCGGTCCTTGCGGACCAGATCGACCTGGACCTCGCTTACCGATCCCTGCAGTTGCAGCAGCGGCGCGCAGTGCGTCTGGTGAAACAGGCGGCCACCGACGCTGAGCAAGTCCTGCAGGCGCATGCCGGCCGCCATGTCGGCTTCGGTGAACCCGAGCCAGGCCGCCAGCGTCTGGTTGGCGCGCAGGATGTTGCCGGCTACGTCAGTGAGCATCAGCCCGCACGCCGCCTGGGCAAAGGTGTCCTCCGGCGAGGGGAGGGTGCGCTCACGCATTGGCGTCAGGCCAGCGCCCTGGCCAGGAACGCCTTGATCGCATCCGTACTGGCGCTGGGCGCACTCATGTGGGGGCAATGCCCGATATTGTCGATCAGCGACAGCACGCTCGACGGCAGGGTGCGGTGCATGTACTCGCCCACGGCCACGGGTGCGATCATGTCGTCGGTACACTGGAGAATCAGCGCCGGGGTGGACGACTTCGGCAAGTCGGCGCGGTGGTCGGACAGGAAGGTCACGCGCGCGAAATGGGCGGCGATGACCGGATCGTTGCGGCAGAAGCTGTTGGTCAGTTCCTCGGAAAGTTCGGGCTGGGCGGGCGCGCCCATGATGGCCGGGGCCATATTGCTCGACCAGCCGAGATAGTTGTCTTGCAGGGTCTGGAGCAATTCATCGATATCTTCGCGCGAAAAGCCGCCGACGTAGTCGCCATCGTTGATGTACGAGGGCGAGGGACTGACCATGACCTGGGCGGCGAACAGTTCGGGCGCCTTGATGGTGGCCAGCACGCCGACCATGGCCGCGACCGAATGACCGACGAAGACGACCGGGCCGGCACCGAACTCGGTAACGATCTCGATCAGGTCGTCGGCGTAGCCGTGCAGGCTGTCGTACTTGCCGCGGTCGTAGGCGGCCGGGTCGGATGCGCCGCTGCCGACGGAGTCGAATGACACGATGCGGTACCGCTCCACAAACGAGGGCACGAGGAAGCGCCACATCGACTGGTCGCAGCCGAATCCGTGAGCGAACACCAGTGTCACCGGGCCGCGCCCGCACACCTTGACGTTGTTGCGGTTTTGAATGCGCATGCCAGTTCTTCCATAAATAGACGGTGCGGCAGGGTTGGAAACCGCGGACGATTATTATAGCAATCTACCTCGCGCACGAGAGGACATTGCGTGAACAAGGCGAGTCGGCAAGGTGGGACGATGCTGCCGGCGGGCGAGGATGCACGCACGCTGCGTGCCCGAGTAAATACCCATGTCCGGCTGGAGCGGAAATGCGAGGCGACATCCGCCAGTTCCGCAACTGGGTTTTCCGCCATGGTGCCGGTATGATATCGGTATTTCCGAGGATCGCTCCATGACAGAAGAAGACCAGACTCCCCCTTCCCGGCGCCGCGTACCCACCAGCGTGCTGCTCGCCGGCCTGACGATGCTGCCGGCCCTGCTGGTCGTGTTCGGCGGCGCGTTCAGCGCCGCCGGCGGCTATGTATGCGGCGTGATGATTGCCGCGCTGTCGCGCAAGTACGGCGTCCCGTTCGACTCCAGCCTGGCGCCGGAAATCGGCGCGGCCATCGGCGTGGTGTTCTTCGTGTGCGTCTTCATTTACCAGTACCTGACGAGAAAACGCTGACGCGGCCACGGCGGCGCTGAACAGGCGCGCCGGTCGTCGTCGCCTCCAGATACTTTCGTGCGTCCGGTTTTATCGATGCCGTTTCGCGGCATGCCGGGCTGCGCCTGTCACGGATTGGCACGGGCGGCGCTAGCCATGCTTCACATGCAATATTTGAAAATTGACATTATTAACAATATGAACGATGATTTCATTTGCGCTGATTGACGGCGCAGGCAAGCGCCTTATTGTCGGGCAGAGGCGACTATCATGAATGACGTTCGACAATGAAATTGTTTTTTTACCTGTGCGTTGGCATCCTTCTCCTGCCCGTACCCGACGATGCGAGCTCCGCCGGCGCCACGCCGACGGGCTACCAGCAACCCAGCGCACCCTTGCAAGCCATCGTCGACGCGCCGCGCCCTCCCTCGGCCATCGGCGGTCCGCAGCGGCGCACGGTCGCGCTGCTGGAACGGCCCGCCCGTCCGGCTCTGCACGATCTGCCCAAGGGCAGCATCAAGCTGTCCGGCCTGACCATCGATACCTTGCATTGCGCCGGCGCCCAGCCCGCATTCGGCCATGAGCTGAACCTGCTCAACGTCGCCGATGGGCGGCAGCGCCCGGTCTCGGGGCTGCCTCCACGGGCGCGCATCGCGCATGTCGAGTTTTCGCCCGATGAGCGCTGGATCGCGCTATCGCTGTGGCACGAGGGCCGGGTCCAGTTGTGGCTGGTCGATGTGGCGGCGGCGCGCGCCCGGCGCTTGCTGGAGCGGCCGCTGAACACTGTCCTGAGCAATGGTTTCAGCTGGATGGCCGGCTCCCGCACGCTGCTGGTCAGCCTGGCCCCCGAGGGTGCAAAGCCAGCGCCGGCCGCTGCGCCAGTTGCCCCGGCGGTCCAGGAAAGCGTCGCCGGCAAGCCGGTACAGGTCAGCGCCATCGCCGATCCGCTGCCCGCGGGTCGCGCCGCCGAGATGCTCGGCTGGTACTTGCAGCGCCAGCTCGCCAGCGTCGATGTGTCGGGAAAACTGACCCCGATCGGCGCCGCGGACCGGCTGCTGGCGGCAGCGCCTTCGCCCGACGGCAATTACATTCTGGCCAGCCGCTTGCAAGCACCCTTTGCGCCCGCCGTGTCCGTGTTGCGCTGGGCACGCAGGACCGAACTGTGGGACCGGCGCGGGAAGCTGGTCAAGGTGCTGCATGACAATGCGCTGAACGATCGTCCGGCCCAGGACCGCGATGCCGTCGAGCCGGGGCCGCGCGAATTCGGCTGGCGCGCCGACGCCGGCGCGGCCTTGCACTGGTTCGAGGCCGGCGACGGCGGCGATCCGCGCAGCCAGGCCGAATGGCGCGATGTCCTGTACGAACAACGCGCGCCATGGCGCCAGCCGGCGCAGGTGCTGGCGCGCGTCAAGGGCCGCATCAACGATGTGGCCTGGGGCAGCGACGCGCTGGCGGTGTTGAGCGAGACCTGGTTCCAGCAGGGCGAGCGGCGCATCTGGCGCATCCGCCCGCAGCAGCCCGATGCGGCGCCGGCGCTGATGTTTCGCAGGAAAATCGAAGACCGCTACGGCGATCCCGGGCGCCCGATGAAGCGCGCGCTCGACAATGGCGAACGCGTGCTGCTGACCAGCACCGATGGCGCATCGCTGTTCTATGCGAGCGCCGGCGCGAGCGAGGAGGGCGACCGTCCGCAGCTGACCCGCTACCGACTGGACGATGGTGAAACGACCACCTTGTGGCGTGCCCAGGCGCCGTATTACGAACGGGTCCTGGTCATGCTCGACCGCGATGGGCGGCGTTTCGTAACCCAGCGCGAGAGCCAGGACGAGCCGCCCAACCTGTTCGTACGCGAGGACGGTGCGCCGCCACGCGCGCTGACCGCCGTGCCCAGCCCGTTCGCGTGGATGAAGTCGGTCGAGGTGCGGGTGCTGCGCTACCAGCGCGCCGACGGGGTGGCGCTGAGCGGCAAACTGTACCTGCCGCCGGGCTACCAGCCAGGGCGCGATGGCCCGGTCGGGGTGCTGATGTGGGTGTACCCGCGCGACTTCCAGTCGCGCTCGGCTGCGGCCGAGGTGCCCGATTCCTCCCATCGCTATGCCGACATCGATCCGCTCAGTCCGCTGGCGCTGGTGCGTCTCGGTTATGCCGTGCTGGACAACCCGAGCATGCCGATCGTGGCCGGGGAGGGTGGCGCGGCCAACGATGCTTACCTGGCCCAGCTCACCGCCTCGGCCGAGGCGGCGGTCGACGAGCTGGTACGTCTCGGGGTGGCGGACCGCAAGCGCATCGCCATCGGCGGCCACAGTTACGGCGCCTTCACGGTCGCCAACCTGCTTGCCCATACCAGGCTGTTCGCCGCCGGCATCGCCGAATCGGGCGCCTATAACCGCAGCCTGACGCCGTTCGGTTTCCAGTTCGAAAAGCGCACCCTGTGGCAGGCACCCCAGGTATACCAGGCCATGTCGCCGTTTCACCATGCGGACAAGATCGCCGCCCCCCTGCTGATGATCCACGGCCAGGCCGACAGCAATCCCGGCACCATGCCGCAGCAAAGCGAACGCCTGTTCCAGGCCCTGAACAGCATGGGAACGCAGGCGCGTCTGGTCACCCTGCCGGACGAAGAGCACGTGGTGCGCGCCGCCGAATCGGTCTCGCACGTGCTGTGGGAGCGTGAACGCTGGCTGCAACGCTTCCTGCGCCCATGAGCCGGCCTGAGATCGTGCGTGCGCGCGCGCCGCTGCGCCTGGGCCTGGCCGGCGGCGGCACCGACGTTTCCCCGTATTGCGACATCTACGGCGGGCAGGTGGTCAATGCGACCATTGCCCGCTACGCGTATGCGGAACTGGCGCCCGGCGAGGACAATGCCTGTCTGCTGCGCTCGCTCGACCAGGGATGCAGCATGCGCCTGGCCGGACCCGAGCCGGCCCAGGCCGTGCCGGCACTGGTGCTGCACCAGGCAGTGTATCGCCACATGATCGAGCGCTATCACGGCGGCAAGCCGCTCGCGCTCACGTTCAGCACGCGCTCGGACGCGCCTGCCGGTTCCGGCCTCGGATCGTCCTCGACCATGGTGGTGGCGATGATCCATGCCTTCTCGGTCTACCTGGCGCTGAACCTGGGTGCGCACGAGATCGCGGAACTGGCTTTTCATATCGAGCGTGTGGTGTGCGGCTTGCAGGGCGGGCGCCAGGACCAGTTCGCCGCGGCCTACGGCGGCTTCAACTTCATGACCTTTCCCTCAGGCGGTGGAGCCGACATTGCGCCGCTGGACGTGCCGGTGGCGCTCACGCGCGAACTGGCATCGTCGTTGATCCTGTGCTACACCGGAATGTCGCGCGCCTCGGCGCAGATTATCAACGACCAGAGCGAGAACATTCGCCAGGGTGCCAGCGCCGCGCTGGAAGCGACCCACGCGCTCAAGCTGGAGGCGGCCTCGATGCGGCATTGCCTGCTGGCCGGCGATATGCAAGGCATCGTCGCATCCATGCAGACCGGCTGGGAAAACAAGAAAAAGCTGGCCCGTTCGGTGTCGAATACCCACATCGACGCCATGTATGCGGCCGCGCTGCAGGCCGGCGCACTCGCTGGCAAGGTGTCGGGCGCGGGCGGCGGCGGCTTCATGATGTTTCTCGCGCCCGCCGGGCGGCGCGCCATGGTCGGCCGGGCGCTGGCGGACATGGGCGGGCAGGTGAGCCGCTGCCGCTTCGACGAGGCCGGCAGCACGGCTTGGCGGGTTGGCGCCGGCGTGTCCGATGACGCCTTGCAGGCGGCGCCGGCCTGAGCGGCGCAGCCGGCCCGGCACGCGCGCGTGCGGTTGGTGCATCTATTGCAAATCAATAAAGCTTGACTCATTGATATAAGTGCTTAGAATGCAATGGCACTCTCGTTCGAGAGAATGCGGTGCATGGCATTTGCCATGTTATCAATCATTTAAAGGAATTAACATGAAAAAAATCATCGCTGAATTGAATCGCGACGAAGTCGTTGGCGTCGCCGGCGGCGCAACGCTGACCGAAAAACTGGTCAAAGTGCGCGATTGGGATGCCAGTGTCATCGAAGGTTGCTGCGTGCAGGAGTGCTGCAACGATCCAATGCGTGAGACCAACTGGGAATAAGTTTCTAGTTAAGTAAGACGATGCGGGCGCTCCCTGTCGGGGAATCCCGGTACGGCCCATGCGGACGGGCCTGAACTCAGGCGCGCAAGCGGCAATATCGCCCGGATAGCGCGGGCGTGCGCATCCTGTATTAAATGAGCGGCATACTCTTCGGTTTATCCGCGCGCCTGGGCTGAAAACTGGCGCTTGCCGTAAGCAGTTGGGCGGGGAATTGGTAATGCAACATGGCAGAACATGAAAGCTTGACTGGAAGTTAAAACTGTTTAGAATGCTTCGGCGTTCTTGTCCTTAAAATGGGAGCGCGATGCATGGAATTGGCCATGTTATCAAATATTATCCGGAGTAAAACATGGAAAAAATTATTGCTGAATTGACCCGCGACGACGTCGTCGGTGTCGCCGGCGGCGCAACCCTGACCGAAAAACTGGTCAACGTGCGCGACTGGGATGCCAGCGTCATCGAAGGTTGCTGCTCGCAGAAGTGCTGCAAGAACGAAGAGCAGCCTGGCGACGGCTCCAACCCTTGGCTGTAATCAGCCAGGTTCCTGATGCGTGAGCGCGGCACTGATGTTTCAGGCGCTTCGCCATTCTGAAGGCGGGCGGGCGGGCAGATGACGCAGTGTTATCCGGCACGGCCGCCCGACCCATGCTGGCATGGGCGTCGCGATTTAAGAAACACGGATCAAAACGGCGCTGCACTGAAAAAATAAGCAACGGGCGTGCATTGGCGTTCTCATTCCTGAATTGGGAAGGCGATGCGCGTGATTTGTCAGGTCATCAATAGTACTCATCAATACTACACCGGAGAGAAACATGAAGAAAATGATCGCAGAATTGAACCGCGAAGCCGCCGCCACTGTCGCGGGAGGGGCAACCTTGAGCGAGCAATTGGTGAAGGTACGCGACTGGGATAACACCGTTATCGAAGGTTGCTGCACCCAGGGTTGCTGCCCGGAGCCGAAAGACGGTAGCGACGACTGGAAATAATCGCCGCGTTTGCCGGCGTGTGGCCGCGCTGCCGGTGATCCGGCGGCCGGCAATAGTATGCCAGGCTGTTGCGCGTGGCGCCGCTCCGGCGCGACGGCTTGAGCGGCGATCCTGGCGAGTGCCGCGGCCGTAGCCGTGTTTTATCCGAATACAAAGAAGTTACTTGAAAGATTACAGATGACCGAAACCCGCTATTGGTGGCCCCTCGAATTGAGCGATGAGCTGGAAGACTCCCTTGCCGCGCATAAGGACTGGTTACGGGGCGCCCCGGTGCAATTCGATGCCGGCCTGTCCAGGCAGGTCGAACGCGCGCTGGTCGATTTCCTGGCCAAGCCGGTTCAGGGGATCGTCGCGCGCGACAGCCTTCCGTATCTCGGCCACGTCTTCGTCGGCTGGGGCAATGCGACCGTGAACGGCACGCCGCTGCTCGACCGGGTAGCTTCCTTCGTCCACCAGGACCCGTCCGGCAAGCCGTATATTTACCAATGCCACCCGGAGGGCGACTTCCATCCGTGGCAAACCTTTGCCTACACCATGATGGCCGGGATCGACCCCGAGGCCAAGGTTGGCGCCTTGCCGTTCACCCTGCGCGAGATCGCGCAGCATTCGACCGTCATCCGCACCTCGGCCATGGACGATCTGGGGCACCTGATGTACGCGCACGCCGCGCTCGGCCTGCCCGACACGCTCACCTTCGAATTCAACGGCAAGCCGCTGACCTTGGCCGCCATGATGGACGAGGCGGTCAAGGCCCACCATTTCGGACCGTTCTATGTCTGCCGCAAGTTCCATCTGACCGAAGGCTTGTGCGCCATCGCCGCCACCTATCCGGCCTTCGCGCGCTACCAGCCGGTCGCACAGAAATTCCTCGACGGCCAGCTCGAAGTCATGCTGACCCTGTCGCTGCTGGTCGCCCAGCTCGAGGCGGTCGCCGCCGGTACCCTGACCATGGACGAGAGCAGCATTCCCGCCCTGCGCAAGGCCATGCTGATCGGCGCATTGCTGGAGAACCACGTGTACTCGGCCGGCCATGTGATCGAGCTGGCGGCGCTGGCCATGCGCATGGGCTACCAGGTCAGCGACGTCCATCGCAGCGCCATCCACCACCTTCTGAATCACTTCAACGGTTGCGTGCAGCGTTCGATGACCCGGTTCGCCCCGACCGCCGCGTTCCTGCCGATGGGCCACTTCCGGCGCGCCATCTCGCTGTACGCCAACCTGCATGAAGCCGAAACGGATCAGGATAGCGCCTCGCGCGCGGCGCTGACCGGGTATTGGGCCAACTTCGATACCAGTGACGGCACGCTCGCCGAACTGCCGGCGGCCCCGGTGGACGCGCTGTACAATCGCGCCCAGCATTCGGCCAAGGTGCGTCCCTTCTTCCAGTCGGTGCTTGATGAATTTGCCCAAGGTAATTCGACCGGGATGGACCTGTACGGCGGCTTCGACCATTTCCGGCGCCTCCATCCGGACGGCTGGCCGCGCCAGATGCATTTCGAATTCCTCGACTATGCGGACCGCGTGGGCGTCGAACTGCACTTCGAAAACGCGGACCTGGTGCCGCTGATGGATGCGGTGGCCGCGTCCATTCCGGCGCTCCAGGAAAAGTTTCCTGGCATTGAGGTGCACGGTTTGCGCCGCTCCGACCGCAGCGAGGCGAAAATCCGGCTGTATCACGACCCGGCCACCGGGCCGGTCGACATTTCCAAGTCGATGCAGGAATTTGTCGCCTTCATGAGTCCGATCGTCTCGGCCGAGTTGCACAATCCGGTGCACGGCATCCAGCGCAGCCGCCTGGACGCGAGCGCGGCGGCGCACTAAGGGCCGTCGTTCGGCCCCGCCGCACGGCCCCGCCGCACGGCCCCGCCGTTCGGCCCCGCCGTTCGGCCCCGCCGCACGCCGCGCCGTGCGGCGGCGGCCGGCTCCCTCCCTGCCATCGAATCCATTGAGGAATCAATTTTGCACCTGTTTCCCCCGCTTACGCTTGCCACCGCCGGCCTGTCGGCCCACAAATGGCCCAGCGTCACGCGTACCGCGCAGTTCTATCGCGACGCCCTGGCCGCGCTCACCCCGGAACTGCTGGAGGTCGACGAGACCAGCGCCATGCCGCACGGCATCAGTGTGCTCCTGAATTTTTCCGGCAATGCCGGCTGGGACCTGGCGCGCGGCGAGCGCGACTTTCCCTGCCTGTTCGGCATGCACGGAGGATGTGTGCTCAGCCGCAAGTTCCTGGGCCAGCGCTTGCCAACGCTCAACTCACAAGATGGCTTGATCGTCAATTGCAGTTCCGACGCCGAGGTCATCCGCAACATGCTGGGCGATGCCACCCCGGCGCTGGAATTATTGCCCTTGCCTGCAGATACCGATCTGTTTACGCCGCAAGGACGTGACGCGGCGCGCGCGCAGCTCGGTTTGACCGAGCAGCATTTCTGCATCGGCATCGTGGCCCGGCTGCTGCCGCAAAAAAATGTTCACGGCGCGCTCGACGTGGTGCGCGAGCTGGTGCAGCGCCATCCCGGGCAAGCCATCCGGGTCGTGATCATCGGTAATTTCTGGATCGACTACCCGGTACTGCGTTTTAGCGAGACCGCTTATTCGGGCCAGCTCAGGAGTCTCATCGGCGAGTACGGCCTGGACCAGGTGGTGAGCTATCTGCCCGCCTCGCTGGCCGACGCCGAACTGGCCACCGCCTACCGCGCTTTCGACGTGCTGCTGCATCCGACCAATTCGATCGATGAAAACTTCGGCTACGCCCCGGTCGAAGCCATGGCCAGCGGGGTTCCCGTGGTCGGCTGCGCCTATGGCGGCCTGAAAGATACCGTGATCGACGGCGTCACCGGCTATCTCGCGCCCTCATGGCTGAGCCTGGGCGGCCTGCGCGAAGACCGGGCGGCGCTGCTGCATGGCCTGGAGGCGCTGCTGGGCGACCAGGCCCATGCCAGGAGCATGGGCGCCAACGCGCGCCGCCACGCCGAGGAAAGCTATTCGCGCGCGCACTGCACTGCCGTGCTGCAAGACATCGTGCGGCGCAGCGCCGCCAACTGGGACCGCTCCAGCCGCCGTGCGCTGCAGCTGCGCGCGGTTCCCGACATGCGCGCCTACGACCGCCATCTGACGCCCGCCGGCGAGCCCTTGTCCGACTTCGCCGCCTCGATCCTGGACTACACCAGCCGGATCACGCCGACCGCCGGCCCCGACTGCGTACTGCAGGCGTATGCGCCGCACAGCGCGCGCGCCGACGGCGCCATCGTGCTGGACAATCCCGCCTGGCCGGCCGCCTACCACGCCACGCCGCTGCAGCGCGAGGTGCTCGCGCGCAGCGCAGCGCCGTTGCCGGCCGCGGCATTGCTGGAGGCGACCGGGGCCACCTTGCACGATCTCGACCGGATGCTCGCGCTTGGCATGCTGATCACCCGCAACGGCGCCGCGGGGGGCGCATGACGCCGCGCGTTTCCATCGTCATCGCCTGGCGCAACCGCGCCGAGCTGGGCACCACCCTGGCCGCCAACCTGGACCTGGTCGCAGCGTGGGACGCCGAGATCGTCATCGTCAACTACGGTGGCGATCCGGCCGCGCTGGAGGCGCTGCTCGCGCCGTTCGAGAACGCGCCGGTGCGCCTGCTGGAAGTGGCGGCGGACGGTTTCAACAAGTCGCGCGCGCTCAATCTCGGTGCGCACGTGGCGCGCGGCCCGTATCTGCTGCTGCTCGACGCCGATGTGATCCTCACCGATTTCGACGTCGAGCGGGCCATCGCCGAGGCGCACGCCGGTGGCTGGCTGACCCTGGGCAAGGTCAGGGAGTCGGTGCCGCCGCCGGGCAAGCGCGGCCAGATTGCCGAGTATGCCAACAGCTTCGACATCGTCCTCGGCGACGGACGCCGCGCCCGCGTCGAAACCAAGCGTCATTATTTCGACGACGGTGCGCGCTCGTGCCCCGGCATCATGTTCCTGCGCCGCGCCGACCTGCTCGCCATCGGCGGCTTCAATTCGCAGCTGGTGGGCTGGGGCTGGGAAGACGTCGACGTCCATGTGCGGCTCGGCCTGGCGCTGGGACGCCCGGCGGCCGGGCTGGGCGAGGGCGTGCATCTGAGCCATGGCGATGAGCACCGTTTTTTCATCGGCGACAGTCCGGGCGCCAACAATCAGCGCAACCAGCACATCTGCATGCGGCTGTACGACGCAGGCCAGTTCGAGGGCAGCTACGCGCAGGATGTGGCGGCCTTCAGCTACCGCGCCGCACAGCCGGCGTGAACCCGGCCGTCATGGAGTCTTTCCGATGAATGATATTGCAATCAACGATACCCTGTATGACGGTCCGGCCTTGTCGGTGCTGGACCTGGTCCCGATCACGGTCGGCCATTCGCTGGGCCAGGCGCTGCGCAACACGCGGCGCCTGGCGCAAGGCGCCGAGGCGCTGGGATTTCGGCGCTACTGGCTGGCCGAACACCACAACGCCGCCTCGTTCGCCAGTGCCGCCACCAGTGTGCTGATGGGCTATGTGGCCGAGGGCACCAGCACCATCCGCGTCGGCGCGGGCGGAATCATGCTGCCCAACCACGCGCCGCTGATGGTCGCCGAACAGTTCGGCACGCTCGAATCGCTCTATCCGGGCCGCATCGACCTGGGCGTGGGGCGCAGCGCCGGCGCCGATCCGGTGGCCGCCACGCGCCTCAAGCGCGGCGGCGAGCCGCGCCCGTTCGGCGCCATGCTCGGCGAGCTGAGCGCATATTTCGAGGAAGCCGATCCGGCTGCGGGCGTGCGCGCGGTGCCCGGCGCGGGACTGGCGCTGCCGCTCTACATTCTCGGCGGCAGTCCGGCCGCGGCCGCGTTCGCCGGCGAGCGCGGCTTGCCGTTCGCGTATGCCGGCCACCTCAAGGATGACGCGGCGCCCTCGCTGGCCGCCTACCGCAGCGCCTTCCGGCCCTCGGCCGCCCAGCGCGCGCCGTATGCGATGATGAGCATCAACGTGATCGGCGCCGACAGCGCCGCCGAAGCCGCCTGGCTGGCCACCTCGCGCCGGCGCCGGGTGCTGGGCGTGATGCGCGCGCGGCCGCTGCCGCTGCAGGCGCCCGCCGCATTCGACACCGATGGCCCGGACGCGGCCGAGCAGCAGGCGCTCGAGCTGGCCCTGGGCGCGAGCATCGAGGGCGACCATGCCGCGCTGCGCGCCGGCCTGGGCGCCATCATCGCGCGCTGCGCACCCGACGAACTCCTGATCAATACCGAAATCCACGACATCGACGCGCGCCTGCGCTCCTACGAGATCGTGGCCGAGGCACTCATGCCGCGGCGCGCGCCGCCGGCACGCACCAATTCACCCACGGAACCACGATGAAGATTCACGATCCCTCCCGCCTGCAGCAGATCGTCGCGCAGGCGCGCGAGCTGGGCCAGCCGGTGTACCTGCTGGTGATCGCCACCAAGCCCTGCTACATCAAGCTGGCCTCGCTGGTGAAGGAGTTGCGCGAGCGCGCGGTGCCGGCCCTGATGATCGACGCCGGTCAGCACTACGACGTGGTGCTCACCGGCGCGGCCCAGGAGTTCGGCTATCTGAGCGAGATCGACGTGTTCCTCGATATCCGCGGCACGATGCTCGGCCGCACCGCCGCCCTGGCCGCCCAGGTCGAGCGGCTGCACGGCTACCTGCACGCGCAGTCGGAGACGACCCGCTTCATCCCGGTGGTGTCGGGCGATACCTCGACCTCGGGCACCTTTCCCGTGTTCTGGTATCTGCAAACCGGCATCCGTTCGGTCCACGTCGAAGCCGGCTTGCGCAGCCTGTCGCCGTTCGCGCCGGGCCAGCCGGTCTCGCACGAGGCCGTGCTCGCGCAGGCGCAACTGCCATGGCGCATCGAGCCGGACGAGCCATTTCCCGAAGCGCTCGATTCACGCCTGACCTCGGTAGCGTCCTCGCTGCTGCTCGCGCCGGTGGGCCGCAACCGCGACAGCCTGCTGCGCGAGGGTTACGCGCAGGCGGCCATCCGCATGAGCGGTTCGCTCAGCGCCGACGCGGTGCGCCTGGCAGGCGCGCAGGGCGGGAGCGACCAGCTCGAGCGCCTGTATCCGGGACTGGCCGGCAAGCGCTGGCTGCGGGTCGATCTGCACCGGCGCGAAAACATGTCGCCGGCGCGCCTGAACAGCGTGGTCGATGCGCTGTGCCGGCTGGCCGGGCAGGGCCTGCCGGTCATCTTCATCCTGACCAACCAGTTCAACTTTGCCCAGGAGCGCCATCCCGAGCAGCAGTTCCGCCAGCGGCTCGAACGCAGCGGCGTGCAGTGCCACCGCTTGTGGCCCTCGTACGTGGACGTGATCGCGTTCCTGCGTTCGCCGGCCTGCCTGGCCATCTACACCGACAGCGGCGGTTTGCAGGAAGAGGCCAATATCCTCGGCGTGCCCTGCATGACGTGCCGCTATTCGACCGACCGTCCGGAAACCATCCTCGACACCCGCGGCAATCTGCTGATTCCGCCCGACAGCGCCGAGCTGGTCTACCGCGCCGTGCTGCACTGCCTGGAACAGGGGCGCAGCGGCGCATGGCGCGACCTGGGGCGGAGCCTGTACGGCGAGCATGTCGCCCGCGCCATCGTCGACCACCTGCTCGCAACGGTGTCCATTCAATAGCAGGCGCGGCCGGCGTGCGCGCCCGGTCCCGCCTTTTTACCCTCTAACCTGACTTGCCATGACGATCATTAAGTTTTCTCAATTCCTCAGCCCGCCCGTGCTGGCGGCCATGGTGCTGTGCAGCGAGGCACAGGCGCAAGACGCCCCGTCCGCGCCCGCCGCGCCGGCGCCGTCCGCGGCCGCGGCACCGGCACCGGCCAGCCCCGCCGCGCCGGTCAGCGCCGCACCCGGCCCTGTGCCGCAGGTGGAAATTGCCGCCAGCCGCAACGATGACCGCCGCCAGTCCAGTACCTTCCGCCAGGTTCTCGGCACGGCCGACCTGGTGCGCTATGGCGATGGCAGCGTGCTCGACGTGCTGCGGCGCCAGCCCGGGATCGTCGTCAGCGGCGTGCCGGGACGCAAAGGTGGCGAACTGAGCATGCGCGGGCTGGGCAGTGGCTATGTGCGCATCCTGCTCAACGGCGATCCGGCGCCGCCAAATTTTTTGCTCGATAATCTTTCTCCCGATGTGGTCGAACGCATCGAGATCATGACGGTGCCCACGGTCGAGATGGGAACCCAGGCCATCGCGGGAACCATCAATATCATCCTCAAGCGCAGCAGCGGCAAACGCCAGCTGCAGCTGCGCGCCGGCGTGTTTCACGACAACGACCGCACCAAGCCCCAGGTCTCCGCCACCTACGGCGACCAGGATGAGTCGCTGGCGTGGCTGGTGACGGCGTCGGCGCGCCGCATGAGCGCCGACGAACCCTTCCTGACCCGCACCGACGGCGGCGGCGAGGACGGGCCCATCCTGCGTCACCTGGAGCAGTACAACGAGGATCGGGGCTGGAACTGGAGCATCGCCCCGCGCATCACCAAAAAGCTCGGCGGCGACGATACGCTGACCTGGCAAAGCTATGTCGCCGGCATCGTCTACGACAGCGCCGGCTACGGGCGCACCACGTTCGTGCAGGGGCCGCCGACGGCGCTGGCCAATGAAGACTACACCAGCGAGGGTTCCTCGCTGACGGTACGCAACAACCTGACCTGGCTGAGCACCCTGAGCAGCACCAGCAAGCTGGAGGCGAAGGCGGGCGCGACCCTGGTCCGCTCGGACAGTTCGAGCGGGGTCGATTATGTCGACGGCCACAGGCGCGTGCTGAACCGCCAGGATCTCGCGCGCGACAACCGCAACCGCAGCCTGAGCGCGTCGGCCAAGCTGCGCAACGCCTACATGGACAAGCATGCCTTCGTCAGCGGCATCGAGGTCCAGCATGACCGCGACGAGCTCGACCGTAGCGACGTGATCGATGCGCTGTCGCGGCTCGACCGGACCGGCAACAGTTTCCGGGTCGATAGCCGTCGCCACGCCCTGTATGCCCAGGATGAATGGGATATCGCGGCGCGCGTCGCGCTCTACCTCGGCTTGCGCTGGGAGCGCGTGTCCCTGCACAGCGAGAACAATCTGGGGCGCAAGGTCGATTACGCCAAGGCGATGCTGAGCCCGGTATTGCAGACGGTCTGGCGCCTGCCCGACACCAAGTCCGACCAGCTGCGCCTGGGCCTGGCGCGGACCTGGCGCATGCCGCAGGCCGACAGCCTGATCGCCGGGCGCACCGTGTCGGTGAACAATACGGTGACCCGGCCCGACAGCGGCGGCAACCCGAACCTGCGGCCCGAACGGGCGCTGGGATTGGACCTGGCGTACGAACACTATCTGAGCCAGGATGGCCTGGTCAGCGTGGGCCTGTTCGCGCGCCGCATCGACGATGTGACCCTGACCCAGACCGTGCGCGAGGATGGCCGCTGGCTGGCCCGTCCCACCAACAGCGGGCGCGCGCTGGCGCGCGGTATCACGCTCGAGACCAAGTTCAAGCTGCCGCAGCTGGTCGGCGGGGCGCCCGCGGTCGAGCTGCGCGGCTCGCTCTCGCGCACCTGGTCGTCGGTCGACGCGGTGCCGGGGCCGGACAACCGGATCGGCACCCAGGCGCCGCTGTCGATCAATGTGGGGGGCGACTACAGCTTCAAGTCGGCACCGATCTCGGCCGGCGCGACGGTCGGCTATATCCGCAACGGCAGCGTGCGCCTGTCGCGCTTCGAAACCTCCGCCGAGACCAATAAACGCGTGCTCGAAGGCTATCTCCTGTGGAAAATCCAGCCCAAAATGCAACTGCGCCTGAGCGGATCGAACCTTTTGCATGAAGACGATGTCAAGCGCTCGAGCTATGATGGCGATACCTTATGGCAAACCAAGACGGTGACGTCCCCCACCTACACGGTGCTGCGGGCGATTCTTGAACTGAAATTCTGAGCCGCGCCGCGCAGGCGGCCGATTCGCAGGAGTAATGATGTTGGATATGTACCGCCAGGAAGCCACGGCGGCCAGGCAGGAAAGCGCGTATGGCGCCATGCTCGAGCTGCGGCCGTTCCTGTTCAAAGGGGCGTCGCTGCTGGTGGTGACGCTGGCGGTGTTGCTGATGGCCTCGCTGATGCTGGGGCGCGCCGCCAGGATCGTGCAGGTGCCGGCCGTGGCGCTGGCCGGGGAACCGATGGCGCCGCACGCGGTCCGGCTGGCGCTGGCCGGACCGGCGCCGGTGCTCAGGCCAGGCCAGCAGGCGCTGCTGCGCCGCGCCGGGGCGCCGGCGCTGGCCTTGCCGGGCAGCGTGGCCCGCTTCGAGGCCGGCACGCCGGTGCGCGTGCTCTTTAGCACCGACGCGGCCCATGCGGCGCAGCTGGCGGACATGCTGCGGGGCGGGGCCGAGCTGCGCCTCGAACTGCCGCTGCCGGCGCAAACCTTCGGCCAGTGGCTGTTCGGCGTGGCGCTGCAGCGCGGCGGCAAGCGGTGAGCCGCTGGCGCACGCTGTCCGGGCGCCTGCGCGCGCCCGCGCCGGTCCTTGTGTTGCAGTCCGAGGCGGCCGAATGCGGCATCGCCTGCCTGGCGATGGTGGCCAGCTTTCATGGCTGCCAGATCGACCTGGGCACCCTGCGGCGGCGCTATTCGCCGTCGCCCAAGGGCATGCGGCTGGTCGAGCTGATGGACATCGCGGAACAGCTGGCGCTGTCGGCGCGCGCCGTCAAACTCAATCTTGCCGCGCTCGACCTGCTGCAACTGCCCGCCATCCTGCACTGGGACTTCAACCATTTCGTGGTGCTCACCAAGGTCGGCAAGGACAGCGCCGAAATTTTCGATCCCGCGCGCGGGCGCCGCACGCTGGCGCTGTCGGAACTGTCGCTGCACTTTACCGGCGTGGCCATGGAAACGCGGCCCATGCCGCACTTCCAGGCGCGGCGCGAGCGGCGCACGATCGGATTCCGGCAACTGCTGGGGCGGGTGACCGGCTTGCGCCGCCAGGCGCTGCGCATCGTGGCGCTCTCGCTCGTGCTCGAACTGTTCAGCGTGCTGGCGCCGCTGTTCATGCAGCTGGTCATCGATCACGCGGTGCTGGCACGCGACACCACGCTGGTGCTGCAGCTGGCCCAGGCCTTCTTCCTGCTGCTGCTGGCCCAGGTGGCCATTTCCGCGTCGCGCAGCTGGCTGATGACCTACCTGGGGACCCACCTCAATCTGCGCCTGATCGGCAACCTGTTCCATCACCTGCTGCGCCTGCCCATCGAATTTTTCGAGCGCCGCCACCTGGGCGACATCGCGTCGCGCTTCGATTCGCTCAATACGATCCAGCGCACGCTCACCAACGGCTTCCTGGCCGCCATCCTCGACGGCGCGATGGCGCTGGTGACGCTGGCGATGATGTTCTTTTACAGCGCCACGCTGTCGTGCGTGGTGCTGGCCGCGGCGGCCATCTATGTCGTGCTGCGCATCAAGCTGTACCGCGCGTACCGGATGTCGACCCAGGAACAGATCGTGTGCGCCGCCCGGCAGCAGAGCCAGTTCCTGGAATCGGTGCGCGGCATCCAGAGCATCAAGCTGTTCGGGCGCGAGCAGGCCCGCGGCAGCACCTGGCTCAACTCGGTCGTCGCGACCTTCAACGCCAGCTTGCGCACCCAGCGCGTGAGCGTCAGCTTTCAACTGCTCAACACCCTGTTGTTCGGGATCGAAAACATTGTCGTCATCAGCGCCGGCGCCACCGCGGTCATCAATGGCGCCATGTCGGTGGGGATGCTGTTTGCCTTCCTCTCGTACAAGCTGCAGTTTGTCAGCCGGCTCGGCAGCCTGGTCGACAAGGTGACCGATTATTCGATGCTGGGGCTGCACCGCGAGCGGGTGGCGGACATTGCCCTGACCGATGCCGAAAAGACCGATGGTGACCCGGCGCGGGAAGGCGCGTTTGAGGCGGGCATCGAACTGGTCGATGTCGGCTTTCGCTACTCGCCGGCGGAGGAACCGGTGCTGCGCCACGTGAACCTGCGCATCGCGCCGGGCGAGTGCGTGGCCATCACCGGGCCGTCCGGCTGCGGCAAGACCACCCTGATGAAGATCATGCTGGGCTTGCTGCAGCCGACCGAAGGCCAGGTGCTGGTCGGCGGCGTGCCCTTGCAGCGCATCGGCCTGAAGACCTGGCGCCGCTCGATCGGTTCGGTGATGCAGGACGATACCCTGTTCGCCGGCTCGATTGCCGAGAACATCAGCTTTTTCGACAGCGACGTGAACCCCGGCGCCATTGCCGAAGCCGCCGTGATGGCCGACATCGACGGCGACATTGCGAAAATGCCGATGGGCTACGATACCTTGATCGGCGACATGGGCAGCCTGCTTTCGGGCGGGCAGCGGCAGCGCCTGCTGATGGCGCGCGCCCTGTACCGCAAGCCCAGGCTGCTGTTTCTCGACGAAGCGACCAGCCATCTGGACGCCGGGCGCGAGCAGACGGTCAACCGGGCGATCCGGGCCCTGCCGCTGACGCGCGTCATTATTGCGCACCGGGCCGAAACGATCCGGATGGCCGACCGCGTGATCAACTTCCCCCTGGCGGCGGACGATGCCGGGCAGGCCGGCGCGCCCATGGCGCCGGCGGCGGGCGGCGCCGCATGATGGCGCTGCCGCGGGTGCTGATCCTGGCGGGCGGCAAGGGCACGCGGCTCGGCCCGCTGCTGGGAGGCCTGCCCAAGCCGATGGCGATGGTCGGCGGACGGCCGTTTCTCGCGCACCTGATCGAGCGGCTCGACGCGGCCGGATTGACCGACGTGACCTTGTCGCTGGGATACCAGGCCGACTGCATCATCGGCCACTTCGGCCAGCGCCATGGCGGCGTGACGCTGCGCCATGTGACCGAGCCGAGCGCGCTGGGCACCGGCGGGGCGATCGCCCTGGCCCTGGCGGGGCAGGGCGACGCGCCATGGCTGGTGATGAACGGCGATACCTGCTTCGACATCGATTACCACGCCTTTATCGCTTGCTGGCGCGCGCGCCCGGCGCACCTGGCCATGGCGCTGACCGAACTGTCCGATTGCTCGCGCTACGGCAGGGTCGTGGTGCGCGCCGGGCAAGTGATCGACTTCGCCGAAAAGCAGCCCGGCGCGGCAGGGCTGATCAATGCCGGCCTGTACCTGCTGACCGAGAATATGTTGCGCCCGTTCGCGCTGCCGCCGCACTATTCCTTCGAGACGGAACTGCTGCAGGCGCACTGCGCGGCGCTGCAGCCGAGTGCCTTTATCGCGGACGGCTATTTTATCGACATCGGCGTGCCGGACGATCTCGAACGGGCGCGCCGTCATATGCCGCTGCGCGCGCCCGGTCCGGGCTGAGGCGGGGAAGGCGCGCCATGCCGGCGCCGTCAGCGCGCGTGCGCAAGCATATGGCGCGCGGCCTGGCCGAGGTCCGGGTACAGGGGGTGGGCATGCTTGCCCGCGCCATCCGGTCCGATCATGAGGCTGCGCACGCCGGCGCCATGGCCGGCCAGCATGTCGCTCTCCTGGTCGCCAAGCATGAAGCAGCGCGCCGGGTCCAGCTCCCATTTTTCGATGGCGTGCAGCAGCATGCCGGGCTGCGGCTTGCGGCAGGCGCACGCGATGGCGTAGGGCGCCAGCGTACCGTCGCGGTGGTGAGGGCAGCAATACAGGGCGTCGAGGTGCACGTCCTGGCGGGCGAATTGCGCGAGCAGGGCGTCGTGAATCTGCGCCAGGCGGGCGACGGTAAACAGGGCGCGCGCCACGCCGCTCTGGTTGGTCACCATGATCAGGCGAAAGTGCGGCGCCAGTGCGCGCAATGCCCCGATGACGCCGGGCAGGATCTCGATGCCCGCCACTTCCGACAAATAGTGCTTGTCCCTGATCAGGACCCCATCGCGATCGAGGAAGACCGCCTGCCTGAGGCCGCCGCGCTGCGGCTGGGTGCCGAAGGCGGTCACGTGGTGGATCGCCGGCGTGATCGTCACGGCGCTGCGGCCTCTGGCTGGCCGTCCTCGGGCGCGGCCGCGGCGCCGGCGGGCGCCAGCAGGCCGGCGAGTTCGGCGCGCGCGCGCGGACTCAGCAGCGTGGGGGCGAAATGCACGATCCGTGACGCCTCTTCGATGGCGGCTTTTTTGCTTTGCAGCAGATGGGGGAAGCTGGCGCCGTCCGAACCGAGGCACCATTTGCATGCTTCAAGGGGATCATCGCGTTGCAGGTAGCGCAGCAGGTCGCCGAACAGATCGGGATTGTCGCGCATCATGACGCCGTCGGCCGGGCGGTTGTCCACCAGTTGGCCGCAGCTGCCCAGGCGTTCGCCCAGGATCGGGCTGCGCGGGCACATGTAGTAGCGGCCCTCGGCAAAGGTGTGGCAGCTCCACTCGGCGCGCGGCTTGCAGCGGTTGTAAATTTGCTGCACCAGGGCCGGATCGTCCAGCGGCACGCTCAAGTGGGTTTCCTGGAACGTGGCATACGCACTGATCGCGAAGGTGAAGCCGAATTGCTGCGCCTTGCGCTCGAGGTCGTCGCGGGTGTAGCGCAGGCGCACGCGCGGATAATGGCTGACCTCGATGGAATCGACGTTGCTGAAGAAGTCGTCGGACATGTTTTCCAGGCCGACGCCATTGGTGGTAACGCACACGTACTTGGCCACGCCGCTGGCCTTGGCCAGTTTCAGCAGTTCCACAAGGTCCGGATGCAGCAAGGGTTCGCCGCCCACCAGAAGCAGTTTGTGCACGCGCGCGGCGCTGCCGAGCGCCGCCAGGTCGCGCGCGAACTCCTCGGGGGAGAGCATCTTGGCAGGGCGGGCCGGAGAGCCGTGCACGCACCCTTTGCACGTGAGGTTGCAGTTGAAGGCGACCTGGACTTCCACCTTGCGCAAATAGATCAGCTGATCCTTGATCACATAGTTCAGCGCCGCAGTGTCGTTCATCGTTTTCGTTTCCTTGAGCAGGCCAGCGGACGCGCGGGCGCGGCGCGTATTGCGGCAACCGTCTACTCTAGCATGCGCGGTAACTTTAAAAAAGGGAAAACATTGGCGAATATGCATTGTTGGCGTGCCGGAATGGATATCCCGGTTCACTGCGGATTCGGGATCTACCGGCCCCGCCGGCGCCACTATCCCGAGGGGATGCCCGGTTACCTGGTCACTGGCGTTCCCGGCAAGTCTATCCGATCCCCGCCGGGCCGTGACAGCATGCAGGTTTCGGCACGGCGGCACCTGACCGCGGCGAACGTGATTGAGGGTCGCGATTCGATGTTGATTTAAGGTATTGCCTATGCGAGAATGTTTATCTGTGGAAATATTACGCAGGTGGTACGACCCGGTCCGCATGGGCATTCCCCGCTAAAAAATCGAAGCCACTTTCAACAAGATGAATGAACGCGCAACCGAACGTTGCCGAGAAAGCGCCCCGCATGTTTGATACCACAAAAGACGATTTGAAAGACATTCTGCGCAAAGTCCAGGAGGGCAAGCTGCAGCTTCCCGACTTCCAGCGCGACTATGTATGGGGCGACAACGATGTGCGTAGCCTGATCGCCTCGATCGCAAAGGGGTTTCCGGTGGGTGCGCTGCTGACCCTGGAAACAGGCGGCGAAGTGCAGTTCACGCCACGCTTGCTGGAGGGCGTCGTGCCCAAGGAGGTTCGCGCGGAAGAACTCTTGCTGGATGGACAGCAGCGCATGACCTCGCTCTTTCAGGCCACGTTTGCAAAAGCGCCCGTGCGCACCAAGACCGCCCAGGGCAAGCTCGTCGAGCGCCTGTATTACATCGATATCAAAAAATCCATCGGCAGTCTGGCCGATCTGGAAGATGCCATTATCGGCGTTCCGGCCGACAGGATCGTTCGTTCAAATTTTGGTAAAACGGTCGATCTCGATGTCTCGACCCAGGCGCTGGAGTTCGAGCAGGACCTGTTTCCGCTGAATCAGGTTTTTGAAAGCCGCAACTGGTTTTATGACTGGCGCGACTATTGGAAAGCACAGGGGCGCGATGTCTCCGGTCTCGATACGGCGTTCGTACGCAGTATTGTCGAATCCATCGAGCGCTACAAAATGCCCATCATCAGACTCGACAAGAGCAACCAGCGCGAGGCCATCTGCCTGGTGTTTGAAAAGGTCAACGTCGGTGGCAAGAAACTCGATGCGTTCGAACTCGTCACCGCGATCTATGCGGCCGACGAGTTCGACCTTCGCGCAGACTGGAATGGCGTAAAGCAGTCGGCGACACCGGGCCGGCGGGCGCGCATGATCGGCTCGCCGAATCCGCGCGATGTACTTTCCCAGGTCGCCAGCACGGATTTTTTGCAGGCGTGTACCCTGCTGCACACGCGCCAGGCACGCATCGACAGCGCCGCCAGGGGCACCAAGGATGGCGATTTGCCGCAGATATCCTGCAAGCGCGACGCGCTGCTGGGATTGCCATTGCAGGGGTTTAAAAACCACGCCGACGCGGTCGAAAAGGGCTTTATCGAAGCAGGCATTTTTCTCAACGAACTGAAGATCATTTGGCATAAGGACGTTTCTTATCCGCCCTTGATCGTCGGACTGGCGGCCGTGTTCGCCATTCTTGGGAAGAAGGCCGGCACCGCCAAAGCCAAGCAGCAGCTGGCACAGTGGTTCTGGTCGGTGACCCTCGGAGAACTGTTCGGATCGAGCACCGAGTCGCGTCTGGCCCGTGACGTGCCGGAACTGGCGGACTGGATAGCGCACGACGGGGCGATGCCGCGCTCGTTGAATGAAGCCATGTTCCAGGAAATACGGCTGCGATCGTTGCGGTCGCGGCAATCCGCGGCCTACAAGGGCTTGCATGCCTTGATGATGCGCCACGGCTGCAGAGACTTCATCAGCGGCCGGCCCACGGATGTGATGACTTTCTTCAACGACGATATCGACATTCATCATGTCTTCCCTCAAGCCTGGTGCAAGAAGCAGGGAATTGACAAAGAGGTGTTCGATTCGATCATCAATAAAACGCCCTTATCCAAACTGTCGAATATGTCGGTCGGCGGGGATGCGCCTTCCGTGTACCTGAAGCGCATCGAAACCAGCACAGGACTGTCCAGCGCGGATCTTGACGAGATTTTGCGCACGCATCTGCTGGAACCCGAGCACTTGCGCTGTGACGATTTCGCCGCATTCTACGCGGCACGCAGCCAGGCACTAGCCAGGCTGGTTGCCGGCGCCATGCAGAAAGAGGTGATCCTGAGCACCGGCGCCAACGAGGCTGAAAGCGAAGCAGCCGAACCGGAAGACGCGCCTGGAGCAGGTAACTAACGCCAGGAAGCGCGGGCCGCCATGGCGAAGGCTGCCAGAGACGAAAAACGCTCACTATCCGGACGGACGGTGAGCGTTTTTCCTTGGGCGTGCGGACGCGGCTTTTTAGCGGAACGCGTAATTTACGCTCGCATACAAGCGCCGCCCGCGCGGGTCGGTGTAGGTCGGATCGTAGCCGGAAATGAAGAAGTTGGCCTGGTTCGAGTAGGGCGGCGCCTTGTCGAACATATTCTGCACGCCGGCGCGCAGTTTCAGGTTCTTGCTCCATCGGTAGGATAGCGACATGTCCCACAGCGAGTACGCTTTCACGCGGTTGGGCGCGACCACGCTGCCGTCGTCGATGTTGATGGCCGAGTTCTGGTCGTCGTAGGATGCCGAAAAGGTGTTCGACAAGGTCGCCGACAGCGGGCCCTGTTCCCAGTCCATGCTGACCGTGTGGCGCCAGCGCTGCACCACGCCGTCGGTAACGAACTTGCCCAGGTTGCTGATGTAGGCGTCGCCGGGGCTGGTCTGGATGCTTGAATCGAGCACGTAGGTGCCGTTCAGGCGCGCGCCGAAGCGGCCCATGCCGGTGTTGACGCTGCGCAGGTTGACCACCAGGTCCAGGCCGCTGGCAAGCTGGGCGCCGCGGTTTTCCTTGTGCAGCTCGATGTAGTCGATGTCGCCGTCTTCATCGCGGTGCACCAGGTTGCCGTATTTGCCCAGGTTGCCGAGGATGATGTCGTCGCCGATCTCGCTGATCAGATCGGTGCGCTTGATCTTCCAGTAGTCCAGGCTGGCGTTCCAGTGCTTGCTCGGCTCGACCACCAGGCCGGCCGAGAACTGGCGGCTGCTTTCCGGTTTCAGGTTCACATTGCTGTAGCGCCGCGTATCCCAGGCGTCGGCGCAGTCGGCGTAATTGTTCTCGACGGTGGCGCAGTAGACCGGGTCGGGCAGGATGGCGGTGAGACCGTAGACGGTCGGGCGGTACAGGTCGGACATCGATGGCGCGCGGAAGCCCTTGCCGGCCGAGGCGCGCACCGTGAGCGCCTTGTTCGGGGTGTAGGCCATGCCGATTTTCGGACTCAGGGCGCCGCCGACCTGCTGGTAGCGGTCGTAGCGGGCCGAGAGCTGGCCCTGCCACTCCTTGGTGAACGGCGCCAGCAGTTCGCCGAACACGGCGTACACCTTGCGCTGGTCGCTGGTCGCTCTGCCGCCTTCGGGCGCGGCATCGTTGTTGATGTTGTTACTCATCAGCAATGCCGATGGGCGGAAATCGGTGCGCTCGCGGCGCGCTTCGGCGCCCACCGCCACGCCAAGCTCGCCCCCGGCCAGGGTCATGAGTGAGCGCGAGGCCTTGAAGTCGAGCGAATCCATGGTGCCGCGCGCGCGCCGCACCACATCGTTGACCTGGATGCTGTTAAGTAGCGCCACGCCTTCGGCGCTGGACGGACCGAACGGATTGATCCTGCCGTCGGCGATGCCGGCCATCAGCTGGTCGCTCAGCACGTAGCCGTGCGTGTCCTTGTCCTTGACCGTGTTCACGCTGCGGTTGTAGCCAGCGTCGTAATCCCAGCCGGCCGCGACGCCGGAAACGCCCACCACGTAGCGCTGGCTTTCGCTGGTCAGTTCGCTGGTGCGCATGCCGGCTTCGTTCAGGCGCATGCGCAGCTGGATTTCGCCGGGGATGTCGTCATCGAGCTGGTCCAGGCCGGTATTGGCCAGGGCCGGAATCTTGCGGTAATCGATGTAGCCGATCACGCGCGCCGACGAGCCGACATAGTTGGTGCGCGAGCGGCTCAGCGCCATTTCGGCATACGCCTGGGTGTCGGCGCCGAGCTTGATCACCCCGCGGCTGAGAAGGTTCTGCTTGGTCGACTTCGGATACAGCTCGGTGTCGCCCATGTAGTCGTAGGTGCAGGCATCGACCCCGCCGGTGCCATCGGGCAGGTACAGATTGGCCGGCGGCGCGCAGGCCGGGATCGACAGGTTGATCTGGCGGTTGGTGATCGGCCGGCCGTTGAGCAGGAAGCCGGTTTCCTGCAGGTGGTCGCGCTGCGCCGGGGTCAGGCGGATATTCGCCGGGCTGGTAAAGCTCGACAGCAGATGGCCGAGCCGCTGCGGTATCTTCAGCTCGCTCACGAACTTGCGCTGCGACGTGTTGAGGCGCTCGGTGCCCTGCACGTCGAGCACGGCGAAGACGTTGTAGCCATCCTTTTCCAGCTCGCCCGTGCCCAGGCTCAGGGTGGCGGCGCGCTTGCCGGCGCCGCCTTCCCTGGTGCCGAGCGCGTAGGCGTTCGCTTCCACCCCGCGGAAATCCTTGCGCGTGATGAAGTTGATTACGCCGCCGACCGCGTCGGTGCCGTACAGGGCCGAGGCGCCGTCGAGCAGCACTTCGACGCGGGCGATGGCGGCCGCGGGGATGTTGTTCAGGTCGACGCCGGTATCGTCGCCGGGCGAGGCGAAGTTGGCCATGCGGCGGCCGTTGAGCAGCACCAGGGTGGACGAGGTGCCGATGCCGCGCAGGTTGGCGCTGTTGAAGCCGCGCTGGTCGCCCCCGACGTTGATGCTGGCGCCGTCGGTCAGGCCGCCCACGTTGGACGAAATGCGCGCCATCAGTTCGGCGGCGGTGGTTACGCCGGCTTTTTCAATCTCTTCGCGCGTGACGATCTGCACCGGCAGCGGGGTGTCGGTTTCAATGCGCTTGATGGCCGAACCGGTGATCTCCACCTTCGGCATCGGCGCGTCGCTTACCTGGGCCGAGGCGGCACCATGGGCCAGCAGGCCGGCGGCGGCGCCCGCGTGGAGCGCCAGCCGGACGGCGCGCGTCAGGCGCGAAACGGGGAGGGGATGACAATACTGGCGATAGGGCTTGCGCATGCTGGAGGCTCCGTGGGGATAAGGGGATTGCGGTGCAGGCGGGTGGACAGGCGCCGGCCGGCCGGGTCAGGGCAGGCGCGCTCGCGCGGGCGGACGGTGTCCGGCCTCTGCGTCAACGGTGCGGCTGCCATGGCGGCGGCACCTGCACGGCGCCGGGCGCCTGGGCAGGCCCGGCTGGCAGCTTGTCTGGGTAAATAATGTATGCTGTTTTCCCTGTCTGACACGCATGTAAGTTTTTAACAAGTTTTCCACTTTACGCACAACGTGCCGAAAGCTCAATAGTTTCCTGTGCCAGCCGGCGCCACCATGGCCCGCGAGCGCGCCAGCGGGGTGAGGCTGGCGCGGCGGACAGAAGGCGCAAGCCCAGCAACGGCGGTGCATGTGGTTGGCATAAGGCTATGCGCCGCGGATGCGGAAATGCGATCGTTAGCTCATCGATACTGTTGTGTTTTTGCCCGGGGCGCTGTGGGCGAAGGTAGGCATGGAGCTCGGAAAAGCTTTGGGATTGGCAAGTTTGCAACTATAATTGATCTCCATCCAAAGTAGCAAGAAAGTTAATTTATGTTAATGACGAACATCGAAACCATTCCGGGCAAGTCCATCATCACTTGCCACGGCGTTGTGTCGGGCAGCACGGTGCGGGCCAAGCACGTTGGGCGCGACATCATGGCCGGCCTGAAAAATATCGTCGGCGGCGAGCTCAAGGGCTACACCGAGCTGCTCAATGAATCGCGCGACAGCGCAATCGAACGCATGCAGGCGCAGGCGACCCAGATGGGCGCGAATGCCATCGTCAACGTGCGCTTCTCGACCTCGTCCGTTGCTGCCGGCGCCGCGGAAATCTATGTGTACGGCACCGCCGTCACCGTGGGCTGAGACGATGTTTGAATTAGCCATCATGGGAATGTGGCTGGGGCTGGTCGTGATCGGCTATTTCTGCGGCCGTGCCGCCGAAGCCAAGCACTACCGCTCCATCCACAGCCGCGAAAAAGCCTGGCTGCATCTGCCGTCGACCTCGCTTAAGACCTTGCTCGATCCGGCCCGTCCGGTCGAACGCAGCGAGCTGGTGTATGGCAACGTGGTCGTCTCGATCGATTACTTCAAGCAGGCCGTGGCCGGCTTGCGCTCGTTCATCGGCGGTGCGGTCAAGTCGCACGAAACGCTGATCGACCGTGCCCGCCGTGAAGCGGTGCTGCGGCTGAAGGAAAGCTGCCCCGGCGCGCACGAGATCGTCAACCTGCGCCTGGAAGCGATGTCGATTTCGGGCAAGACCCCGGGCAGCGTCACCTCGGTCGAAGTGCTGGCCTACGGTACCGCCATCTATTTCGCCAAGTAAAAGAACGCAATGAAATACCAGCCCTCGCTGCCCGAGCATAACGACAATGTGTCGTACGAGCACCCATTGAAGGACTTCATCGTCATCGCGGGCTGGCTGCTGGCGGCCACGCTCCTCATTTTCTGGCTGCTCGGGCTGGCCGTCGATGCCATGGTCGACCGCCTCAGCCACGAAAGCGAAGCGCGCCTGTACGCGCTGCTGCCGGCGAAGGCGATGGAAACCGCACCCGCCGAGCGTGCGCAGCAGGTGCAGCTGCAGGCGCTGGTCGACAGCATGCGCAGCTGCGCCGGCTTGCGCTTGCCGGCCACCATCACGCTGACCAAGTCGGACACGCCCAACGCGGCGGTCGTCCCGGGCGGCAATATCATCGTCTTCAGCGGCTTGCTGGGGCAGGTGCGCTCGGAGAATGGCCTCGCTTTCGTGCTTGCGCACGAGCTGGCGCACATCACCCAGCGCGACCATTTGCGGGCCATGGGACGGGCCATCGTGCTGTTCGGCTTATCGACGCTGCTGACCGGGAGCGATTCGGGTCTGAGCGACTTGCTGGCGCCCGTGAATCACTTGGGGCAGGCCAAGTATTCACGCAACCGCGAAGCGGCCGCCGATGGCGCGGCCCTGCGCATCCTGAACTGCCGCTACGGCCATGCCGGCGGCGCCACCGAGCTGTTTGCCGCCCTGAAGGAGGAGGACGAGGCCTTCGCCGGCTTGTCCCACTACGCTGCCTCGCATCCGGCCATGCAGGACCGCATCGATACGCTCAACGCCGCCATCAAGGCGAACGGGATGAAGCTGGGCCCGGTGCTGCCCTTGCGGCTGGCACGCTGATTTTCTGCCCGAAAAGCGCGCAGCGGCAGATTTGTGTTTGAAAGCAAGGACTTAGCGGGCGGGCGACAGGCTTGTTAACAAACTTATCCACAGTTTCTGTTTGCAAGTTGCACTCCGAACATCATCAGCCCACACTGCCTGAAAAGCGCGCAGCACCGGTCTTTCGTTCATAAACAAGGACTTAGGACGGGAAGGGCTGGCTTGTTAACAAACTTATCCACAGATTCTGTTTGCAACTTGCATCGACGCGGCAACTGTCCACACTGCCCGAAAAGCGCGCAGTGGCATTTTCCTCTTTAAAAGCAATGACTTGGCGCTGTCACACTGTGCTTGTTAACACACTTATCCACAGAATTTGTTTACAACTGTGGACATCGCCAGGGCGTTCTGCAAAAGGTCTTTACAAATTCGGCCAATGCGCTAGACTTCGAGCTCTATGTTAGCGCTAACTTTCGCCTGGACAGCAGAATGATCAATTCAGACAGCAAGCACGGCAACGAGGTTCGCTGGGTGGTGATGGGGGTGAGTGGCTGCGGCAAGAGCACGGTCGGGCAAGCCCTGGCGCATGAACTCGGTGTACCTTTTGTGGAGGGTGATCGGTTTCATCCGGCCGCCAACGTCGCCAAGATGTCCGCCGGCATGGCGCTCGACGATAGCGACCGGGCCGGCTGGCTGGGTGCGCTGCAAGAGCAGATCCGCGATGCCCGGGAACGCGGCGCCGGCCTGGTCGTATCCTGCTCGGCGCTCAAGCGGCGCTACCGCGACCTGCTGCGCCAGGGCGATCCGGCGCTGCGTTTCGCCCACCTGGACGGCTCGCGCGATCTGATCGCAGGGCGCATGCGCGCGCGCGCCGATCACTACATGCCGCCGTCGCTGCTCGAGAGCCAGTTGCGCGACCTCGAACCGCTGCAGGCCGACGAAGCGGGCGTGGTCCTCGACATCGGCATCGCGCCCGTCCAGCAGGTCGCGCACATTCTCGGACAAGGCGCCATCAACGGCGCATGACGGCGCGCTATCAGTCGTCGCTCGCGCCGCGGATGCAGGTGATGTAGACCGTCTCCTTGTCTTCGCTGCCCACTTCGATCATGCCGCCGCCTTTGACGTTGCGTTTATAGTCAGGCCCCTTGACCCTGGCGGCTTTGGCGACTTCTTTCAGCGACACGTTGCTGAACTTGGCGACATAGCCGCCGCCGCCGTTGCCGTCATCTTCGGTCACGCCGATCACCACGGTCCTGAGTCCGAAAATGCTCACGGGCGCCGGCAGGATAATGTTCTCGAAGCTGTTCGGATCCTTCACGAACGTCTTGACCGCATCCGTATAAACCAGTTTCCGTTTGCATTCGATGGCGGCAACCAGATTCGGCGCGGCGCTCTCGAGGTCGGCGAGTTCCTGCGCCGTAGCCTCGGGCAGTTGCGCTTGCGCACTCGCGAAAACCGTGGACAGGGCGACGGCGAGCAGGGTGCGGATCAGGGCGTGGTTCATACAGAATGGACTTTCAAGGTTGTTGAATTGAAATGGGTTACCTAAATTGCAATTCTACGTGCTTTTTCGTCACATGTGGTGATTGTCTTTACGTATCGGGGGAATCTGGAAACCCAGCTCGGGGACTTGCTGGCGGCTTGCCGGGTCATGTATCATTTTCGGACTTTGATGGGGACACGATGAAAACACTGACACTGCTGCCAATGATGTTTGCCCTTGCGGCCTGCGGCAAGCCTGCCGCGCCGGAAAATCCGCTCGACGCCGCCGCCCGCCGCACCTGCATGAACACGATCGAGTCGCGCGCCATCAACAGCAAGTCGGTTTCCTATATCGGCGATACACCGAGTGCCGTCACGCGCGCCGCCAATGGGCAGCTGGAGCTGTCGCTCAAATTCTCCGCCAAGAACGAAATGAATATCGCCTCGACCATGATCGCCCGTTGCGTGGTGAGCGCCGACGGCAAAACGCTGGTCGAAATCGCGGTCAAGGACAGCCGCTAGAGGACTGCCGGAGCACGGGCTAGCGCCGCGCCGGGCAAGCCTGTTTTCCAAGCTGCTCGCCGAGCGCAAGCGCGCCGGCGAAATCGTCGGCCGACAATTGCTCGCCAAAACGGTCACGCAATTGTTCCTGCGTTACCGGCTTCTTGCGTGGTATGGCGGCGGCGATGCTGTAGGCCATCGAGGTTCGCAAGTCGCGCTCCGTGATCTGCCCGGCGTCGTACACGGTCGAGAGCAGGGCCAGCGCAAAATGGTCGCACTGGTCGCCGGCCTGTTTCAGGTAGGCCAGCGCATCGTCTTTCCATTGCTTGACGATCGGGTCGTCGGGATTTTGCGTCAGGTCCACGCTGCGCCCGTACGGGCCTTCCATGTACACATCGATCTGCGCCGCCTTGTTGCCCGAGCGCGCCGCCAGGTTCAGAAAGCTCAGCCGTTCCTGTACCTGGGCCGGAGAGATGCCCACGCACAATGCGGTCAGTTCCTTGCGCTCGGCCTGGAAGGCTGCCAGTTCGGCCGGATCGTTGTAGTCGGGCACCGGGTCCTCGTTGGCCGCGCACACCGATTCGGCCTGGTACACCTCGTAGGCGGCCCTGGCGTCGCCGCTGCGCGCGGCCGCGATGCGCGTGCCGATGTACTGCGCGATGCTCAAGCCGCCAAGCTCGATGACGCGGCCGTTGCGGCCGTAGACCGGGGCCTTTCTTTCCGACAGCATGCCTGGCCCCGGACGGGCGGCGCCCGCCTCGGGCACGGATGAAAACCAGCGCGGCTCTGCGAGCGTGGCGGCGGCGGCAGGCCGGGGGGCCACGACGGGCGCTGGCGCGTCGCCCGCCAGCAGGCCGGTCGCGAGCCAGAGACCAAGGCCGGCGGCGCCAAGGCCGAGACAAATCAACAGGGGCAGGCGTGCATTCATCAGCTTACTCGACGATGGCAGCGCCATGCGGAATGCTCCGCACGGCGCCAGTGCAGGGTTGGTCGTTCAATCCCAGAGGTAGCAATAGTTCTGACTGCGCGTCTTGCTGGCGCTGACCGAACCGGACGATGCAATCACCTTGACCCAGCCGTTCGGCTCCGACGTGGTCGGCACCTCGCCGCAGTTGCTGTGTACCCAGTGAATGCCGGTGCCGCTGGTGTATTTTTTACCGCACAGGCCGAGCCGTTGGTTGACCTTGATGGCAGCGAGTGACGGCGGCATGGTGGACGCGTTCTTGACATGGTCGACGGCGTACACGTTACCGATAGCCACGTCGTAGGTCTTGCCATCCTGGTCGGCGCGCACGTTCAGGCGCGTGTGGGTCAGCTTCACGCCCTCGATGGTGGTCGATGCGGACGCAAACTTGGGCGCACTGACGACGGTGCCGGTAATGTAGGCCCCCTTGTTCGCCGTGCAGGTGGATTGCTCGGAAGCGAATGCGCACAGCGACTGGGACAACAAAAGCAGAGCAAAGATTGATTTGGTCAATTTACTTCTCCTGTTTCATACCTCAAGGGAAGGTGCCGGATGAGCCGGTACCCATAGGTGCACTTGTCAATCAGAGAGCCTTTGTTGTCGGGGAAATCGGTTCTGATTTATACCGCAGAGCAGGAAATAGTATGCATGACAATAGTTTCGACTTTGTGACAAAAGTTGATGGTGAGGCCAAATTTGCAACATGCGGCCGCAGGGGTTGCTTACATGTTATCGTCTCTGGTTGACCTTTTTTCGGGCATGGCGACCGGCTGGCGCCATCTGCACCCGGATTAATCCGCCGTGGCGACGCAGGCGTTGGCCGTGCCGGGGTCCAGTTTCAACCCTGCCAGCAGTGTCTTGCGCGCGCACAGGCCGAGCGCGGGAATGACATGTTCGGGCAGGATGCGCAGCCTGTTCTCCGGCGCGATCTGCGGATAGCAGGCGACGAGCGAGGCATCGACCGCCGCCAGGAACTGCGCGCGCGATACGCCGTAACACTGCAGCTTCTTTTCGCTCAGCGCCTCGCCCTTGGTTGCGCTGCGTGCCCGCATGAAGGCGAACATGGCGTCGGTATCGACCTTGCCTTGCGCATCGCGCGCAAGATTGGCCTGGTCGTTGGCGGCGGGTGGTGTCGCTGCGGCGAACGCGGAGGCGCCGCCGGTCAGGGCTGCGGCGATGAACAGGGAACAGGTGAGGGTGAGGGCAGCGCGCATGGCATGCTTTCGTTAAAGGTGGATGGGAACGCGCCGGTGCTGGCGCGCCGGCGAGCGCTTGGCCGAGGCTATGGTAAGTCTTACGGTGTCGAGGGCGCCAGACTGCGTGCCAGCGCTTCAAGTTCCGGCGTGCGCAGCCACAGCGGAATGTCGGACAATGGCGCGCCTGCGCGCAGGGCGCGTTCGCTGGTGCCGGCGTCGAGCAGGGCGCCCCAGTACGCCGACACGCAGTGCTCATCCCAGCGCTCGGGCGCCGTGGAGCGGTGGGCGTCATGCTTTTTCCAGCGCTTGTCGCCGCCGTACAGCGAGCGGGCCAGCGCCAGGCCGTCCGCGCTCATGCAGACGCTGGGGATTTCGTGGGCGGAGTGGACGTTCTTGCGGATCAGCGCGTCGAGCCGTGCGGGCGTCTGGAAATGCGCGGGCAGGAATGCCAGTGCGCCGGCATTGGCGTTGGTCGCGGCGTCGGCCAGTTCGGCGGTGATCTGTTCTTCCGCGAGCGCCAGGATGCCTTCGGCGGAGTCGGTGACGAGGGCCAGCAGGTCGAGGCCGTCCGGTTCCGCCGCAGCGTCATCCTCGTCTGGCGCGGCCAGGCTGGCGCAGGCGTCGATCGCCAGTTCCAGCGTGGCGACGCTTGGTGCGCACGTGAGCCACAGGTTGCCCCATTCGTCGCCGTCGCCGGTGTCGCCGGTCCAGCTCAGGCCGAGCCACAGGCGGTTCGTTTCAAGCGTGTCGGCGTCGCCGCCGGGCAGCGGTTCGTTCAGGCGGAAAGGCCAGGCGTCCGTCCATTCGTCGGCCGGCCTGCCTGCGAAGTCAGGATCGTCGTCGCTCGGGCCGAATTGCGCCGTCAGCCGCGCCGCCAGGTCCACGTGGATGCGGTCGAGAAGGGCACGGCGCATCTCGTTGAGGAATGGGTAGTAGCCGTTTAATCCTTCGTCGAGGTAGAAGCGGGCGATGCGGCGCCGGGTGCAGACATCATTCGCGATCTGGGCGTCAAGATCGTCATCGTCATCGTCATCGTCGTCATCGTCATCGTCATCGTCTTCCTCTCCGGTATCGATATCGAGTTCGGGATCGCGCGCCAGCCGCTGCAGCTTTTGCTCGGTCTCCAGCAGCATCGCTTTGGCGAAATCGATCAGGTGGTCGGCCGACTTGAGTTCCTCGAACAGGGTTGCGCCCGGAGCGGCGAAGAAGGGGGCCGGTACGGCAATCGCCTCGCCGACGGCGCCGGTCCACAGCAGGCGCGCCTGGTCGTCGTACAGCGCCGCGAACTGGCCATCCGCGCCTTGCTCGCGGCGCAGGCGGTACGCCACGCTGGCATCGCGGTCGAGCATCAGCAGGTCGTCGTCGTTGCCGATGAAGACGGCCAGCGGCGTGTTCGATTCGGTCTCCATGAACATGCCGTCGCTCGATGTCATCGGTTCGATGGCGTTGGCCGGCGCCGGCGTGAACTGGCCATCGGTGCGCACGATGCCCCACGCCGGCAGCAGGTCGGGCTGGCCGTGTTCGCGTTCCCAGGCGTTCGACGCGCGTCCGATGGCAAAACTGTGTGCGTTGAAGTCGGTGCCCCAGTCCATGTTGTTGGAAACGTGGAAGTAGCCGTCACGCGAAATGTACATGCATTCGTCCTGCCGCACCACGCCGTCGACCATGTGCCCGGATAGATGCCGGGCGTCCTTGAAAACGTTCGTGCCGCTCGCATCCAGATAGCCGTTGTCCATCGACCAGCCCTTGCCGCGTTCAATGCAAAACGCCAGGCCATCGGCATTGAATTCCTCCATCCAGTAGTAGCGCGGCCGTACCACCCACTTGCCCGTGGCGTCGATCAAGCCGTGCGCATCGCTTTTCGTCGACGCAGGCGCCACGCCCTCATCGGAAAACTGAAGCGCGCGCTCGAATTGCGGTGCAATGGCCCATGCGCCCTGGCGGTCCAGGTAGCCGAACTTGTCGCGCGGTCCGGTGCTCGCTGCCGCCAGGCCGTTGGCGGTGAACGGCTTGGCAACGAAGAATTCGCCATCGAAGGCGAACTCCCCGCTGGCATCGATGTAACGCCACGACTCCTGCGCGACCAGGACCGCGGCCAGGCCGTGGCGGAAGGGGGCCACGTTGGCCCAGCGCGGGGCGATTGCCGGCTTGCCGCTCAGGTGCATGTAACCCCACTGGCCGTTCTCGCAATAGCGCGCCAGCGTGCCGTCGCCGAAGGCACGGGTGTCGTCCAGTTCGGGCGCGACCAGCCAGTGGCCGCGCGCGTTGATGTAGCCGCAGCGGCCGTTGGCGGCCCTGGCGGCGGCGATCAGGCCACCCTGGCCGTCGTCGGAAAAGGCGCCGATCACATTGACCAGCGCGGGCGACAGGGTGATCACCCGTCCCTCATGGATCATCAGCAGTTCGGAGGGCGCGTCTGCTGCGCGCAGATGGTTGCGGATCAGGATGGGTTGCGTCGGCATGGTGTCTGGGTCGTGTATGAGGAGTGCAAACGCGCACCGGCGCGCTTGTCATTCATGCATTTTACCCGCGCGGCGTGATGAATCATCAAGATAACCGACAGGGTAACGCCAACGCCTTCTTCTTTTCGCGGCAGAACGCGCCCCGGCGCAAAATGGCCTCAGGGCAGTTGCGCGCGCAGCCGTTCGATGGCGAAGTCGGCGAACTGGCGCACGCGCGGCGACAGGTGCAGCGCGTGCGGATACACCACCTGCAGCGGCTCGCTGGGCGCGCTGTACTGCTTGAGCACGCGCACCAGGGAGCCATCGTCCAGATCCGCGCTCACATCCCACAAGGCTTTGTAGAAGATGCCGCCGCCTTCGCGCGCGATGGCCTGGGCGGCGTCGCCGTCGTTGCAGAAGAAGGTGGGCGTGATGGCGGCGGTCACCGGTTTGCCGTCGCGCTCGAACACCCAGTGCCGGGTCGAATCGGCCCGGTACACGATGCAGGCGTGCCGCACCAGATCCTCGGGCGTGAGCGGCTCGCCGTGCCGTTCGATGTAGCCGGGCGAGGCGCACATGATGCGGTAACCGGTGGCGACGGGCCGCGCGATCATGCTCGAATCGTTCAGGTTGCCGAAGCGCAGGGCCACGTCGATGGCCGAGTCGACCAGGTCGACGAAGGCGTCCTCGAGACTCAGTTCGATGCACAGGGCCGGATGCTGGCGCTGGAAGGCGGCCGCGATGCCGCTCAGGTAACGGCGCCCGAAGCCGCGCGGCGCCGCCACCCGCAGCATGCCGGCGATGCTGGTGCGGCTGTCGGTCATGTCGGCCTCGGCATCCTGCACCTCGGCCAGGATGCGGATGCAGCGCTGGTGGAAGCGTGCGCCTTCCTGCGTGAGCGACTGCTTGCGCGTGGTGCGGTTGAGCAGGCGCACACCGAGCCGGTCTTCCAGCGCCGCCATGCGCTTGCTGACCACGGCCAGCGACAAGTCGAGTTCGCCCGCGGCATCGGTCATGCTGCCGGTATGCACCACCCGCGCGAAAATGTTGAGATCGAGTATGTTGTCGATCATCCGATTATCAACGCTGTGAAGATAGACATTGTATTTTTAGCTCATGTATCAATGAAAGTGAAATAAATATAATCGATTTCTTTAACGCTTTCAAGGATGCACCATGAACAACACCGCCATGACCGGCTGTCTCGCCGCCGCTTTCCTCGCGTTCGGCATGCTGGCGCCGCACGCGCTGGCCCAGATCGCACCGGTGAGCAGCATGACGAAGGCCCAGGCTGGCTATTACCATTTCAAGGTGGGCAATGTGAACGTGACGGCCTTGTCCGATGGCACCCTGGCGATTCCGCCGGGCGATCTGCTGACCAACGTGGCGCCCGGGCAAGTGGCCGCGCGCCTGGCGGCGACGTTCCAAGGCACCCATGTCCATGCTTCCGTGAACGCCTACCTGATCGAGAGCGGCAGCCGGCTGGTGCTGGTCGATACCGGCAGCGGCGAGCTGTACGGCCCGACGCTCAACAAACTGGTGGCGTCCCTGCAGGCTGTCGGTTACCAGCCCGGGCAGATCACCGACATCCTGATCACGCATATCCACACCGACCACACGGGTGGGCTGATGAATGGCCAGCGCATGGTGTTTCCCAACGCTACCTTGCATGTCGATGCGCGCGAGCTGGACTACTGGATGAGCGCCACCAACCGCGCCAGGGCGCCCGACAACAAACGCCAGCACTTCGACGAGGCGTTGATGAAGGTAAGGCCGTATGTCGATGCCGGCCAGGTCAAGCCCTTCCACGGCGCCACGCAACTCGTTCCCGGCCTGCGCTCGGTGCCGAGCTACGGCCACACGCCGGGGCACAGTTTTTACGTGCTTGAAAGCGGCGGCGAGAAACTGGTGTTCTGGGGCGATTTGCTGCACGTGGCCGAAGTGCAGATGCCGGACCCGGCGGTTACCATCGTGTTCGATGTCGACCCGGTAGCCGCGGCTGCCGAGCGCAAGCGCGCGTTTGCCGAAGCGGCCAGGGAAAAATACTGGGTGGCGGGCGACCACATCGCCTTTCCGGGCGTAGGCCGCCTGCGCGCCGATGGCGACGGCTATCGCTGGGTGCCGATGCCGTACATGAACGACCACGTTGCGCCAGCGGCCAAATAATCAGGGGAGGGGAAACTGGTGCCCGGTGTTGAGGCCACCGGACTAGCCTGTCGCCGCATGCCAAAGGCGGCGTACACTTGCAGCGTATGCGCTTGACGGCAGCGCGACGCGATCTGCATCTATCGCGCTAGCTCGCCTGCGCGCGAAGCTTGTGGTAGACAAATCGCGCCGGACTGCGCGACATCGTTCATTTGCTCGTTTGGATCGCCGGGGCGGGCCGCAATTCCGACAGCCACAGGCCCAGTCCCAGCGCCGGAAATGCCATCCCGGCGAGCAACACGGCGTGCCAGCCATAGCTCGCCAATACCCATCCGCCGAGTGCCGATCCGAGCGCACCGCCGGCGAAGAACAGCGCCAGGTAAATCGCGTTCAGGCGGCTGCGCACCTCGGGCGCCATGCCGAAAATGGCGCGCTGGCCCAGCACCAGGCTGGCCGCCACGCCCATGTCCAGAATGATGGATGCCACCACCAGCACCGCCAGCGCCACGTCGCGCGCTCCGGGAATCAGCAACGGCAGGGCAAAGGCAATCACGCCAAGCGACAGGGCGACACCGGTCGCCGGCAGGGTTTTCCCGGCGTCGGCCAGGCGGCCGGCAATCGGCGAGGCGATGGCGCCGGCCATGCCCACCAGCGCAAAAATCGCGATGCCCGTCTGCGACAGTTGAAATTGCGGGCCGGACAGCATCATCGGCGTGACTGTCCAGAACAGGCTGAATGCACCGAACAGGCCGGCCTGATAGGCGGCGCGGCGGCGCAGCAGCGGGGTGGTCTTGAACAGGGTCCACAGCGAGCCGATCAGGCGCGCATACGGCAGCGTCGACTCTGGCACCCGCTGCGGCAGCTTGACGCGCAGCACGGCGGCCAGCACCAGGATTAGCACGGCGGCGCCGCCGAACACCACGTGCCAGTTGCTGGCGTCGGCCACCAGGCTGGCCACCGGACGCGCCAGCATGATGCCCAGCAGCAGGCCGCTGACGACCTTGCCCACCACCTGGCCGCGCGTCGCTTCCGGCGACAGATGGGCGGCAAACGGCACCAGCACTTGCGCGGCGACCGAACCCAAACCGATGGCCAGCGCCGCCGCCAGGAACACCCAGCCGGCGGTACTGAAAGCCGCGGTGAGCAGAGCAATGGCGGTCAGCAGCAGTGCGCCGATCACCAGGCGACGGTTTTCCAGCACATCGCCAAGCGGCACGATGAACAGCAGGCCGATGGTGTAGCCGATCTGGGTGAGGGTGACGATCAGGCCGGCGGCCCCGGCGGACAAGCCAGTGGCGCGGCTGATCGGCCCCACCAGCGTTTGCGCGTAGTACAGATTGGCCACGATCAAGCCGGCGGCGACCGCCAGCAGCAGCACCATGCCGGACGACATGGCGCCTGCGTGTTCGGTGTTCGGTTTCATATTGCATCCTCAAAAATCAACTCGCGTTGAACTGAGGACATTGTAGACAAAACAGCTCAGGTGATTATATGCTCATAATGCGCCTATACTTTTCATATTATGTGAACAATCGATCGGAGAAGCCGCTTGGACAAGGTGAAAGCAATGCACACGTTCGTGCGGATCGTGGAGGCGAACAGCTTTTCGCGTGCGGCCGAAAGTCTGCGCCTGCCGCGCGCTTCGCTCACGGCAACGATGAAGAACCTGGAATCCTTTCTCGGCCGCCAGCTACTCCAGCGCACCACCCGCAAGCTCTCGCTGACGCCCGACGGCGCGCAATATTACGCCCACTGCATCGAGATCCTGGCCGCGATCGACGCCTCCGAGCAACCGTTTTTCGGCGCCGGTTCGACCCGGCCCAAGGGCAAGCTGCGGATCGACCTGCCGTCGGCGGTGGCGCGGCACGTGATCCTGCCGCACATTGCCGCCTTTCATGAAGCGTATCCCGACGTCGAACTGGGCATCAGTATCACCGACCGCCTGGTCGACATGATTCGCGATGGCATCGATTGCGCGGTGCGGGTGGGGCAGTTGCAGGATTCCTCGATGATCGGGCGCCAGATTGGCGAGATGCGCTTTGTCACCTGCGCCGCGCCATCCTATCTGGCACGCCATGGCGTGCCAAAGAGCATTACGGATCTGCATGCGCATCGCAGCGTGGTGCATTTTTCCGCGCGCACGGGGCGGCCCTTCGACTGGGATTTCGTGGTGGGCGACACGGTGACAAGAATCGCCATCAGCGGCCCGATTGCGGTCAACGATGCCGGCGCCAACCTCATCTGCGCCTTGCAGGGGCTGGGGCTGACGCAGGCCGCCACCTACCAGGTACGCAGGCACCTGGCCGACGGCTCGCTGGTGCAGGTGCTGGCGGACACGCCGCCCACGCCCATGCCGGTGTCGCTGCTGTACCCGCAGGGGCGCATGGCGGCGCCAAAGCTGGCCGCGTTTGCCGGGTGGCTGACGGCGCTGTTCGACAGCGACCCGGATCTGGCGGTAGCCGCCAGACAGCGGTGAATGAAGAATGGGAGGATGATCAGGCCAGGCATATGGTTTATTGTTATACATCATGCAATAATGATTTCCCAATACTTTTCAGATGGCGGCCATGATCCCGATCCTTCGTTCCTTCCGAGTCCATCCCTTGTGCCTGCTTATTTCGGGCGTCTTGCTCAGCGCCTGCCACGGTTCGTCCGACAGCACACCTGCGCCTGTCACGCCACCGCCGCCTGAACCACCTGTCAAGCTCCTGGGCGAAAGCATGGTCGGAAAGCAGTTCATGCCGGGCGGTATCGCGGTCGATGCAGCGGGCACCATCTACGTCGGCAACGGTTTGCCGGCGCAACTGCCGCCCTCGGGCCCCGCGGAGGCAACCATTGAAGTCGTGAAGGTTTCGCAAACCGGTACGGTTTCTCCCTTCATCAATCAAACCAGCATCTATACCGGCGCGGGCCCTGCGGTGGCTCCGGGACAGGTCGTTCAACTGGTCTTCAATTCCACCACCCAGACCCTGTATGCGCTCGACATGGGTATGGACTCATCCTATTCTCTTGGCGTCATCCGTCCGATCAGCGCCGCTGGCGTGGTCGGCACGCTCCGCCTGGCGGATACGCCGACCCATGCGAATTACAGCCCGGTGCCCACCACCATCGCGCAGCGTCCGGTCGCGCTGGCAATCGGCCCGGACGGTGCGCTTCATGCCTACGGGGCCGGCTACCATGCCCCGTCCAGCACCCCCACTGTTGGCTCGTACAGCGTGAGCTTCAATGGCTGGCAGACCGTCAATCCCGACGGCAGCGGGCGGCTTGTGTATTCGCAGGAATCGGGCCACTCGTCACCCGGCAGGCACGACCCGCGTGGCCCATTTACGTATACGTATCCCGCCGATCTTGGCGCGACAGCGGGACGGCTGGGCCGTAACGATGGCGGCCTGGCCGTCGACAGCGCGGGCAATGGCTACATCGCCGACACGGCCCGCCATGCCATCATCAAGGTCACCCCGACCGGAAGCGCCAGCATTTTTGCCGGCGCCGTGACGGAGGCGGGCAGCGCCGACGGCACCGGTACGGCTGCACGCTTCAATCAGCCGACCCAGTTAGTGGTGGACAAGGTCGCCAATGTGTTCGTGCTCGACCGCGGCAATGCGACGGTTCGCAAGATCACGCCCGCCGGCGTGGTTACGACGGTCCTGGGCGTGGCCGGGCAAGCGCAGACCAAAACCGGCGAGTTGCCCGGTGGGCTGGGAGCGCCGATGGGCCTGGCGATGGATGCGGATGGCCGTTTGTATGTGACCGTGGACAAGGGTGTCGTGCGCGCCAAACTGCCATAGGCGTCCTGGCAAAGCGCCGGCATGGGGACTGAGGCTGCGCGCGGGTGCCCGAAGTGCGCAGTTCCCCGCCCCGCAAGCGGCAAGCGCTTGCGCTTCCCATCCCATCCCGCGAACCATGCGGCGCGCTATGCGACGCGCTATGCGACACGCTGCCTTCACCGAGAATCGCTACGCCGCTTGGTGATTTTCATAATTGAAACTCCGTTCCGTTGCTTGCAGAATGAGCCGCAGCCCCGCTACACCGTCCAGTTCATTGATACTAAAGCAATTAGTTTTGGCTATACAATCAATAAAGGAAGCGCTCCCGATAAAGAGGTGCGCCAGCGGGGCTTAAGGAGACAATCGACCATGTTGATGCCAAAATCGCATCGAATCGCATTGCTGTTTAACGCAAACAAGATTTTCGATCGTGAAGTTATTGAAGGAATCGCTGCTTATCTGTCGAGCACGCGCAGCTCGTGGGACCTGTTCCTGGAAGAGGACTTCCGCCTGCGCCTGCCCGGCATCGAAGACTGGCAGGGCGACGGCGTGATCGCCGATTTCGACGACCCGGCGGTCGCCGCCGCCCTCGCGCGCAGCCGCATTCCGGTGGTTGCCGTGGGCGGCTCGTACGAAAACGTCAACGCTTACCCGGCCGGCGTGCCCTACGTCGCCACCGACAATTTCAAGCTCATCAAACTGGCTTACGAACACCTGATCGAAGCCGGCCTGCGCCACTTCGCCCTGTTCAGCCTGCCCGAAGCGCAGGAAAACCGCTGGGCCCAGGAACGCGAAAACGCGTTCCGCAGCCTGATGCGGCGCGACCGCATGGAAGCCGAAGTCTTTCGCGGCCAGGGCACCAGCGCGCCGTCGTGGGACGAAGCGGTGCAGCAGCAGATCAACTGGCTGCACAGCCTGCCCAAACCGTGCGGCATCATCGCCGTGACCGATGCCAGGGCGCGCCAGCTGATGCAGGCCTGCATGATCGCCGGCATCGAAGTGCCGGAACAGGTGGCCCTGATCGGCATCGACAACGACCCGCTGGCGCGCATGCTTACCCGCATTCCGCTCAGTTCCGTGATCCAGGGCGCGCAGGAAATGGGCCGCGCCGCTGCCCATTTGCTCGACCAGATGCTGCACGGCGCGCGCCTGGCCGATACGCGCATCCTGGTGCCGCCGGCCGGCATCAACGTGCTGGCGTCGAGCAAGCACGAACCGGCCAAGCATCCGCACGTGATGCGCGCGCGCCACTTCATCCGCCAGTACGCCTGCCAGGGCATCAAGACCGGGCAGGTGGCCGATTACGTCGGCATTTCGCGCTCGTCGCTGGAATCGTATTTCCGCCAGGAGCTCGGCTGCAGCGTGCATGACGAAATCCTGCGCTTCCGCCTGGACGCGGCGATTGCCATCCTCGGGCGCGGCGACTGCAACCTGGCCAATGTGGCGCTCAGCTGCGGCTTCACGTCGAGCCAGTACATGCACTCGGTGTTCAAGCGCGAGCTTGGCTGCACCCCGCGCGCCTACCAGGACCAGGCCCTGCAAGGCCAGGCCGAGCCGGCACCGGACCCCCAATTTCAACATGCAGATTCGTAATGACGACCAACCAATTCCTTGCCACACCCCCGCTGCGCGCCGCAGACCAGCTGTTCACCCTGCGCAACGCCAACGACATGTGCCTGACCATCAGCGAGCGCGGGGCGGCGCTGGTGTCGTGGTGGGCGCCGGACCGGTACGGCAAGGTGGCCGACGTGCTGCTCGGCTATCGCGACGCGCATGGCTATGCCGATAACAGCGCCTATTTCGGCGCCGTGATCGGACGCTGGGCCAACCGCATCGCGCAGGGCCGCTTCATGCTCGACGGCGCGCCGGTGCAGGCGGCCGTGAATGACCGCGGCAACCATCTGCACGGCGGCGACGATGGCTTTCACAAGGCGCGCTGGAAGCTGAGCGCATCGAACGCGGGCGTGTCGCTGCGTCTTAGCTCGCCCGATGGAGACGGCGGATTTCCCGGCAAGCTCGACGTGCAGGTGCATTACCGTCTCGATGACGAAGGCCGCCTGACGATCGACTTCGAGGCGGTGTCGGACGCGCCGACTCCGGTCAACCTGACCGCGCATCCGTATTTCAACCTGAATGGCGGCAGCGCCGACGTGGGCGACCACATGCTGCAGATCGATGCCGATTTTTATCTCGAGACCGACCCGGGCGGCATTCCGGTCGGGGTGGCGGCGGTGGGCGGCACGCCGTTCGACTTCCGTCAGCCGGCCGCGATCGGGCCGCGCCTCGGCTGGCCGGATGCGCAGATTCGCCTGGCGGGCGGCTTCGATCACTGTTACTGCGTCAAGCCGCATGCGATGGGCAGGGCCGGGCCGCTGCGCGAGGTGGCGCGCGTGGTCGACCCGGGATCGGGGCGGCGCCTGCAGGTGTCGACCACCGAGCCGGGATTGCAGTTCTACAGCGGCAACTGGCTCGATGGCGTGCAGGGCCGGGCGGAACGGCCGTACGCGCGGCACGACGGGTTTTGCCTGGAAGCGCACGCGTATCCGGATCAGTTGAACGGGCAGTGTGCGTCGGCGGTGATTCTCAGGCCGGGGCAGGTGTACCGTCAGACGACGGTGTACCGGCTGTCGCTGCAATCCTAGCCGGGCGCCCAGCCAAACCGTCCAGCTTTTGCGCAGCACCGCTTTAACGCCGTTGCCGGCTTTTCCCCGAACTTCGGACGCGTACTTGCTTGCAGCCTTGTTTGCGCATATTCTTGAGCCGGCTGGTTCTGAATAACACCAAAAAGTCCACCCAACGGATGGCAAAAGCACCCTTTATCGAAGATCACCCATTGACACACTTGCTCAAAGCGGCGGAAGTCAGCCGCAGGTTCCCCGCACGGCTGGCGCGCAAGCACATCAACCTGAAGCACATCAAAGTACGGTGGGCCATGAAAACGGTAGGTGCCGCCAGGTCGCTCATTGATGCCGACCCGGTGCGCCTGGGCGCCATGACGGCGCGAGTGTTTCGATGACGCCGGCCCAATTCGATGTGGTCGCCGAACTGCTCGGCTCGCGCGATCCGGCCCGTGCGGCAGCGCGCCTGGTGCTGATCGAAGGAGCAACAACCACGGCGGCCGCAGAGCGGTGCGGCTTGTCCTCGCAGTCCGTTTCCAATGCAGTCGCGCGATTCAAGACAGCGGACGAAAAGATCATCGCAGCGTACAAGAAAACATTGTAAATAATGCTGCAATGTAACGTCTAGACATCTATAATGGTTGTCAGAAGTACACTTCTGCGCGGCGACACTGGAAAATCATTCTTCATGATTGTGGGCCAGCGGATCTGGAATTCGTTGAAAACGATGGCGACTTTCGCAGCACCGTTTGCATCGGGTGCAGTCGATGAGTGCTGTCCCACCACTTTCCAACACCAGGAGAATGAATGCCACGTTTAAATATTCGCCGTGACCAGACTGGGGCAGCTGTCCAGCCAGTACCGCAAGGGCAACCTTCCCGGGTTCGGGTCGCGCGTGTCAGCTTTCCTAATGCGCTTACTGGGATTGTTTCTGAGCATCAAGACATCATCTGGCGCACCGCGCAGGGCGTGACGGGCCTGCATCGATCGACCCGGGTCCGTAACATGCCTGCAGGTGCGATTGGCTACATCCACAGTATCAATAACGTGTGTATCGCCGTAAGCCGGTTAGACCCAAGGACCGGTACGATCGAACTGGTAGGTGGCGTCGGGCATGTCAACTCCGGCATGCACATTTTTTGACAGGCATTCGAGTGGCTTGATGGCCGACAAATTGCTCCTCGCAGCGTCGGCCTTTTCGTCCGGCCAGGAAGGGAAGATGGTCCGGGTGCCGTGGCACCGCCTGGCCTGCTGTCCCCACTGGCGATCGATCCAAGGCGCGGCATGGACCGGTAGCGGCTGACTCATATCGCGGATGAAGTCGGAACGCGTTTGACATTCGGTAGCGCTTCGTTTTGAAGCCAGACAATGAATTTCTTCATGTCAGCTTCGCCACCCCGTCGCATCAGACGGACTTTAATCAGCCGTAACAAACCCTGCTCACTATAGCCATGCAGCACGGTGCCGGGAATGACTGCGTAATCGACGCCGGACAAGCGTTTTTCCCGCTCGCTGACGGCGGGTGACATGATCGCCCGCACATCTTCTTCCACGATCCAGACCATGTTGTCCACCAGGCACAAGCGGATCTGAGCGCCGTAGTACGCGTAATAGCGGCCATTCCATTTTTCGCAGGCCGAGCGGCGCGCCGAGCGCCTGATCGCCGGCACGATATTGATGAAATCGGCGGCAAAATGCATGCACCCGCCCACACACCACAAAATCAATACAAGCGGCAGCATCGCGCCGAAAAAGCCGCCCAATGGCATGGCGATCAGCCAGCCGAGCGCAAAGTAGAAGACAAGTCGAATCGAGAGATGAAGCATGGCGCGCACTTGCCGTCATTGCGGCATTTTCAAATAATCAAAGTTTGTTCGCCGGGCCCGGCAGCGATCCGCAGCCCGAAAACCACACATCATACAACTCGATGGGCAAAGCGGGCCGGCCGCACGTGCGGCGCGCGCTGCGTTGCGCCTCCCAATGAAGGCCCAGGTGGGACGCGTCAGTGCACGGGAATACCAGCCCGACAGACCTCGCGGACCATCGCACGGAAGTCGCGACGACTGTGCAACATGTCGATTACCCCCGAAAGCAACACATTGCCGATATCCGTGCTGTCCGTACGGTTGCGTACGGATCAAATATTGCATTGGAGTAAAATTTTCAATGTAGAAGATGGCATCCGGTTAGCATGTAAAGGGGCAGTTTCATGTTATATAACAAAATATTACCCATTGCGTTGTCCGCCTTGGTCCAGGCAGTCGCTTCGGCGCAGGCGCCCACCGCCGGCAGCCAGATGCAGCAAATTCCCGCCCCCCCGACGGTGCCCAAGAGCGAGCCGGTGATACGCATCGACGCGGACACCAAGCCCGGGCCGAGCGCGGCGGACCAGGTGAAGATCGTCGTCGACAGCCTGCGCCTGACGGGCACGCGCGCCTATCCGGAGGCGGAACTGCTCGCCCTCACAGGCTTCAAGCCGGACAGCGAATTGACCATGTCCGAGCTGATGCGCATGGCGGCGGCAATCCGTGCGCGCTACCACGGCGATGGCTATTTGCTGGCGCAGGTCTTTTTGCCGGCGCAAGACATCAAGGACGGCGCCGTGACCATGACGGTCATGGAAGGCCAGTACGGCAAGATCGCGGTGCGCAACACTTCCAGGCTGTCGGATCAATTTGTCCATAGCCAGTTGGCGGGCCTCGATAGCGGCGACGTTGTCACCAGCGCGCCGCTCGAGAGCCGGCTTTTGCGGCTCTCGGACATTCCCGGCGTCAATATCAAATCGACCCTGGTGCCGGGCGCATCGCTCGGCACGTCCGACCTGATCGTCGATGTCACGCCCGGGAAGTCGATGTCCGGAAGCGTCGATGCCGACAACGCGGGCAACCGCTACACTGGCCAATACCGGATTGGCGCCAATCTCAACGTCAACGAGCTGCTGGGCATGGGTGACGTGCTCGGCGTGTACGTGCTCACATCCGGGGCGGGCTTGAACTATGCGCGCGTCGCTTACCAGATGCAATTTGGCAAGGCACGGGCGGGTGCGGCGTACAGCATGTTGCGCTACAAACTGAGCGAGGAATTTGCCCCATTGCACGCCCACGGCCGGGCCGGCATCGCCAGCGTGTTTGTCAGCTACCCGCTGGTGCGCACGCGCAACAGCAACCATTCCATGCTGCTTGCCTACGACGACAAGCGCTTCCACGACC